>DASZZX010000369.1:0-2867 GCA_036260415.1 Nitriliruptorales bacterium
GCTGCGCGCACGCTAGCGCCAGCCGACGCGCCCGGGGCACCGCCGTGGCACCATCCGGCCGTGCCACGCATCGACCTTGAGCACGTCGAGGAGCAGTGGGAGGGGCGCGAGGAGGAAACCGCGCGCCGACCGCGGCCGGCCAGCGCCCGGCGCGACCTCGCCAGCCTCCCCGTGGGGCAGGTGGTGGGGCTGCACAAGGGGTGGGTGGACGTGCTGCTCGACGGCGACGAGCTGCAGGCCGTCTACGGCGGCGCCATGCGCGGTGAGCCGGTGGTGGTCGGCGATCGCGTGCGGTTGCGGCCGCCGCGGCGACCCAACGACCGGGCCAGGGTGGTCGACCGGCTGCCGCGCGACAGCGTCCTCCTGCGCACGGCCGACGACCTCGTGGCCGAGGAGCGGCTCATGGCCGCCAACGTCGACCAGGTGATCGCGGTCGTCGCCCTGGACGAGGGCGAGGTCGGCGCCCGGTTCGTCGACCGCATCCTGGTGGCGGCCGAGGCGGGCGGTTTGGACGGGGCGGTGTGCGTCAACAAGGTCGACCTGCCAGGCGACGCGAGTGACATCACGGGACGCTACGGGCGTGTGGGGTACCCGGTGGTGCACACCAGCGCCCGGACCGGGGAGGGACTGGACCGCCTGCGCGACCTGCTGGCCGGGTGCTGGACCGTGATGGCGGGGCACTCGGGTGTAGGCAAGACCTCCCTGTCGAACCTGCTGGTGCCGGGCCTCCCGCGGCAGGTTGGAGAGGTCGGGCGGTACGGGGGACGCCACACCACCGCCGCTCCCCGCGCGCTGCGCGTCCCCCAGATGGACGACGCGTGGCTGGTGGACACCCCGGGCGTGCGCTCGTTCGGGATCGCGCACGTCCCTCCGGACGAGCTGGCAACCACCTTCCCCGAGCTGCGGGACCTGGACTGCGCGCTGCCCGGTTGCCTGCACGACGGCGAGCCGGGCTGCGCGGTGCCACGTCTCCTGGGACGCGCGGTGGACCCTGCCCGCTACGACAGCTACCGGCGCTTCCTGACGGTGCTGCAAGGTCAGCCCGACACACCCTGATCGCTGCCCTGTCGGCCGACGGTCCTTGGCGCGCTGGTGGTCAGCGACCCGTGGCGAGGCACAGCGGGCTCGCCGGTCACCATGACCGTCCGAGTACCCTGGCCGCCCGGCGAACGTGGGGGAGCGGAGCCCGGCATGGCGGTCGACGTGCGGGCAGGTCGTGACGTCCCCGAGCGTGCGCAGCGGTACCTGCGGGAGGCGGGGGCGAACCTCATCGACGGGACCGAGCGCCCCGCCGTCGGTGGCGGCACCTTCGAGGATCTCGATCCGGCCACCGAGGAGGTGCTGGCCGCGGTGCCGCGCAGCAACGCCGATGACGTCGACGCGGCGGTGCAGGCAGCCCGGCGCGCACACCAGGACGGCCGGTGGAGCAGCGTGCCTCCCGTGACACGAGCGCGCGTCCTGCAACAGGTCGCTGACCTGATCGCCGACGACGCGGACGACCTCGCGTGGATCGACACCCTCGACAACGGCAAGCCGTGGAGCCACGCCCGCGCCGAGGTCCTGGCAGCCGCCAACTGCTTCCGGTACTTCGCCGGCTGGGTGGACAAGACCTACGGCGAGACCATCCCGTCGGCTCCCAACCGGTTGGTGTACTCGCTGCGGGAGCCGGTCGGGGTGTGCGGCCAGATAATCCCGTGGAACTTCCCGTTCCTGATGGCGGCGTGGAAGGTGGCGCCGACCCTGGCGTTCGGCAACACGCTGGTGCTCAAGCCGGCGGAGCAGACGCCGCTGTCGGCCCTGTGGCTGTTCCGGCTGCTGGGACAGGTCGGCGTTCCCCCCGGTGTGGCCAACCTGGTGCACGGGGTGGGGGAGGAGGCCGGCGCGGCGTTGGTGGCCCACCCCGGCGTGGACGCGGTCACGTTCACCGGCTCGACGGAGGTCGGCCGGCTGGTCATGCGCGCGTCCGCCGAGCACCTGCACCGGGTGACGCTCGAGCTGGGCGGCAAGACGCCGGTGGTCGTGTTCGACGACGTGGACGTCGCCACCGTCGCCCGGAGGGCGGCGTTCGCCTGCTTCTACAACGCGGGCCAGGTCTGCACCGCCGGCACACGGCTAGTCGTCAGCCAACGCATCCACGACGAGCTGATCGCGAGGCTGAAGGCCGTCGCCGAGTCGACCGTCGTGGGGCCGGGCTGGCATGCGGACAGTCGCATGGGGCCGGTCGTGTCACGCGAGCAGTACGAGCGCGTGGCCGGCTACGTCGACGTCGCCGCCGGCGAGGGCGCCGAACTGGTCACCGGCGGGCACAGGTCGGGCGGCTTCGACGTGGGCTTCTTCTTCGAACCCACCGTGTTCGACCGGGTGCAGGTCGGCATGCGCATCGCGCAGGAGGAGGTGTTCGGTCCGGTCCTGGCGGTGCAGACGTTCTCGGACGAGGACGAGGGGGTGCACGTCGCCAACGCGGTGCCCTACGGTCTGGCTGCCTCTGTCTGGACCGACGACGTCCGGCGCGCCCACCGGGTGGCCCGCCGGTTGCAGGCCGGGACCGTCTGGGTCAACACCTTCGGCGACTTCGACGCCGCGGTCTCGTTCGGCGGCTACAAGCGGTCGGGGTTCGGGCGCGAGCTAGGACGGCACGCGGTCGAGACGTACACGCAGGTCAAGCACGTGTGGGTGGCCACCGGATGAGCTGGTGGCCGCCCCCCGACCTCTGGGCTGAGTCCCCGCCCCGACCGCGCTGGGGGCTCGACGTCCCGCTGGCCGCCCGTGTCACCCGCCACGGCCGCTTCGCGTCCATCGACCCGTCCGTTCCCGGCCGGGTGTGGCGGGTCGGCGAGTGGCTCGGCCTGGTGGCGTGGGGCGGGCTG
>DASZZX010000370.1:0-4650 GCA_036260415.1 Nitriliruptorales bacterium
CCGTCGACGACGGCTCGCCTGTCGCGGTCGACCTGCTCAGCCACGCCTCCGATCCCCGCTCGGTGTCCCTCGACGAGCTCGTCACCGCGATCAACGACGCGCTCGGGGCCGACGTGGCCACCGACGACGGTGCCCACCTGATCCTGGTGTCCCCCACCGACGGGGCCGGCGGTTCGATCGAGGTCCACCCGCTCACCACGACCGTCCGTCGCCGGTTCCTGTCCCACGCGCTGATCACCGACGACGCGGGGACGCGCATCTTCGGGTTCACCGCACGGCTCGCGACCGGAGCTGATCCCAGCCCGGCGCGTCTGGTCGGCGCCAACGATCTGATCGGTGGGGTCGACCTGCGCGACCGCAACCACCTACGCCTGCGCCTGGACGGAGGCGACGCGGTCGAGATCGACTGCGCCGGACCCCGACCACGTGCGACCACGCCCGACGAGATCGTCGCCGCCATCAACGCGGCGCTGGGCAGTCCCGTCGCGTCCACCGACGGTCACGTCGTGCTCCTCGTCTCGCCCACCGCCGGCGGCGACAGCGCCATCGTGCTCGAACCGACCCGGGCCCGCGACGCCGTCGAGGCGCTGGGTCTCGCCACCGGGCTCGTGCGGGGGACGGACGCGACCGGCGTCAGCCTCACCAGCGTCGTGGACCTGTCCGCGGGCGTGGACCTGCCCGCAGGCGCGGCGCTCGCCCTCGGGATCGACGGCGGCGCGCCGGTCGACGTCACCGTCGGGGACGTCGACCCGGTGCACCGCACCCTCAGCCAGATCGTCACGATCGTCAACGCCACCCTGGGCGCCGGGATCGCCTCCCACGACGGCACCCGCCTGCACCTGACCTCCCCGACCAGAGGCGCGGGAGCCAGTATCGAGATCGCGACACCGACCACGGGCAGCGACGCCACCGGTCAGCTCCTGGGCGTCAGCCCACGCACCTACACCGGCGCCGCAGCCGCCCCCGCGGAGGTGGAGGGCAACGTCGACCTCGCATCCACCGGACCGCTCGGGCCGCGATCCTTGCTGCGGATCGGCGTGGACGGGGCCGCCCCGGTCATCGTGGACGTCGCCGCCCGCGCCGCCGAACCGCTCGCACCCACTCCCTCCGAGATCGCCACGGCCATCAACGTGGCGTCCGATGCGGTCGCCTCGATCATCGAGGGGCGGCTGCGCGTCGCCTCACCCACCAGCGGATCGGCCAGCAGGATCGAGATCGACCGTGCCGCTACCGGCGACGCCCGCAGCGCCATCTTCGGGGCGGTGGAGAACGAGGCCAAAGGCCAGGCGGCCCAGCCGGCGGTGCTGACCGGCGAGGCCGACCTGATCTCCCCCCTCGACCTCACCGACGGATCGATCGTGCGCCTGGCGATCGACGGCGCCCGCCCCGTCGACATCGACGTCGCCGGTGGATCGCCGGACGCCACCGTCCTCGCCGAGATCATCGCCGCCATCGACGACGTGCTGCCCGGTGGGCCAGACGCCACGCCCGACGACCGGCTGCGCATGACCTCACCGACCGCCGGGGCGACCAGCTCGGTCGAGCTGCTCGCGCTGCGCCGCCTGGAGATCCAGGAGTACCCGCCGCAGACACGCCAGCTCGACACCGACCTCAGCCACGGCTCCCGGTTCGCGATCGACAACCACGGGGCGGACGCAACCACCGTCAGCGTGCGGATCGACAGCCTCGCCGGCACGGTCGGACCCAAGATCGCCGCGCTGGACCGGCCGTGGTCGGTGCGTGTCGCCGCAGCGGTCAGTGCCGGCGGGCGCGTCGAGGTGACGGTCGTCGACGGCGTCGTTGCCGCCACGATCACCGACGAGGCCGGGACCCGACCGGTCCCCCCCGCCTCGATCCTGCTCCATGGTCGGGCCGACCACCTGTTGCGCCTGACCCGCGGTCGCAACAGGTTCGCGTTCCTCGAGTGCGACGCGGCGCGCTTCGACGACGCCAGGTTCGACGCCGACGTGTTCGCCGGCGGCGACTGCACCGAGATCGGGATCTTCGACGCGAGCCGCTTCTCCGCTGCGCCGGACATCCGGACGGCTTTCGCCGGGGCCGGGCACAGCATGCCGCGCAGCCGCCTGACGGCCAGGTGGGACGAGCACCGTGCCGGGGCACTGGTCGTCAACCTCCCGGACCGCCTCGACGAGCGCTACGGGGCCCGGTTCGGGGAGGGACGCCTCGGCAGCGTCGACGCCGAGACCTTCCCGGGGGTGGTCACCGAGCCGTTCGACGACCCCAAGCACGTGCTGACGGCGGTCAAGGCCGGGTCAGCGCTGGTGGAGGCGCACCTCGTCCCGCGGGTGCCGATCGGATGGTCCGCGGTCGCGCCGCCGTTCCGCGACCCACAGCCGCTCACGCTGGGGACCGCGACGCAGGAGGCCCGGCTGTACCTCAGCGAGGAGGGGCTGGGCGGCGACGTCCTGGAGCTGCGTGCTCGGCATCCCGGCACGTGGGCGAACAGCGTGACGGTGACCGCCCGCACGTCGGGACCGGCCATCTACGACCTGGAGATCCGTTACCCGGGCGGGCGCTTCGAGAACGCCCGGGCGGTCGTCGCCGGCTGGCCACCGGTTGCAGCCACCGGCGACCGTCCCCCTGCCGGGTGCGCGTTCGCTCCCTCCTCCCGGCGGCCCAGCGTGGCCGGGGCCGGTGCGGACGGCCTGCCGACCCTGGCCTCCGATCTGCTGGCGCCCGGTCCGGCCGGGATCCTCGTCGCGAAGGCCGCGGGGATCCACGCACGTGTCACGAGAGATCGAGCCCTGTCCGCTTGACCGTGAGAAAGGAACGAGACATGCCCGAGCACGACCGTGTGTACATCGAACGCAACCCGGGGGACCTGATCACGGCCGAGGACTGGAACCACCTCCAGCGCCAGATCCGCGACGACATCGAGGCCACGTCCGCCGAGGCCGCCGGGCGCATCACGCACGTGGCGAGCGCGGACGACGCCAGGTCGCTCGACGGCCTGTCGGTCGACGAGCTGACCGAGGAGCTACGCAAGCGGATCCTCGACGCGGTGCGGGCCGAGAGCGGGTACCGCAAGGTCTTCAAGATCCTCCCCGAGGGGGAGGTCAGGGTCATCGAGCACGGCCTCGGCGACTGCCCGCTCGTCGACGTGTACAAGCTGCTGCACTTCGAGGTCGTGTGTCGGGAGGACGACGAACCCTTCCCGGCGCAGGTCACCTTCTACCTGCACCACAGCAGCGAGAAGCGCATCCGGGTGACTGACGGTGCAGGCGCGTCCCGTCGGGGGACCAGGACGGTGGACATCCAGCCCGACGGCTTCCCACGTCTGGGGATCCCGTTCGCTGACATGCTCGTGCGCTACAACGTCGAGTACACCGACTCGACCAGCCTCGAGGACCTCGAGGTCGAGTTCTGGCAGGCCTTCTTCTCCGAACCCAACGACGACTTCGACGACCTGCAGTACTGCCACTCGCCCTGGTTCGAGCGTTGCTGCAGAGAGGAGCGCGACGTCGCCAACCTGAAGGCCAGGGGCGACTGGGACGAGATCTGGTTCCAGGTCCGGCCGCTGAAGATCGTCGGCGGGCCGGCGACGGGTGGCGACAACGACCAGGCGCCCGCGTTCAGCGGCGTCCCCGTGCCCGCCAACGTCGCGGTCGCCCACCTCGACCTCAACCGGGTCGCGCTGTGGCTGGAGGGCCCGGCCCTCCACGGGCGGGTGGACGACGGCCCGGTCGAGTTCCCGGACGCGGTCCCCCAGGAGTTCCGCGACGAGCTGAAGCTGATGGTGCTGCTCCGCGCCTGAGGCAGCGAGGGAAACGATGAGGATCCGCGCGTGCCACCGCGGGGCGGACCGCCCCTTCGAGCGGGACCGGCGGCTGGAGCTGCGTTGCCTGCCGGCAGGCGCCACCATCGCCTCCGCGGTCGCGACGGTCACCCCGGTCGATCGCGGCGGGGACGGGCGCTTCCTCGAGACGATCCGCTTCGACGACCCCGATAAGGGCTGGGGGGCAACCAAGCGCCGCAACGGCGCCTGGGTGGAGGTCGACCTGCACGCGCGACGCCGACTGGCGCACGTCCGCGGTGTGGACCTCGAGAGCGGCGCGCTGCTGGTCGACCTCGGCGGTGGCTTCACGGCGGTCGACCAGCACGGTGGCCTGGGCGGCGACGCGCCGTTCCAGCTCCAGAGCGACGCGCAGGACCTGCCCGGGCTAGTCGTGGCGGGGCTGCGCATCACCGGCACCAACGGCAACGGCGGCAGCCCGGACATCACACAGCTGCGGGTCGCTTCGCCGCCCACCAACCTGACGATGGCGGTCGAGGGGCAGCCGGCCTTCTGGGTGCACGTCGGCGACCTCGTGGATCCCGCCACCACCCCCGACTTCTCCGTTCTCCTCAAGGACGCGCTGGGCTGTGCCGAGCTCGACCACGACCACCACGTCATCGGACTGGTGATGCACTCGGACTCGATCGCCCGCCTGGACGTGACCCTCGACATCGAGTTCAGCGTGACCGCCTCCGCCACACCGGCCGGGGTCGATCGCGTCTCCCTGCCGTTCGCGTTCGGATCGGTCCCCGAGGCGTCTCGGGACACGCTGGCGATCACGGTCCCCACCGGAGCCGTGGCGGCACCCGGCGGGACGGCGGGGCGGGTGCAGGGCGCGTTCGAGCCGAGCCGCG
>DASZZX010000371.1:0-6137 GCA_036260415.1 Nitriliruptorales bacterium
CTGCAGATGTGGACCCCCAGCGCCGACCCCGTGCTGGTGGGCTTCCACGAGGCCTACTCCGCGCAGGCGTTCGGGCTCCTGCCGATGGGTCACGCGGTCGCCATCGACAACCCGCGCTTCCACGGCACGCCGGACCGACCCACCGGCCAGGATTACGCGGTGCTGTCGTCGCGGGGGCGCCGCCCCGAAGCCACGTCCGCCGTCGACGTGGTGATGCGACCCGGCGAGCCGGTGCGCGCGGTGGTGACGGGCACGGTCATCGACGCACGCCCCAACCTGCTGTACGGGACGTACCCGGACGGTCGGGTGTCGATCCGGTCGGCTGAGCGTCCCGATCTGGTGGTGACCATGCTCCACATCAGCGGGCTGCAGGTGGCGCCGGGCCAACATGTCCTGGCCGGTGACACCATCGTGGCCGGCGGAGCCACCCAGTTCCCCTTCGTGTCGCACGTCGACAAGTACCTCGACGGGGCGCCGCACCCCCACGTGCACGTGGAGATCAAACGCCAGCCCTGACGGTGCCGCCGGGCGGGTGCTGTGCGGGGCCTGCCGCGCCTGTTCGGTGCGCGGACACGGCGCTGCTACCGTGAGGCGGGCCACAGGGCGTGGCCCGGCAAGGACGGGTGCGGCACTCGGGGGCTGTCCGGCGCACCGACCTGAAGGCCGGCGAAGGGCCGACCACGGGTCCATGCGACGGCCCGGGCGAGGACCCGTCACAGGACCCGCCAGGGGGCCGGAGAGGCCCACCGGGGATCGGCCGGAGGGTCGCGCGTGGTCGCACCGCTGACACAGACGTCCGGGATGGCTCGCGACGCGGTGCGCGAGCGTGGCAGGCGCCGCGCCAAGCACGTCTTCGTCACCGGTGGGGTGTCGAGCGCGCTTGGCAAGGGCATCACCGCCGCGTCGCTGGGTCGGCTGCTCAAGGCCCGGGGCCTGCGGGTCACGCTGCAGAAGCTCGACCCGTACCTGAACGTCGATCCCGGCACGATGAACCCGTTCGAGCACGGCGAGGTATTCGTCACCGACGATGGAGGCGAGACCGACCTCGACCTGGGCCACTACGAGCGGTTCGTCGACGAGGGCCTGTCGCGCGGCTCGTCGGTCACGTCCGGCCAGGTCTGGCTGTCGGTCATCAACAAGGAGCGCCGCGGCGACTACCTGGGCAAGACGGTGCAGGTCATCCCGCACATCACCAACGAGATCAAGGACCGCATCCTCGCGCTGGCCGATGACACCGACGTGGTCATCACCGAGGTCGGCGGCACCGTCGGCGACATCGAGGGGTTGCCCTACCTGGAAGCGATCCGCCAGCTCCGCCACGACATCGGCCGTGACCACGTGTGCTACGTGCACGTCGCGCTGGTGCCGTACATCGCGGCGTCCGGCGAGCTGAAGACCAAGCCCACCCAGCACTCGGTGCGCGAGATCCGCTCGATCGGGATCCAGCCGGACGTGCTGGTCTGCCGCTCCGACCGGCCGTTGTCACCGTCGCTCAAGCGCAAGATCGCGCTGCTGTGCGACGTGGACATCGAAGCGGTCGTCTCCGCCGAGGACTGCGAGTCGCTGTACGAGGTGCCGCTGATGCTGCGCGACGAGGGCCTCGACACGGTGGTCAGCCGCCGGCTGGGACTGCCGGCGGTCGCCCCCGACCTCTCCGATTGGGAGGAGATCGTCCGCCGGGTCCGCTCCGCCCGCGAGGTGGTGACGGTGGGGCTGGTCGGCAAGTACGTCGAGCTGCCCGACGCGTACCTGTCGGTCGCCGAGGCGCTGCGCCACGGGGGGCTCGCGCACGGGGTCAACGTCGACATCCGCTGGATCTCGTCCGACGACCTGCTGGACGAAGGCCCGGCGCGGCGGCTCGCGGACTGCGACGGGATCCTGGTGCCGGGCGGTTTCGGCGTGCGCGGCATCGATGGCAAGATCGCGGCCGTGGAGTTCGCGCGTGCGCACGAGATCCCGTTCCTCGGTGTGTGCCTCGGGCTGCAGGTGGCGGTGATCGAGTTCGCGCGCCACGTCGCCGAGCTGCCGTACGCGCACTCGTCGGAGTTCGAGCCCAACACCCCCGACGCGGTGATCGACCTGATGGCAGACCAGCGTGACGTCACCGACAAGGGTGGGACCATGCGGCTGGGCGCGTACCCGGCCAAGCTGCGGGAGGGAAGCCGCGTCCGACAGGTCTACGGCGAACCGGTCGTGTACGAGCGGCACCGTCACCGCTTCGAGGTCAGCAACCGCTACCGGGGCGTGCTGGAACGGCACGGTATGACCGTGTCGGGTGAGTCCCCGGACGGGAGGCTCGCCGAGTTCGTCGAGCTGGTCGACCACCCGTGGTTCATCGCGACGCAGGCGCATCCGGAGCTCAAGTCGCGTCCCAACCGGCCGCATCCGCTCTTCGCCGGCTTCGTGGGGGCGGCAGTGCAGCGGCACCGCGAGACCGCAGGCCAGCTGCCGGTCGAACTCGACGAGCCCACCGTCGGCGAGGCGCGCGAGGCGCTGGGTCGCGCGACCCACCTGGAGGACGGGGTCGAGGTCGGCAGCCGGCCCGCCGTCGAGGTCGCTCTCGAGGCCGACCTCTGAGCGGGGACGGCGCCCGGGGGGGCTGGTTCGACACGGTCAGCTCCGAGCAGGTCTACGAGGGCGTCTTCGCTCGGGTCCGCCGGGACCGGGTCCGCATGCCGGACGGGTCGGTCGGCGAACGGGAGGTCGTCGAGCAGCCGGACGCCGTCGGCGTTGTGCCGCTGGCGGGCGACGGGACCGTGCTCCTGCTGCGCCAGTACCGCCACCCGTTCGGCGAGTACATGCTCGAGATCCCCGCCGGCAAGCTGGATCGTGAGGGCGAGGATCCTCAGGAAGCCGCTGCCCGCGAGCTCACCGAGGAGACGGGGTTCGTCGCCGACCGTCTGGAACCGCTGTTCAGCTTCCGCAACTCGGCCGGCTGGACCGACGAGGTCACCCACCTGTACCTGGCGAGGGGTCTCAGCAACGAGGGCCTCCCCGCGGACTTCACCCCCAAGGCCGAGGAGGCCGACATGGAGGTGGTCCGCATGCCCCTCGCGGACGCGCTCGCAGCGGTCCGCGACGGCACCATCAGCGACGCCAAGACCGTGATCGGGCTGCTTCTTTCGGCCGGTCCCGCGGGCTCCGGGTAGCGACCGGCCACTCCTGGTGGCCCCGGGTCGCGACCACCACCACCCGAGGGCTCCGGGTCGCGCCGGCCGGGCCCGAGGGGCCGGTTCGGCGCGCCAGTAGGCTGAGCTGCGGAGGAAGGTCCGCACGTGAAGCTGGGGGTGCCGCGCGAGATCAAGGACAACGAGTTCCGGGTGGCCATCACGCCCGCCGGGGTCCGTGAGCTCGCCGTGGACGGTCACGAGGTGCTGATCGAGGCCGGTGCCGGCCTGGGGTCGGCGATCACCGACGAGGCGTTCCATCGAGCCGGCGCGACGATCGTTCCGGGACCCGACGAGGCATGGGGCGACGCGGAACTCGTGCTCAAGGTCAAGGAGCCTGTGCCGAATGAGTACGGCTACCTGCGGGCCGACCTCACGCTGTTCACCTACCTCCACCTCGCCGCGGACCGCAAGCTCACCGACGCCCTGCTGCAGGCCGGTACCACGTCGATCGCCTACGAGACGGTGGAGGACCGTGCCGGCGAACTGGTCCTGTTGGCGCCCATGTCCGAGATCGCCGGCCGCATGGCACCTCAGGTCGGCGCCGCGTCGCTGGAGCGCGAGCGTGGCGGGCGCGGGATCCTGCTCGGCGGGGTGAGCGGCGTCGCCCCGGCGCACGTGGTGGTGATCGGGGCGGGCACCTCCGGGCGCAACGCCGCTTGGCTGGCATCGGGCATGGAGGCGCAGGTGACGGTGCTGGACCTCGACGTCGGCAAGCTGCGGTGGATCGACTCCATCCACAAGGGCCGCATCGCCACGCTCGTCAGCAACCGGCTCACGCTCGAGGAGCTGGTCCCGCAGGCGGACCTCGTGGTTGGGGCGGTGCTGGTGCCCGGAGCCCGCGCCCCGGTGGTGGTGACCGACGAGATGGTGCAGGCCATGCGGCCGGGGGCGGTCATCGTCGACATCTCGATCGACCAGGGGGGGTGCGCGGCCACGAGCCGGGTCACGACCCACAGCGATCCGACCTACGTCGAGCACGGCGTGGTCCACTACTGTGTCGGGAACATGCCGGGCGCTGTCCCGCACACGTCGACGTACGCGCTCACGAACGCCACGTTGCCGTACGCGGTGCGGCTCGCGGGCGGTGTGCTGACAGCTCTGGATGCTGACCGGGGGCTGTTGAAGGGGGTCAACGCGGCCCGCGGCGAGCTGACGAACGCGCGTGTGGCCGAGGCCCATGGCCTCGAGCACTGGCCGCCCGAACGGGTGCTGGGCCTAGCTGGCTGACGTCGCGGACGACGGACGAGGAGGGGTCGTGTCCGAGCGCGAGCACGCGCAGGGAGGTGCCCGGCCGACGCCGGTGCTGCCCTCCGCGGCGCTGGCCTTCCTCGACCACCTGCGGGTCGAGCGTGGGCTCGCGCACAACACGGTCACCGCCTACCGTCGCGATCTCGGCCTCTACGCGCGCTACCTGCACGAGCGCGCGATCGACGGGCCGCTCGTGGCCAGACCCGAGGACGTCGAGGAGTTCGTGGCCTGGGTGCGGCAGCGGCGGACCGTGCGCGGGAGCCCTTACGCGCCGTCCTCCGTCGCGAGGACGGTCGTGACGGTGCGCGGGCTGCACCGCTTCCTGGCACGTGAGGGGCTGGTCGAGGACGACGCCGCGGCCGATGTGGCCACCCCGACCGCGCGCCGGCCACTCCCCAAGGCACTGAGCTTGCAGAAGGTGGAACGGCTCCTCGGCGCGGTCGCCGGTCACGACCCACGCGCGCTGCGCGACCGGGCGATGATGGAGATGCTGTACTCGTGCGGACTGCGGATCAGCGAGCTGGTCGGCGTCGACGTCCACGACATCGACCTGGTCGAACGTTCGGTCACCGTCACCGGCAAGGGCAGCAAGCAGCGGCTCGTACCCTTCGGCCTGGCGGCGGCTCGCGCGCTGGACGCCTGGTTCGTACGTGGCCGCCCCGCGATCGCTCCACGTTCCGGAGCCGCGTTTGTCAACCTCCGCGGGGGTCGGCTGACGCGCCAGGGAGTCTGGAAGATCGTCAAGCGCCACGCGGAGACGGCCGGGCTCTCGCAGTCGGTGTCGCCGCACACCCTCCGTCATTCGTTCGCCACCCACCTGCTCGACGGTGGGGCGGACGTGCGGGCGGTGCAGGAACTCCTCGGCCACGCGCACGTGACCACGACACAGATCTACACGATGGTGAGCCGCCAACGCCTGCGAGAGGTGTACGACCAGGCCCACCCGCGTGCACGCCGGGTCGGCTGACCGCCCGCCGACCCAGACGCAACCCGGAAGGTCGATCCATGGACCAGGACATGCTCGACCGGCTCCGCAAGGAGCTGGAGGAGGACCGGCGGCAGCAGCTGGAGCAGCTCGAGGCGTACGGGGCCGACCCCTACGGAGAGACGGTGCTTGACCTGGGGGGTGGCGAGGAGGGCTTCGCCGACTCCGGTCAGGTGACCGAGCAGCGCAGCGAGGCGCTCGCGCAGATCGATCAGTCACGTCACCGGCTGCAGCAGATCGGGGAGGCCCTGACCCGGATGGACGATGGCGTCTACGGTGTCTGCGTCGACTGCGGCAACGAGATCGATCCGGCACGGCTGGAAGCGCGTCCCCTGTCGATCCGGTGCGTGCGGGACGCCGGCCGCGGGTGAACCCGAGGCCGGCGGTCGCCGGGCCGCCACGAGCCACCCACACCCCTTCGGCCGCGGTCGGCTGTGGTGGCGGGGCACACTCGCCCCGTCACGCGTGGAAGGAGGTCCGGTGGCACGCAACGCCATCGTGACGGGTGCGAGTTCGGGGATCGGCAAGGCAACCGCGGTCGCGCTCGCCGAAGCCGGCTACGACGTCGGCATCACCTGGCACGAGGACGAGCCCGGCGCGCGGGGCATGGCCCAGGAGGTGGAGAAGGCGGGCGGACGGGCCGAGGTCCGCCGTCTCGACCTCACCGACCTCGCCTCGGTGCGGGCGTTCGCCGCCGGCTGGGACGGCGAGATCGACGTCCTGATCAACAACGC
>DASZZX010000372.1:0-2896 GCA_036260415.1 Nitriliruptorales bacterium
CCCCCCCCCCCCGGGACAGGAGGGCACGAACGGCTTCGGGTCGGTGGGCTACCGCGGTCCGTGCCCGCCCGAGGGCGACGAGCCGCACCGCTACACCTTCACGCTGTACGCGGTCGACCGGCCGATCGACCTCGAGCGGGGGTTCTCCTCCTCCGAACTCGAAGCGGCGCTGGTGGGGCACGTGGTCGCGCGCGGCCACCTGATCGGCACGTACGGCCGCTGAGGTCGGCGGGCGGCCCGCTGGGCATGCAGCCGGGTGGGCTCCGGGCGGTCCCTCGGTGGGTGCACGTCCCGCTGGGCACGCAGCCGGGCGGGCTCCCGGTCGGCCCGCCGGGCCCAGCGCGTACGGCGCCAGCACATCCCCGCGGCCGGCCGTCCACCCGGACTAGTCACGCCGGGCCGCTCGGCAACCTCCGGATATAGCCCCGTTTCGCTACGGCAGGGCGGCGTTCTGTGCGGCAGAGTCGCGATGGGGACCCCAGCGGCCTCACGCAGCGACAGATGACCGTCGCCGCCAGGGACTGGTGCAGAGCAATCCGACCACAGCCGGGCCCGGACGGGGGCGGCCGCCGCCTGGCAGTGACCCGTGAGTCGCTCCGTCCCTACAGCGGTGCCGTGCCGTACCGTGTAGCTGCCGCCGGTGGGGCAGCCGGTGATGTCCGGGAGGGGGTCAGCAGCGTGACCCGGCTGGGGATGTACGTGCTGGGCTGGGCAGGGGCCGCCCTGGTCACGCTGACGTCGTTCCTGCTCGCCGGCCCGCAGGACCCCGCCCCCGATGTCGCCGGCGGCTGGCAGTGGACGCTAGCCCTGGCCCTCGCCACCGCCCTCGCCGAGTTGGTCGACCTCCGCCTGCATCACCGCGACACGGAGGAGGCCATCACGCTGTCGGAGGCGGCGATCGTCGTGGCGATCCTGACGTTGCCGCCGCCCTCCTCCGTGGTGGCCGTTGTCGGTGGGCTGGCGCTGGCGCACCTGGCCAAGCGGGCGGCGCCGGTGAAGCTGGTGTTCAACCTGTCGCAGTACACCGCCGCGACCGTCGCTGCCGTGACGGTCTTCCACGGCGCGCGGGGCGGCGCCGCGGCGCTGAGCGGCCGGGGACTGGTCGCCGCTGCGATCGCGCTGGCCGCCTTCGGAACGGTCAACGCGTTCGGGATCGGTGGGGTGGTCGCCATACTCGAGCGGCGGCCCTTGGGAGCCGTCCTGCGCGAGGGCGCGCCGCTGGCCACGATGAACGTGCTCGGCAACGTCGCCGTGGGCATCCTCGCGGCCGTCCTGTGGCACGACCGGCCGGCGCTGGCGGGGCTCCTGCTGGTCCCTGCCGCCATCCTCCACCTGGCGGAACGCGGGGTCGTGCGCAGCCGCGCGCTGCTGCTCGAGGTGGCCGCCGAACGCGACCGCCTCGACCGGGTCGTGATGGGCGCCTCCGACGGGATCATGCTGCTCGACCCCGACGGCACGGTCCAGGTGTGGAGCCCAGCCATGGAGCGACTCACCGGCGTGCCCGCCAGCGCAGCCATGCAGCACAACGCCGCCGAGGTCCTCACCGGTGTGGACGCCGACGGCGAACCGGTCGACCCGTCGCAGCCGCTGGCCACCGCCGACCCCGCCGAACCTCTGACCGTGGTCGAGATGGCGCTGCGTCACCGGCGCGGCGGCGAACGGATCGTGGTGGCCCGTCACACCCTGCTGTTCGACGAGCACGACCGGTGCACCGGGGACGTCGTCCTGTTCCACGACGTCACTCGCGAGCGCGAGACCGCCCGGATGCAGGACGACTTCGTGTCCCGGGTCTCACACGAGTTGCGGACCCCGCTCACACCGATCAAGGGCTTCGCTCAGAGCCTGCTGCGTCACTTCGAGGCCATGGAACCCCAGGCGCGCAGGCGCGCGCTTGAACAGATCGTGGACCGCGCGGACCATATGACACGCCTGATCGACGACATCCTGCTCGTGGGACAGATGTCGTCGCAACGGGCCGCCGTCGTCGGCCACCTCCACGCGATCCCCACCGACCTAGCCGCCGTGGTGGAGCGGGTCGTCGACAGCTTCCGTGTCGCTCACAAGGACCGCGTGTTCAAGGTGGAGACCGCCGCGGAGCTGCCGGCTGCCCACGCCGACCCCGCTCGCGTCGAGCAGATCGTGGGCAACCTGCTGTCGAACGCGTGCACCTACTCGCAGCACGGGCGCCCCGTCCGTGTGACCGTCACCGGATCGTCGCTGACCGGCGTCGAGGTCACGGTGATCGACCACGGTCGCGGCATCGCGGCGGAGAACCTCGAACGCGTCTTCGACCGCTTCTACCGGGTCGAGGACCCGATGGTCATGGAGACGGGCGGTCTGGGCCTCGGGCTGTTCATCGCACGCGAGTTCGCCGAGGCCATGGACGGCTCCATCACAGTCAGCAGCCGTCCCGGTGAGGGGTCCGCGTTCACCCTCCGGCTACCGGTGGCCGGCGAAGCACCGGCGTCGACGACCCCGACGGTGAGCGAAGGCGGACGCTTCGCGGCCGGGACGCGGAGACACTGACGGCTGCCGTAGGCTGCCGTGACGCCCGATGGGAGTCGCGGTGGCCGCATCGCCCAACCCGCCGCCTCAGGCCTCGGTCCGGCCGACGCGGCGGCGTGCCGCCGGCGCCGGCGCCGTCGCGGCCGGGGCTGCGCTCGCGCCGCTCCTGCGCGTCCCGCTGCCCGCCGCCCTCGCGGCCGACGCCCCGCGTTTCACCACGCGGCTGCGCCGGATGCCGGTCCTCACCAAGAGCCGGCTGCGCATCCCGATCGTGCAGGCGGACGTGCCGGTCGTCCGCGGAGAGCGCACGCTCATGTGGACGTTCGGAGGGACCTTCCCCGGTCCCACGATCCGGCGGCCGGCGGGCTCGACGACCCACGTCACGTTCGTG
>DASZZX010000373.1:0-4721 GCA_036260415.1 Nitriliruptorales bacterium
TCCACCTGCGTACCTGAGGCGTTGGCGTCGTAGCGCTCCCAGGAGGAGACGTGACCGAGCCCTAGGAGATGACGTTTGCAGGGACGCTGCCCGCGGCGTCACCAGGTCACCTGCGTCCCACAGCGGGTCCTCCCCGGACAACGCGGTCACGAAGGGCAGGGACAGGATGGGGCAGACTGAGACGAGGTGGGACGCGTGAGCTCGCGAACGCCTGTTCAGCGGCATGACCTGGTACGAGATGGGATGGAGTGGTACGGCAACCGATCGGCTCATTACCCGACGCCTTGGATGGCCTGCATCTCCGCAGCCGTCAGCTCGAATCCGTAGACGGCCAGGTCCTCGGCCATGTGGCGAGAATCCGTCGTGCCCGTCAGCGGGATCATCCCCAGCTGGTGCGCGAAGCGGAACACGACCTGCGCCGGCGTCCGCTGATGTCGTCGAGCGATGTCGCGCACGACCCTCCCCCGCATCGTCTTCTGGTTGGCGGTGAGCAGCGAGAATCCCTGGTAGGCGAGCCCCTCGCGATCGCAGATGGCGCGCACCGCCGCGTCCCACCCAAGCGACGCGTAGCAACGGTTCTGCACGAACGTCGGTCGCACACCCGGGCGCCGAAGTAAGGCCGCGAGCTGATCGGGAGTGACGTTGCTCACCCCGATGAACCGCGTCCTGCCTTCGTCGTGGAGGGCCTGCATCGTGGCCCAAGCTTCGATGTCGGGGCCGCGAGTCCTTGCCGTCGCGAGGGGCCGTGGAGCAGGTAGGAATCGATCCGCGCCACGCCGAGGTGTGACAGTGAACTCTCGAAGGACTGTGCGACCTGCCGGCTGATGGGCACCGCCGGATCGTAGGGCAGCCGATGGTCCTGCGACGCGCGGAAGGTGAACTTGGTCTGTACGAACACATCTTCACGGCGCAGCGTTCCTCGAGCGAGCTCCGCGAGCAGCGCGCGTCCGACCTCTGCTTCGCGATAGTGCTTGCGCTGGTTCGCCGTGTCGACACCGCGGAAGCCCGCCCTGAGCGCCTGGGTCACGAGGTCGGCGGTTCGCTCCTCCTTCCACGCGGTCCCGTAGATGAAGGTCGGAACGTGCGCTCCCCCGACAGGTCGCGTGCGGTCCGTCATGCCTACTCCCGCGTCGCCTGGGTTATGGGGTGCGTGACGCGTCCGGACCGACCGGCCTCAGGCGGAGTCTGCGCTGCGCACGACCCGTCGAGGTCGCCGCGCAGCCCACCATCGGTGCCATCCAGGTAGTCCCAAGGGCTCATCGACCCCCGGTTGCAGCGGCCGGACGTCGTGGGGCCTTCGCTTGTGGGCCTGGGCGGCGCCTCCACCCGACCCCACACGTCATGACGTGGCACCGTGCTGGCCCGTCCGAACGTCCGGTCGCTTCGCGCAGCGTCACCCGGGGATCGGCCGAGCGGTTCACGATTCTGGACCCCGGCACGGTCCCACCGAACGGGCCGCCGACGTCACGGTGCCCAGCCCTATCGCGCGTCTACGCGAACATACCTACCGGGAGGCCGCTGCCGGCGTTCGGTCCACGAAACGCATGCGGTCTGCGTCACGTGGGCCGCCGCTGTGCGATGTCGGTGGCAGCGGATTGATGTCGTCGCAAGATGTCCGCACGGTCGTCGGCTGCAACCTCGTACGGCTCGAGACGGTCGTCGGCGAGCACAACCCTGACACACTGGATAGACCCGGCGACGTACGTCCAGCTGAAGTCGATCTCGGTGGCCCCACCCTCTCGATCGTCAGCCACCACAGATTCGGACTCGGATACCACCCGGCAGCACCGTCAGGGAATCTCCACTGAGGCCGTGCGGCTGCGTCGATGCCACCAGGGAGCAGCACGTAGGCGCGTCCGGGCAGCTCCACCCTCGACACCTCAGATCGCGGCAGGTCGCCGTAAACCTCACACACCGCCAACACCGGCCCGGCGTCGTGGTGTGCCGGCGCAGGACCTCCACGACACGCGACTTGAAGTGGGCTTGCGGCGTTCGTGCAGCAGAGTGGACCGTCGCGGCGTGCCGTGCGTGTATCGGGAGGGGAAGGTGTGGATGCCGGCCGGTGCTGACTTCGAGTCGTTCTGGGTGTTGGGAGCGCGACCGGGTCCACCGCGCGTGGCGATGACGCCGGGGGACACGTCGCCTCCGGCGGAAGCCGTGGACGAGGCGATGGTTCGGGCCTGCGCCCGGTGGGAGCGGCTGTCGGGCTACGAGTCGCCGGCAGGCTGGCTGTATCGCGTGGCGTGGAACTGGGCGGTGTCGCAGCGACGCAAACTGGCGGTGCGCCCGCTCCGTCGGATCGGGCGGCTCGACCTACCCGACGCGGTGCGGGCCAAGCGTTCAGCCAACCACCATCGGCCACAAGACCGCAGCGAACCCGGCGGATCTGGTCGACGGCCGGCCGACGCGGATGGCGCGCAGCGGCCTGCCAACAGCCGCTCACGGGCTCATCCAGCCTCTTGAGCGCTGGCCGCTGTCGCGGTCCCCACGGCGTCCTCGGCCTCTCCTGTCTGGTTGCGCTTTCCGTTATCGCGCAACGCCGATGGCCCAGTCGGAGCGAGGGGCGCCATCTCAACGCGTGGGGCCTTCGACGCTCCGGCCCACCAACTGTGGACCGGGTTCAAGCCCGAGTGCTGGCGCAGGACAGCGGCGAGGATCACGAGCGCGGACGCGTCCACATCGGCTCGCTCTGCGACCCATCTCACGAACCCCCGCCTTGTCTGGCCGTCGCCGCCCACTGAACCGGCCGCAGGCACGGCCACGAGGAGGCTCGTCGCGTTCGTGACACCGCCGTGACGAAGGACGTCACGCACATGGGGAGGTTCAGCCTTGTGATCCTCGCTCCGCAGGGCCGCCCTTCGTCGATGACGTTCCAACTTCTCGCCCAGCCAGCCTTCGGTCTTCGGGGGAAGGCGTGTGTATAGGTAGGCCTGGTCGACCCACTCCACGAGTCTGCCGACCGGGACGCGGGTATGCAGGATGATGTCGACCAGGTTCGCGGTCGTCAGGTTTTGCATGTCCTCGATCCCCTCCTCGAGGAGGCGAACCTCGTACCAGACGGTCAGCCCATCGAGGTGATGGAGAGGGTAGGAGGGACGGAGGCTGGGAACGGCGACCCGAAGCGGCCGGGCTGCCATCTGCATGAGTGCCTGGAGCCCCACGACTGGGAACGCTCCCACCGCGAACGCGATGAGGGGCTCGTTGAGCACGGGAACCCGCTGCAGGACCGGGATCAACAGCAGAGCGGTCACGAGACGCACGATCACGTGCGCATAGGCGCTAGAACGAAGGTCGCCCTGAAAGAACCGGCGCACGAGCATCTGGATGCTGAAGAGGTAGGCGCCCAGGAAAGCGAAGACCAGGAGAACTCGCAGCGACGCAACGCCCTGCTGCATATCGCCTGCCCGCCCCGCAGTCGTCAGCAGATCCTCACCCCAGAACACCGCTACCCACCCCGCAGCCAGCGCCGCTGTGGTGAGAAGGACGGGGAAAACCGTCTCCGTCGTTACCCGCGGATCTTGCTCCTCGACGGACTTGGCGAGGTTCTTCCCGTAGTACGCGTCGAACTTCTCTCGGTAGATGCTGGGACAGTCCTGGAGATCCTCGCCGCCGGACTCCTTCCATCGGCTGTAGTACGAGGAGGTGACGGGTGGACGAGGCAGGTTCTCGGGTTCGTCGACGCGCAGCCGGTGCAGGTTGAGCACGTACTCGTACCAGAGTGCTTCCGCCCGCTTGCCGAGGAACCGCACGAAGAGCCAGCCTGGCAGGAAGGCGAGGGCAACCACCGCCCCGATCTCCAGCGGCTCCAATCGCCCGAGACGCCAGCCCTCCGTGAGCGGCGCGAGGATCACCACGGTGGCGATGATCGCCACCAGGATGGCAGAGACGGCCTTCGGCTGCAGACGCCGCTCGTAGACGTGCTTCAGGTTCCTCACGACCCGCAGCACCTCGAGCCCACGGGGGCGTGTGTGGTGCCCTTCCTGCGGTGACTGCGATGGGTCACGGGTCATCGGGGCCGCCCCTTGCGCAGCTGCCACGCATGCCGGGGCACGAGATCAGGTCATCCGGCAATCGGATAGACCGGACAGTGTCCAATCGAACGCATCGCCTATCATGCGCGAGTCAAGCCGAATTGTCAACGGTGCCCCTATACGACCCATGTCCCGGTGGTCGCCCACCGCAGCGACGACGTGTTTGAGGACGACTCGTGGGACCCGGAAACGTGGTGTCCGATCTGGCAGCCTCGCCGCCGCCAATCACGTCAGCCGACGCGCCCTGCCCCCCCGTAGCGGCCCTACGGGGCGACCCGACCGACCCACGCAGCGCGATCTCCGACAGCCTCGCGCTCTACGGGGAGCAGATCAACGCGGTGATCATCACCGGCTACCTCCGGTTCGTCGCGATCGTGGGCAACCAGCTGGGGCAGCATGAGCGCGCCGCCCGGCTCGCCGGTGCGCAGGCCGCCTGGCAGAGCAAGCTCGGCGGCCAGGCCCCGACGCCTTCTTCGCCCACGAGGATCCAGGCCACGCGGCCGCCCGACAGCTCAGCGGGGAAGCCTTACAGCGCGCCTGGGCTGAGGGGCAGGCGATGAGCCTCGAGGAGGCGCTGGCTTACGCCAGTGAGGCCGCCTGACGGTCTCAGGGTCGACACGCGCACGCGAACCCGACCGTCGGGAGCCGCCGTTGGTCTCCGTGGTTCCTGCCGGTCCCCGCGACGGTCAC
>DASZZX010000374.1:0-2931 GCA_036260415.1 Nitriliruptorales bacterium
GCACCGGGGGCTCCCGGTGCGCCCCGCCCCACCGGCTGGCGGTAGGGGGATGTGCTCGGCCCACGCCCCGGCGTACCGGGGCGTCCCGGCGCGCCGCGACCCGGCTCGGCCGGCCGGCGGGCCGGTGCGGGACGCACCGGCGGCGGGATCGACCGGCGACCTGAGCCCTCCTGCGGCAGCCTGGGCTCCACCACACGCCGGGCGCGTGGCACCTGTCCGGTCTCGGCCGGCGAGGGTGGAGCTCCGGGCATCCGCACGGCGGACGGTGCCGGCCGTGGAGCCTCGCCCGCGGGCGCCGGACGGGGAGGAGCGCCTGGCATGCGCGTCCCCGGCTGCGCGGCTGGCGCACCTGGCATGCGAGCGGCGGGCGCCTGCGGCTCGCCGTCGGAGGTCGGTTCGCGGCGCTGGTCCCCGCCCGGAGGGATCGTCGGGACCTCGGTCGGCGCGGCGGCGGGTCGCACGGGTGTGGGTGCGGCTTCCTCGGCGGGCTGATCGGTCACCGTCACGGCGGCGGCCTCCCGCCGTGCGCGCTCGGCCGCCTCCTGCTGCGCGCGCAGGTGGGGCGGCAGGACCTTCGCGGCCTTCTTCCTCTCCGGAGCGCCGACCGAGGAGACGTCGATCTGGGCGAGGCGTCGGGCCTCCTCCTCGCGGCGTCGGTCCTCCTCCTCCTGCTCGGTCGTCCGCCGGCCGAGCGACTCGCGGAAGAGCTGCGCATCGCCCAGCGTGATGGACGAGGAGTGGCTCGACGCGTCGACGCCGAGCTCCGTCAGGCGACGCAGGACCTCCTTGTTGTCGAGGCCAGTCTCCCGGGACAGTTCGTAGACGCGAACCCTGTCAGTCATCCCTCAGTGCCCTATCGCTGTCGCTGGTCGGGGGCCTCACCCGAGGCCCTTCCGCTGCGCTGGTCGAAGGCCTCACCAGGGGCCTTCGCTTCGCCCGTCGACCCGAGTGCCCGCCGCTGCGCCAGTTCGCCGGCGCCGTCCAGCGCTGCCTGCAGCCCGGCCGGGCTGCCCGCGCGCAGCGACCGCCGCAGCGGCGCCGCATCCCGCGCACGGGCGGCGGCGATGCATGCCGGGTCAGGGCAGACGTACGCCCCCCGGCCTGGCAGGCGACGTCCCGTGTCGAGCACCGCACCGTTCGCGGTCCGCGCGAACCGCACGAGCTCACGTTGCGGCCGTGCCGAACGGCACCCCACGCACGTGCGCACAGCGGTGTGGGTCACGTGGGCTCGCTCCTCCTCCAACGTCTCCCGGGACCGTTTGCTTCCGCACCGGACGGGTCAAGCGGTCTAGGTGGTGGTCCTGGTGTCCTCGTCGAGTGCACGCTGCCGGGCGCTCTCGGCTGACTGCTGCGCGCGCGCGACCGCGGCCTCGCCCTCCGGGCTGAGCGGTCGGCCGTACTCGTCGACCAACCCGGCTTCGAACGCCTCCTGGAAGGCCTCCTGCTCCTCCGAGAACTGGCTCTCGCTCTTGATGTCGATGCGCCATCCGGTCAACCGGGCAGCCAGCCGGGCGTTCTGGCCCTCCCGCCCGATCGCCAGCGACAGCTGGTAGTCGGGCACGACCACCATCGCGGTGGCGTACTCCGGGTACAGGTACACGCTGGTGACCCTCGCAGGCGACAGCGCGTTGGCGACCAGCTCCTCCGGCTCGTCGGACCACGGGACGATGTCGATCTTCTCCAGCCCTTCGTTGTGCAGTTCGCTCATCACGGCTCGCACGCGCGACCCCTGAGGACCCACGCAGGCCCCCACCGCGTCCACGGCGGGCTCGTTGGAGCTGACCGCGACCTTGGTCCGGTGTCCGGCCTCGCGCGCGATCCCACGGATCTCGACGATGCCCTCCTCGATCTCCGGGACCTCGAGCGCGAACAGTGCGGCCACGAACGCCGGATGCGTGCGGGACGCGATGATCTGGGCGCCCTTCTGCTGACGGCGGACCTCGATCACCAGCGCGCGGGCGTGGCTGCCGTGCTGCACGCGTTCGTTCGGTACCTGCTCGCTGTACGGCAGGAGCGCGTCGGTGCGTCCCAGGTCCAGCAAGGTGACGTTGCCCTGCTGCTGCACCATCCCGGTGATGATGTCGCCCTCACGGCCGACGTACTCACCGTAGGTCATCTCCCGCTCGGCCTCACGCAGCCGCTGCAGCAGCACCTGCTTGGCGGTCTGGGCGACGATGCGTCCGAAGTCGCGGGGCTCCTCGCGCCACTCAGAGAGGATGTTGCCCTCGTCGTCGAGCTCCTGCGCGTACAGGGTGATCTCACCGGTGAGCCGGTCGATCGTGACGCGAGCTTCGTCACCGGTGGCGTTCGCCGACCGCTTGTACGCCGACGCCAGCGCGATCTCGAACGCCTCGACGACCGTCGCGAAGTCGATGCCCTTCTCGCGTTCGATCTGACGCAAGGCCTCCAGGTCGACCTTCAACGGCTTCGTCATGCTCACTTCCTCCTCACCACGGCAGCTGCACGCGGGCGTGGTCGACCTGCCCGAGCGGCACGGTCACCGCTCCGCCGTCGACCTCGAGGGTCACGTCGTCGGCCCCGACGGACATCACCACGCCGAACAGCTCCGCGGGCAGCGGCGCGTGCGGACGGGTCACCACCCGGACCGACCGTCCGACGCTGCGTGCGAAGTCGCGAGCGGTCCTGAGCGGGCGGTCCACGCCCGGCGAGGTCACCTGCAGGGTGTAACGGCCGGTCACCGCGTCCGCCCGGTCGAAGGCGGTCCCCACGTCGCGGGACAGGGCAGCGCACGTGTCCACGTCGATGCCACCGTCTGCGTCGACCACGAGTCGCACCAACCGACTTCCCGTGTGGCCCTTGACCTGCACGTCGACGATCTCGACCCCGTGAGCGGCTGCGCACGGCTCGGCGAGCTGGCGCAGCTGCGTCTCCGCCTGCGTGTCCCGCTGGGTCGCCATCACACCTCCCGAG
>DASZZX010000375.1:0-4336 GCA_036260415.1 Nitriliruptorales bacterium
CGCGGCTCGCCACGCTGATCGGTGGCTGAGCCGAGCCGGGTGGGGGGTGTGGCGACCGCGACGGACCGGCTGCCGCCGACATCGGCCGCCGGGGCGGACGTGAGAGCGCTGTCGGGGCGTGCGGAGGGAGACGGACCGCGATGACGATCGACTTCGCCGCGATCGGCCCGGAGCTGGCCCTGACGGCCACGGCGCTGCTGGTGCTGCTGGCCGACCTGGTACTCGACGGCGACCGCAAACGTGTGCTGAACCCGCTGGCGGCGGCGGGGACCGCCGTGGCGATCTGGGCCACGCTGGCCATCTGGGGGGAAGGGCGCAGCACCTTCGACGGGGTCTTCGTGGCGAGCGACTTCGCGCTGACCTTCAAGCTGCTGTTCCTCGTCACCCTCCTGGCGGTCCTGGCGGTCAGCTACCACTACTTCGCCGAGGGTCGCTTCTTCCAGGGCGAGTACTACTTCCTGCTGCTCACCGCGTTCGTCGGCATGCTGGTCATGCCGTCCGCGCGTGACCTGCTGCTGCTGTTCGTCGCGCTCGAGACCATCTCGCTGCCCGGGTTCGTCATGGCCGGGCTGCGCAAGCGCGACCTGTACTCGTCCGAGGCGGCGCTGAAGTTCTTCCTGATCGGTGTCCTCGCCGTCGCGGTCATGCTGTTCGGGCTGTCGTTCGTGTACGGGGCGGCCGGGACCACCACCCTGGACGGCATCGCCACGGCGCTGGCAGGCGGTGGGGCCGAGCCGCTGCTGCTCGGCAGCCTGCTGATGGTCATCGTGGGGTTCGGTTTCAAGGTGTCGGCGGTGCCCTTCCACTTCTGGGCGCCGGACACCTACGCCGGGTCGCCGCTGCCGGTCACGGCGATGCTGGCGGTCGCGTCGAAGGCGGCCGGCTTCGCCGGGCTCGTGTCGATCTGCTTCATCGCCTTCGAGCCCCTCGCCGACGTGTGGGCGCCGGCCATGGGCGTGCTCGCGGTCGTCACCATGACGGTGGGCAACCTGGTCGCCCTGCAGCAGCGCGACATCGTCCGTCTGCTGGCGTACTCCTCGGTGGGCCAGGCCGGCTACATCCTGCTGCCCTTCGGGCTTGCGGCCCCCGGCGCGCCCGAGGTCAACGAGCTGGCCGTCCAGGCGGTGCTGTTCTACCTGGTGGCCTACGCGGTCATGAACGTGGGCGCCTTCGCGGTGGTGATCGCCGTGCACCGCCGGTCGGGCCGGCGTTCGATCGCGGACTACGCCGGGCTGGGCCAGCGCGCCCCCGGCCTGGCAGTCGCCATGACCCTGTTTATGCTCAGCCTGGGCGGCGCGGTACCGCTGGTCGGCTTCTGGGCCAAGTTCGTGGTGTTCCAGGCGGCCGCCGGGTCGGGCGGCTACGTGCTCGCCACCTTCCTTGTTGTCAACACGGTGCTGGCGTTCTTCTACTACCTGGCCGTGGTCCGCACGATGTGGATGGAGGCGCCGCCGGTCGGGGCGCCGCTGCTGCAGCCGGGGCGGCTACTGAACGCCGCGGTCGGGGTCCTGGCGGTGGCGACCGTGGTCCTGGGGGTCGTCCCGCTGTACCAGAACCTGCCGGTCGGGCAGGATGTGGTCGGCGGCCGGCAGGTGGTCGCCTCCGGCGGCTGAGGCTCGATGAGCGACCAGCGGACGCGCGGCCGTGCGCGCGGGAACGGCCTGCGGCACCCTCGACGTTGGAGACTGAGACCGCACTTCCAACCAGACCACTCATCCAGGAGCGTGGCGGCATGAAGATCATGAAGACGACCGTGCTGCTGGCCGCTCTCTCCGGGTTGCTGCTG
The DNA here is from genome assembly GCA_036260415.1 of Nitriliruptorales bacterium. GTDB lineage: Bacteria > Actinomycetota > Nitriliruptoria > Nitriliruptorales > JAHWKO01 > DASZZX01. Next base: position 1,787 of record DASZZX010000375.1, read on the forward strand.
TTCATCGGCAGCTTCTGGGGCGACGGCGGGTTGGTCGTGGCGCTGGTGTTCGCCGGCCTCATGAACATGGGCGCCTGGTTCTTCAGCGACAAGCTGGCGATCAAGATGGCCCGGGCCAAGCCGATGGACGAGTCGCAGTACCCCGAGGTGCACAGCGTCGTGCGGCGTCTCTCCGAGCGCGCCGGTCAGCCCATGCCCCGCCTGTACATCAGCCCGTCCCCGCAGCTGAACGCGTTCGCCACCGGGCGCAGCCCCCGTCACGCTGCGGTGTGCGTCAACCAGGGCCTGCTGGACGCTCTGACCCGCGAGGAGCTGGAGGGCGTGCTCGGGCACGAGCTACAGCACGTGTACAACCGTGACGTGCTGATCGGCTCGATCGCGGCCACCCTCGCGGCGGCCATCACCATGATGGCTCGCATGGCGTTCTGGTTCGGCGGCCGTGACCGGGAGGGTGGTGCGGCCGGCGGGCTGCTGATGCTGATCCTGGCGCCGCTGGCGGCCATCCTGATCCAGTCGGCCGTCAGCCGCTCCCGGGAGTCCGCCGCCGATCAGACCGGAGCGCAGCTGACCGGTGACCCACTGGCGCTGGCCAGCGCACTGCGCAAGCTGGAGCAGGCGCACAACAACCCGTCGATGTGGCGCCGCGGCGCCACGCCGGCCGAGACCAGCGCGGCCTTCTCGCACATGTACATCGCCGCCCCGTTCGGCGGCCGTGCGCTGGGCACCTTCGCGCAGCTGTTCAGCACCCACCCGCCGATCCCCAAGCGCATCGCGGCGTTGGAGCAGATGGCCCGCAGTCAGGGCCAGCTCGGACCGGACCCTTACGCCGGCTGACCCCCGAGCGCGCCCCGTCCGGGCGGCCGCCCGGACGGTCAGGACGCGGTTGCCGTCCGGACAGGGCCGGATGGTTGCGTCCCGTCCCCTTCCCCGTACGGTGCGTGACGCACCCGTCCAGACGGGTTGCGCCGGTGGGTGGACGGGGCGGGCCGACGGTCTCGAGCCGCCCGGCGAGAGCGGACGGAAGGGGTACCGATGATGAGGCACCGGGCCTGGTTGCGGCGGGCGGTGGTGATCGCCTCCGTGCCGGCGGTCCTGGGCACCGCTGGCTGCGCCGTGGAGGAGGAGCCCGACGGCACGACCGTCGTCGACGACGAGGAGGACGGGGGCGGCGGGACCACCACGACCACCACCGGCGGCACCGAGACCGAGACGGAGACCCGGACCGAGACCCAGACGGAGACCGTCACGGAGACGCCACCCTCGCCGTGAGCCGCCGTTCCGGCAGGCTCGAGGCTGAGGGCACCGCGCGACATCACTTGTAGTTGGTGAAGACCAGCGGGGCGTCGTGGTCGTGCGTCTTCACCATCGCGATGATCTCCTGCAGGACGTCCTTCTGCTTGCTCGCGACGCGGATGCGGTCGCCCATGTTGGTCGGGGTCACCTTGAGCTTGGTGGCCCTGATGTCCTTGACGATCTGCTTGGCCAGCTCGGCCGGCATCTCCGTGCGAAGACCCACGTCGATGCGGGTGGTGGCGCCGGCGGCGGAGCGGGGGTCGCCCGGGTCGATCGCCTTCAGGCTGACCTTGCGCCTGACCAACTTGTCGCGCAGGACCTCGAGGGCGGCCTTGGCGCGGTCCTCGGTGTCGGACTGGATGCGGATCGTCTCGCGACCCTCCCACGCGACCGACGTGCCGGTGTCCTTGAAGTCGAAGCGGGTGGCGACCTCCCGCGCCGCCTGGTTCACCGCGTTGTCGACCTCCTGACGGTCGACGCCCGCCTCGATGTCGAAGCTGTGTTCCGCCACGCTCTGCACTCCTGATCGTGCGGTCCCTCGCGATGCTACGCACCCCCATCCCTGCCCGGGGGACGGGAGCCACCGCGGCCCCGTCGTCGTCCCGGAGGGACAGCGGCGTGACGGGTCACTGGGAAGAGGCGCGGACCTCTCAACGTTGATGGCCCGGTGGCACGCCCGTACCATCGCCGCCTGCGGAGGGATGCCCGAGTGGCCAAAGGGATGCGGCTGTAACCCGCACGGCTCAGCCTACGGAGGTTCGAATCCTCCTCCCTCCACCCGGAACGACCCCGCTGCCACGCCGGTTGACGATCGGTGTGGCCGGTAGGATGTCAGCATGCCCCTGTAGCTCAGACGGCAGAGCACTTCCATGGTAAGGAAGGGGTCCGCGGTTCGATTCCGCGCGGGGGCTCTCGGGTCAGGTCACGGCCGGCCCCGACAGGGCGGCGTAGCTCAGAGGTAGAGCAAGCGGCTCATAATCGCTGTGTCGGTGGTTCGAGTCCACCCGCCGCTACCACACGCGCACGGTCGCACGACCGTGCGCGTTCGACTACCCTTCCCGCCCCGGCGGGCCATTGGGCCCGCCGGGCGCACGCGCCTCCACACGTCTGTCTCCCGGGAGGGTCCTGATGGCGAAGGCGAAGTTCGAGCGGACGAAGCCGCATCTGAACATCGGGACGATCGGTCATATCGATCATGGGAAGACGACGTTGACGGCGGCGATCACGAATGTGTTGCACAAGCAGAACCCGGATGTG
>DASZZX010000376.1:0-11047 GCA_036260415.1 Nitriliruptorales bacterium
GGCGGGGCGGGAGCGGGAACTCGTCGGGTCGTTGGGGTGGTGGCACCTCGTCGGGATGAGGCACCTGATCGGGGCGCTCGGGTGAAGGCACGTCCTCGGGGCCGTCAATGTCGACGGGGCGGTCCGGCTCGGGCACCGGAGGTCGGTCCGGGAGATCCTCCGGACCATTCGGCTGTGGCAGCTCCGGCAGTCGCCGACCTCCTCCAGAACGCGGCGCGGCTCCACGACCCGCCGACGACGGCTACCAGTCGCACGAGACCGACGGCACGAGCCAGCAACGCGCAACCGCTCAGTTGCGTTAGGCTAAGACGCACGGCCCAGAAGCGCAACCTAGCGGTTGCGGTTAAGGGAAGGAGGGTCCATATACGCCGTCGAGCGCACCGTCCACCTGGCCACGGGCATCGAGGAGGCCTGGGAAATGGTCAGCGGCGCGCTGGGCTTGGCAAGCTGGCTGGGAGCCGACGTCGACATCGACCTACGTCCCGGCGGTCGCCTGGCGGTCACCGACTGGGACGGCACTGCCATGGTCGGACGGATCGAAGACGTCGTGGACTGCCAGCGGCTTGTGTTCACCTGGTGGCCCCACCGCTCATTCGGGCTACCACACCGATCACGGGTCGAGCTGACGATCGAGCCGGCCGCCGACGGAGGGACGGCGACGCTGTTGAGGCTGCGCGAGCAGCGTATGCGCCCCCCGCAGGTGAGCATCCAGCTGCCGTCACCACCCGCGACCGCCGCCGATCCGCGCAGGGGCGACACGGAACGTGACCTCCACCGTTTAGCCGAGGGACCGCACCTCAGCCCGCTGACCGTGGCCGCCCCCGCATGAACGCCGACCACGACCCCGTCCACGCCGTGTTCGCCGCGCTCTCCAGCCCCACGCGGCGCGAGCTCCTGGAGGACCTCGCCCGTGGCGGTCCCGCCACACCGTCCGAACTCGAGGCCCGCCACCCGGTCACACGCCAAGCCATCAGCAAGCACCTGGCCTCGATGGCGGAGGCCGGGCTGGTGCAGCCGCGGCGTCACGGGCGCGAGGTGCGCTACGAGCTCACCCCCGCCCCCATGGAGGAGGCAGCCTCATGGCTGGCCGCGGTCGGCACGCGCTGGGACGACCGCCTGCAGCGGCTGCAGCGGTCGCTGGCGGAGCAGGGTCAGGCCGAGGACCTCCCGGGATCGCCGGCGTCGTAGGAGCTGGGTCGGACGGGAGCCAGGAGGCGCCGGGTAGTGCAGGGACGCCACCGGTCGGTGCTGGGTGGTGGAGCGCTACGCGGTCCCCCACAGCGCCTCGCGCAGCCCGGACGCGCGCTGGATCCGTCGCTCGGTCGCCGTGCGGACCGCGGCGGCCGGCCCCACCACGGTCACGGCCTCCCGGGCGCGGGTCACCGCGGTGTACAGCAGCTCTCGGCTGAGCAGGGGCGACGCCGGGTCGGGCAGGACCACCACGACAGCGCGGAACTGTGAGCCCTGAGCCTTGTGCACGGTCATGGCGTGCAGAGTCTCGATCGCCTCCAGCCGGCTCGGCGCCACCTCGCCGTGCTCGAACGCCACCGTGACCGCCCCGTCGGGGCGGGTCACGACCACTCCCACATCGCCGTTGTAGACGCCGACCTGGTAGTCGTTGCGCGTCACCAGCACCGGGCGACCGGGGTACCAGGGTTCGGCCACTTCGAACCCGTCCAGATCCGTCACGAGCCAGCGCTCCACCGCGGGCCCCCACGTCGCCACCCCGGAGGGACCGCGGCGGTGGGCGCACAGGACCCGCAGCTCGCCGAGGGCAGCCAGCGCAGCCGGCCCGTCGCCGGAGCGGGCCGCGGCCACCACCCGCGCCCCCTTGGCGGCGACCGCCGACCGGACCGGGTCGAGGGCCGCGCCGAGGGTCGCCGGATCGGACGCCTCGGCGGCGATCCAGCGGATGTCCTCCCGACCGGAGCCCAGCACCTCGAGCGCCCCGTCGGCGTTGCCGCGCTGGATGGCGGCAGCCAGGTCGGCGATGCCCGACCGCGCCCGGAAGCGGTGCACCCGGGTCAGCACCACGATGCTGTCGGCCAGCGTCGCCCCGGCCAGCGGCCCGCCGCCGGGGAGTGCCTCACCGGTCGCTGCCGACGGCGTCGCCTCCGCCGACGGCTCGCCCTCGGGTGCCGGTTCACCGATGGCTGCCGACGGCGTCGCCTCCGCCGACGGCTCGCCCCCGGGTGCCGGTTCACCGATGGCCGTCGGGAGTGTCGCCTCCGCCGGCGGGGGCCCGCCGCGGGGGACAGGCTGACCGGCCGCTGCCGACGGCGTCGCCCCGGCCAGCGGCGCCCCGGCCAGCGGCACCCCGCCGAGCAGGGCCTCACCGGTCGCCGCCGACAGCCTCGCCCGCATCCCAGCCGTCATCTGCAGCTCGGTCCGCACGGGACCGACGATGTCACCGAGCACCGCCCCCGCCTCGACCGACGCCAGCTGCTCGGGGTCGCCGACCAGCAGCAGGCGCGTCGTGGGGCGCACCGCCTCCAGCAGCCGTGCCATCAGCGTCAGCGACACCATCGACGTCTCGTCCACGACCACGACGTCGTGTGGGAGGGGGTTGGTGCTGTCGTGTCGGAACCGCGTCCGGCTGCCCGGCAGCGTCCCCAGTAGGCGGTGCACGGTGAAAGCGCCGTACCCGAGCAGCCGCTCGCGCACCGCCGGCGTCGTGTCCAGCTCGGACGCGGCGTCGTGGATGGCCTGCTCAAGGCGGTCGGCCGCCTTACCGGTCGGGGCGGCCAGCCCGATGCGCAGGGGGGCGCGCCCGCCGGCGGCGGACTGCTCCTCCAGCAGCGCCAGCACCCGCGCCACCGTGGTGGTCTTGCCAGTCCCGGGACCGCCGGCAATCACCGCGAACCGCCGCAGTACCGCCACCGCGGCGGCCAGCCGTTGCCTGTCCGGTCCCGCCAACGGCTCCGGGACGTCCCCTGCCTGGCCGCTCCGCGGGAAGAGCCGGTCCAGCCCGGCGCGCAGCGCGGCGACGTTCAACCCACCGGCCATCCCGGCAGCGCGCGCCCGTAGGTCGGCGACCACCCGGCGCTCGTGGCGCCAGTAGCGGTCGAGGTACAGGCGGCAGCCGACCAGCCGCAGCGGCCGGTCGTCCGCCTCATCCTCACCGACCGCCAGCAGCGGACTCTCGCGCAGTTCCTCCACCCACTCGTCGACATCGGGCCAGGGCAGCGTGGCGAGGTCCACCGCCACGTCCTCGTCCGCGGTGACGGTGGCCCGGACGCTGGCCAGGTCGGCGCAGACGTGGCCGAAGCGCGGGGCGCGCACCGCCAGCGCGACCGCCAGCAGCACCTGTGGGTCGGTCACGTCCAGCAGCCGCGCCAGGGTCACCGCGACGTGCACGTCCGCTGGTCCCAACACGCCGGCCGCGTTGAACGGGCGCAGCGCCGCCGGCGCGGTCTGCACACGGCCGACGTCACGCTCATCAGAGGCGGGACCGACGAGGGCGGTCACGACCCCGGCTCCACACGATCGACGAGGGCGGTCACGACCCAGCCTGCCCACGGTCGAGAAGGTCGGAGAGCGCCACCACCAGCGCCGCGGGCGGCGCCCAAGCGAAGACCCCGCACGGCTGGCCGCCGACGGTGGGCACGTTCGGCCCGGTCATCCCACGGAGGAACAGGTACAGCACGCCGCCGAGGTGGTGGTCGGGGTCGTAGCCGGCCAGCCGCCACCGCAGGTAGCGGTGCAGCGCGACCGTGTACAGCAGCGCCTGCAGCGGGTAGTGGCCGCGTTGCATCGCGCGGGCCAGCGCCTCCGGCCGGTAGTGCCACGCGGTCAACGACTCGTCCGGGGCCGCGAGCCGGTTGGTCTTGTGGTCCACCACGACGAAGCGTGACGCCTGCCCGCCGCCGCCGACGCGCAGCACCAGGTCGATGCTGCCGGCGAGGAAGCCGCGGACCGCGCGGCGGAAGGTCGCGTCACGCAGCCGCTCGGCGTAGCCCGCGAGCGGGTCGGTGCGAGCCACGTGGCGGCGCAGGAGGTCGCCGATCGCCGCCACCGTCACGTGCCCGGTCGGCGTGGTCCCACCCGCCAGCGGCAGCTCGAACCCGAGCTCGTCGAGGCGGTCGCTTTGCCCCACCGTGCGCAGCCGCAGGTCGTCCACCAGCGGGCCGAGCGGGGTGTCGATGACCCGCCGCAGACCGGTCACCACCACGTCGTCGTCCCCGATGGTCACCTGGCGGCGGGCCCGCTGCTCGGCGACGCGCCGTGCGAGCTCGGCGTCGAGGTCGTCGGCGGCGAAGTCGGTGTGCTGCAGCACAGCGTGCACGAAGGTCCCGACCTCGGTGCCGCCCGGCAGCTCGGCCAGCGGGGAGACCACCGCCCGCAGGCGAGCCTCCTGGAGGGTCGTCTGCTCCCAGAGCAGACCGGCCACTGGATCCGGGACCAGCGCCTCGTCCTCCACGACCGGCTCGTCCGGTTCGCTGCCGACCGCCGGCAGCCCGTGGCCGTCGGCCAGCGCCAGCATCGTCAGCGCCGAGTAGGACGTCCTGCGCCAGCGCGCGTCGACCGTGCGGTCGAACCTGGCCCTGTCCATTGCCGCCGGGTCCGCGGTGCGGGCGGTCCACGTGCCCGGTTGGGGGCGAGCCGGGGTGACCTCCACCGCGATGGTGCCGCCGGCGCGGTCGGCGATCGCCTGCAGGCAGACCAGGGTGCGCTCGTCGTCGGGCAGCTGGGCGCGGCTGCACTGCGTCAGGGGACGGCCGTCGCTGGAGCGGCAGAACAGCAGCCGGGCGAGCGGGGAGCTTTCGCTGCGTCCGGAGGACGGCACCCACCACACGACCGCCTGGTGGCGGGCGCGGGTGAGCGCCACGTACAGCAGCCGCAGGTCCTCCCCGCGCTGCTCTCGCGCCGCCTGGTCGCGGTGGTCGTCGAACCGCGGCCCGTCCCGCCCGCCCACGTCGGCGATGCGCCCCTCAGCCAGGTCAGCATCGTGGAACACGGGCACGGACGTGTCGATCGGGCTGGGCGCCCAGAGGAACGGGCAGAGCACCACCGGGAACTCCAGCCCCTTGCTGCGGTGGATGGTGAGAACCTGGACAGCCTCGGCGTCCGACTCGAGCCGACGCCGCTGCTCCTCCGCTCCCAGATCCAGACGCGCCTCGGCGACGCGCTCGCGCAGCCAGTTGGACAGCGCTGTGGGTCCCAGCTCTTCGGCACCGGCCGCCGTGTGCAGCAGCTCGCCGATGTGCTGCAGGTCGGTGAGCAGCCGCTCGCCGTCGCGACGGGCGAGCAGCCGCTCGGGCAGGCGCTCCTGGGAGGTGATGGTCTGCCACAGCGCGGCGACGCTGCGGTCGCGCAGGATCGCCGCCCATTGGTGCAGGCGCTGGCGGACCTCTTCCAGTTCGTCGTCGCCGGCGTCGGCGAGGCGCTGGGCGCTCCACCCCAGGAACGCGGTCAGCGCCGCGCTGCGGACCCGCGTGGAGGCGGTCGGCCGCTCGATCGCTTCGAGCAGGCGCAGCCAGTCGCCCGCGGCGATCGTGTCGAACACGCTGCCGACCCCGTTGATCACGGCCGGCACGCCGGCGTCCCGCAGGCTGCGCTGCACCAGTGCGGCCTCGGCGTTGGTCCGCACCAGCACAGCGATGTGGCGCGGGCGGATGGGGTCGCGGTCCAGCTCGGTGCCATCTGGGTTGCGGCGGATGACCTGTGCCGGCGACGACAGCAGCGCCACGATCTCGGCCGCGACGTCGCCGGCGACGTGGCGCCGGGCGGAGTCCGCCTGCAGCTTGCGTCCCCTGTCGGTGCGGCGCACGTCGGCGTCGCGCCGGACCACGCGCAGTCGCAACGGCACGTCGACCGGCGCCCCGACCAGCCGCGGTTCGCGGTAGGCGGGAGCGGGATCGACCGGCCGGTAGCGGATGCGGTCGTCGCCGAACACGGTGCCGTCGAGCAGGGCGTTGTAGGCCCGTAGCAGCCGTTCGTCGGACCGCCAGCTGGTGGCCAGGGTGTGGCGCTGCCGTGCGCTGGCGGTGGCGGCGAGGTAGGCGTACACGTCGGCGCCCCGGAAGGTGTAGATCGCCTGCTTGGGATCGCCGATCAGCACCAGAGTGGCGTCGTCGACGTGGCCGGGGCGGCCCCCGAACGCGCGGGCGAGGATGTCCCACTGCACCGGATCGGTGTCCTGGAACTCGTCGATCAGCGCGACGCGGTACTGGGTCCGCAGCCGCCTGCGGGCGGCCGCTCCGCGGGTCGGGTCGCGCAGGGTCGTTGCTAGCCGGATCAGCAGGTCGTCGTAGGACAGCTGACGGGCGGCGCGCTTGCGCCGGTCGACCTCGACGCGCACCGCGCGGGCCAGCTGAACGCGCAGCGCCACCACGGGGTCGTCGCTGGCGGTGGGGACGATGCTGGCGTCAGGGTTGGCGACCACCACGCGGGCGATGTCCAGCAGTGCCCTGCGGCCCAAACGGGGCCGGTCGTCGCCGGGACGATGGAACGTGCGGACCAGGAGGTCGTCGACCGCGGTCTCGACGAGCTCGGTCTGGTCCTCCAGGAAGCTGGCGTCGCGGTCGGCGTCGCCGGCAAGTCCGACACCGTGCTGCACGTGCTGGCAGAACCCGTGGATGGTGGCGATCGTGGCGGCGTCGAACTCGGCCAGGGCGGTGGTGAGCCGGTGGTGGCGCGTGGCCAGCTCGGTGAGGCTGCCGTGGGCGAGGGAGCGCAGCGCATGGTCGTCGCTGGCGGGCGGGGCGCCGGCGACCGCCGCCTCGAGGTGGTCGGCGGCCTGCACCAGCCGGGTGCGCACCCGCTCGCGCAGCTCCGCCGTGGCGGCGCGGGTGAAGGTCACGACCAGCAGTTCGGGCAGCCGCAGGCCGTCCGCGACGTAGCGGGCCACGAGCCCCGCGATCGTGTAGGTCTTGCCGGTCCCGGCGCTGGCTTCCAGCACGGTGGTACCGGCCGGCAGCGACCCGCCCAGTGCGAAGCGTGTGGTCACCGGTCGTCCACCTGCTCGACCGCGAGCAGGGGGTCCCACAGGCGACGCGCGTAGCGGCCCACGCGGGTCCGCTCGTCGCCGGGCCAGCCGTCGCGGTCCTCGTCCTGACGGGCCAGGTCGTCGCACAGCAGGTCGAACGGCACGACGTCGCCAAGCACCAGCAGGTGCTCGGGGTGGCGGTCCTCGTTGGGCCATGGCTGGTTGCCGGTCGTCCACACGTCGGCCGCGGCTTGGACCGCGTCGGCGTCGGCGTCGCGGGCCGCCTGGGCGTAGGCGGCGGAGGTGTCGCAGTAGAGCGGCAGCGGCTCGCGCATGCCGCGGTCGAACAAGTCCACCAGCCGTGCCAGGTGCCCGAGCGCGTGACGGCGTCGCGCCCCGGCGGAGGTGGCCAGCGGCGGGATCCGGGCGCAGCGCACGACCGCGCGCCGGTCGGAGGACCGGCCGACCGTGACCGCCCTCAGGGCCCGGTCGGGGTGGGCGGCGGTGGCGGCCAGCAGCCGCGCCCACGCCGCCAGGCGGTGCTTGGCCCCAACCCGGGAATACTGCACGGTGAGCAGGACGTCGCCGACGACGCCGCCGACCATGCCGGTCAGCGTCCGCCCTCCCTCCAAGGGCACGGTCACGTCGAGGCTGGCGCTGGTCGCGTGGCGGTCCGCGTGCGCGTCCGCCACCGCGAGGATGTCGCCGACGGTGGCGGTGACGTCGTCGAGCAGCGACGTGGCCAGCGCGCCCGGCGGCAGCGAGCCCCGGGCACGCTCCACCTGCCGCCAGCGGTCGAGGTCGACGCCGGCGAGGCGGGCCTGCAGCAGCCGATCGCCGACCGCGAAGCGCTCGAGCGGTGACAGCTCGACCGGGATGGCGTCGGGCGCCTGGTCGTCGACCGTGGACAGCACCACGCCCAGCCGCTGCCGCAGGAACGCCTTCACCGGGTGCTCGAGGAAACGCACCAGCTCGGCCAGGTCCACCGTGGCCCCGTCGTCGGGCGCTGGCAGCCGGCCGTGGGCGAAACGCTGGGCGGTGCGCTCGCTGCGCGCCCGCGCCCGCGCGCCGGCCAGGGCGGCCGGATCGAAGCTCCAGGGCCGGCGGGGATGGGAGTCGCCTTCCAGCGCCCCGGCGCGGAAGTTGCGCTCGTCGAACGGCTGCAGCGGATGGTGGACCACCACGCGGTGGCGGGCGGGCTCCTCGAGGCCGTCGCGGTCCACAGCGCCAGTGCGCACGGTGCGGTCCACCGCGTCCAGCAGCTCGCCGATGGGGACGGCCGGGGGGCGTGGCTCGTTGGTGCGCTCGTCGCGACCGGTGTAGGTCACGACCAGCGCGTCCCCCGCCGCGAGCAGCGCGTCGAGCAGCAGCTGGCGGTCCTCGCTGCGCAGGTCGCGGTCGCCCACGTGCGGGTCGCGCTCGATCAGGTCGTCCCCGTCGGGGGCGGTGCGGCGCGGGAACGCCCCGTCGTCCATACCCAGCAGGCACACCACCCGGTGAGGGACCGAACGCATCGGCACGAGCGTGCAGACGGTGAGGTCGCCGGTGCGGTGGTTGGCGCGGGTGGGGCGGCCGCGCAGGCGGTCGTCGAGCAGGCTGCGCACCTCCGGCAGGGTGAGCGGCACGGGGCTCGGGGCGCCGTCGGTCGTGGCCTCGGCCACGACGTCGTCCATGAGGCGGTGCAGCTGCAGGTTCTGCCAGCGATCGCGCTCGGTGGTGGCGGTCAGGGCATCCGCGACGGCAGCGATGGCGGCGCGCCAGGCCGCCACCGGCCGGGGACCGGTGAGGTCGGCGAGCGCCCCGGCCAGGCGGTCGACGTACTCGGCCAGCCGCCCGGCCAGGTCGACACCGTCGCCTTCGACGTCCAGGGGGCACGTGCCGCCCACCAGCCGCTGGTCCTCGTCCGCCATCGCCACGCCCAGCAGGATGCGGTCGAGCCCGGTCCGCCAGGTGTTGGCCGCCACCCCGTCCAGGCCGAACGCGCCCCGGTGCTCGCCGTCGAGCCCCCAGCGGATGCCGGCACCCGCCACCCACGCGTCGAGCGTGTCGAGGTCGTCGTCGTCGAACCGGAAGCGGCGGCGCACCGGCTCCCGGGAAGCCAAGTCGAGCACGTCGGATGCGGTGAGACGCCCGTCGGCGAGTGCCAGAGTCTCCGCCACCACGCGCAGCACCGGGTTGGTCTGGCGGATGGCACGGTCGGCGAGACGGACCCGCAGGTCCGGTGGGCCATCCGCGGCCGCACCGCCAGCGGCGCTGTCGTCGACCACCGCATGCGCCCCGAAGACCGCGTGCACGATCGGAGCGAACGTTTCGATGTCGGGGCACATCACGATGACGTCGCGTGGCTCGAGGGTGGGGTCGTCGGCCAGGAGGTGCAGGATCGCGTCGCGCAGGACCTCGACCTGGCGCGTGTGGCCGTGGCAGGCGTGGACCCGCACGGAGCGGTCGTCGGGCTGCAGCGGCGGACGGCGGTCGTCGCGCCCAGCCAGCGGCCGGCCGGGCGGCGGCAAGTCGGCGCGGATGTCCTCCTGGAGACGGGCGAGCAGGCTCACATCCGGCGGGGCGTGGGTGTCACCGACCGAGAGCGCCCCGTCGGTGGCATCCGGTGCCCCGTCGGTGGCATCCGGTGCCCCGCCACCGTCCGCGGCGGCGACCACCAGCTGCAGCTCGCGTGCGTCGCGGCCCCACGAGGCCAGCAGCGGGTGCCGCGGCAGGTCGCGGGTGGGGTCGTCGTCACGGCGGGGTGGCGACGCCGGCGGGTGACCCACCCGCCCGGCGACCGCCGACCACAGAGACGGGGACGGGTGCAGCAGGAACAGGTGCACGTCGCGGGTGGCGGCCAGGGCTGACAGGACGGCGAGGTAGCTGGCGGGTAGCGCGGTCAGCCCGAACAGCGACAGGCGAGGCGGCAGATCGGGCACCTCCAGCCCGTCACGCAGGCGGGCCACCGCGTCGTCGAGCCGTTCCGCGGGACTCCGCACAGGCCGCAGGCGCCCGGCGACCAGGCGCCACAGCTTCGGCTGCCAGGCGCGGTCGGCCTCGAGGGGTCGTCCCGCCCCGTCGACGTCCCGCTCGTTCGCCCAGGCGCGCACCATCGCGGGGCGGTGCACGCCGTAGCGGTCGAACAGGTCGGCGACGTGGCGCACTGCCCCGAAACGCCTGCCGCCCGCGGTCGGGTCGTCCTCCGTGCCGCCCACCTGCGGGCGGACCGGCTCCAACCAACCCGCTGCGGCGTTCTCCCCGAGGACCTCCAGCAACGGCCACACCAGCCGCTCCGGGGACCACGGGTCAGCGTCCGGGTCCAGGTCGCCGGCCGCGGCCAGCGCCCGACCCACCACCCACGCGGGGAAGGGGAACTCGACGTTGGCGCACACCCCGTCGCCCCGGCCGGGAGCCGTCCCTAGCCGGGCGGACAGCTCCTGGGCCAGCCAGCGCTCGATACCCCGCGAGTGCACCGCCACCATCTCGATGGCCAGAGGGTCGTCGAGGGGGTGGGCGACGACCGTGGCCAGCTCCTCGACCAGACGGTCGGCGCGCTCGGCACGGTGGATGCGCAGCACCAGGTCCCTCCCCGACGGGAGGGAAAGTATGCCGAGGCCGTGTGACATCGCCTCGACGGTCGCGCGGCCGGGCCGATCGTGCGCGATCGCGCTGGCATGTCAGCGCAACGACGCACGATGCGACGAGGCGGCCGGAGGTCGGCTCCGTCCACGTGGCGGTCGGACGCCGCTATGCGTCGTTTCCGCGGCGCTAGTCTCCCGTGGGGCGACGGTCCGAGGACGGCTGGCCGATGAGGATCCTGCAGATCGCGCCGCCATGGTTCGCCGTCCCCCCGGAGAGCTACGGGGGCATCGAGTGGGTGGTCGCGCTGCTCGCCGACGGGCTCACCGACGCCGGACACGAGGTGACGCTCGTGGCGTCGGGTGGTTCACGGACGCACGCCCGTCTGCACATCGTCTACGAGACGCCCCCCAGCGAAGCCATCGGTGACCTCGCGCTGGAGGTCAGCCACGTCATCGAGGGCTACCTGCAGGCGGACTCGATCGACCTGGTCCACGATCACTCGGGCCTGGTCGGCCCGGCGCTGGGTGCGCTCGCGCCGGTGACCGTGGTGCACAC
>DASZZX010000377.1:0-3525 GCA_036260415.1 Nitriliruptorales bacterium
AGAAGATCAAGCGGATCGGGTTCGGATTCCGCAACTTCGACAACTACCGCATCCGCCTGTTGCTCCACTGCGGAATCCGCTGGAACACTCCACCGACCGCCAGAATCAGAGGCCGTGCCCCCCGCCTAGTGGCGTAGAGCCACGAAACCGTGATCCTGCGCGGCAGCTCGATCTTCGAGGCGGGGCACAACGGGCGAAGCCTTGGCCATGGATAGCCGACTTCAACGTCGACCCAGACTGGTCAGTCAGTGGCGCCCGGTGATCGTGTTCCCGTCACAACTGATCGTCGCGGTGACCGTTGTGAGAACGGCTCGCCCTCACGGCAGAGCCTCCGCTCGCGCTCCCCGATCGCCATCTCGTACGACTCGGCAGACGCCGCGGTCGTCGGAGTACAACTGGAAGTCGGTCCCGTTGGCCGCGTCGCAGCCGATGATGGAGATGCTGTCGGGCACCTCGGGAAGGTCGGCCGTCGTTCGTCCGATGAGATGGGCGCCCGAGAGGTGCCACTCGAAGATGGCCCGTCGCCACCCGGCAACAGCTCGCCGCTGGGCCATCTCGCCTCCAAGGTCCACTCGGCCGACCAGAGGCTCGAGCTGCCGGAGCCCTTCCTCCGCGGTTGACTGATTCCACGGATGGCTCGCTCCTACTGTGGCGCGCTCGCAGCCGGACGCGCGATGGGCGATGCGTTGCTCGCCGTACAGGATCCTGCGTCACCGGGCGCTCGCACCTGCGGTCGTCGCTGCTCTTCTTCATCCTCCGTCCTCATCCGGACGTGTCATCGGTCGTTCGACGTGCCAGGTGCAAGACCGTGGGGCCGGACGCAGCGGCCGGCGCCTGAAAGCTCGAGGTGGTGACGCTCTCGATAACAGTCGGCGCTGCGGGGACGGTTCGGCGGCCGTTGATGCTGAACCATTCTGTTGAGTAGGTGCCGGGCTCCAACTCGACTGTGAACGCATCACCCGTGTCGGTCGGCTGAAGGACGATGTACTCCTGGCCAGGATTCGCCAGTGCGTAGCCCGTCGAGCTGAGCTCGCCCCGCGGTGTCATGTCGAGCAGGTTCGTCCGGTCGGCCAAGCGCCGCGTGGCGCCCATCGCGAATCTCGCCGGCGCGAAGGCGGGATCGGGCGCGGTGACGCCGCCGATGAGCCCGAAGTCCATGAGGATGGGGTGGTGACCTCGGACGAAGGACTTCCAGGTCCAGAGCGCGTCGCCGCGGCCGGGCGCGTAGTGGTCGGTGTCGGTGATCTCCACCTTGCGTCCGTCGGCGGCCGGGGGATCCTCGAGCCAGTGGGATTGCGGTGCGCCGGGGGCCATCGGATGGCCGCCGCCGGCGAAGACCTCGTCGTCGTAGCCGGGCGAGATCCACTCCGCCCGGCTGGCGAAGAGCGGGTCGTTGACCTTGGTCTGGTCGGCGACGGGGAACTGCATCGTCATGCCGATCGGGTGCCGGTCGTAGCCCTGCTCGTCCTCGTGGCGCTTGACGATGTCGATGACCCAGTACTGCCATGCGGTCGAGTCGCCCCACTCGGCCGTGCCCGCCAGACCGAGCGCCTCAACCAACGCCGGATCGACCGGCCCGCCGCCCGAGGACTCGTTGGCGACCTCCCACAGCACGTTGGGCAGGTCGTGGAGGGTGTCGACGACCTTCCGGATATAGACCTCCTGCACCGCGCGGACGCGAGGGTCGAGCGGCAGCACCTGGTAGTCGACGATGGACTCGATCCCGATCCCGTTGACGTTGTTGGCCGCGTGGAACGGGTGACCCTCGATGTGGTCGGGCGCCGGGCTCAGGTGGAGCGCCCAGCCCTCGAACAGCATCACGCCGACGTAGATGCCGCGATCGCCCGCGGCTGCGACCCGGTGGCGGAGCCGATCGAAGAACGCGTCGTCGAACCTCGTGAGGTCGAACCTGGGCTTGTCGTCGGTCGCCGTACCCGGTCCGGTTCGCGCCCACGGCTGCGGCGTCATGCACAGGTGGAAGTCGCCGCCCGCAGCCTGCGAGCGAAACTGTTCCCACCGCCAGAGGCGGATGAAGTTGTGGCCGTGCTCGTCGAGGAAGTCGAGGTAGGCGTCGTAGTCGAACTGCTCGGGCTCAACCGAGCACTCCTTGCCCGGGCCCATGCCGTCGTGGAGGTTGTTCCAGATGTGCGACCCGTTGAGGTACACAGCTCTGCGTTCGTCGGAGGCGACCGTGAAATAACGCGGGTTCACGCGCGAGACGACGAGCGGCCCAGCGGCGGTTTCGGTTCGGTTCGCTGTCGTGCGCGAGCCGGCCGGTACCTCATCTGTGGCCATGGTCACCCCTCTCACCTCGTCCCGTCATGAGTCGAGGCTCGTGCCCGCAGGTATGACGACCGGCAGGCGGCGAACTCATCGTTGCAGTCGCCTCCGTGCTCGCCCGACGTTCGCGCAGACCTCGTCCTCGGCCAGAAATCGCCAGCACACACGGCGTCGTCGACGTCGCGACGAGGTCCTTGTCGATCTCCACCGCGTCGTCCGATGACCCAGACGCATGGGAGCACAAGGTACACATAGAAGCACAAGGCGCCACGGGATGACACAGAACGAAATCCGAGATCGGTACCGGGCAGCGGACCCCCCGTGACCGGCTGGCGGTCAACCACAGGAAGGTCGTTAGCGGGATGCGGTTGGTGCTGCGGCTCCCGATTGCTGGACCGTGCGCGGGCGGCGCGGGTCAAGGGCGTCGTGTGGGTGGACTATCGTAGTTGGCTCGAGATCCGAAGGACAGAGGCAGTTGGCGGGAGGAGGCCTTGGAACGTACCACGAGGTCGTTAGGGGCCGACATCGGTACCTCTCACGTCAGGCGGTGTACGGCGGCCTCGCCGCCCTCACCGACAGGTGGCTCCTCCGGCGCATCCAGCCGGCCGCCGGCCCGCTACGGGACCGGGTCGGTGACAACCACCAGCTCATCCGCCGGGACTGCAACGGGATGGTCGAGGTCGACGAGCGGTCGGCGATACGCCTGCCTACGGCCGCCGACCCCTCGGGCTGCGAGATCGACGAAGCCGAGGCCAGCTACTGACGCCGGTGTTCCGAGTGCGCCCGGGCCACGGACAGCAAACCTCGAGAGCGATGAGCCATCAGAAGGACTTCAGCAAGAGAGGAGGAGACCGACGTGACTGAGAGCGTCAGCGAGAGCGAGAACCCAGCCATCCCATCCCCGACCCCAAAGACGACTCGGCCCAGGACGAACCGGGACTGGTGGCCGAATCAGCTGGACCTCTCGGTTCTGCACCAGCACTCACCCCGGTCCAATCCGATGGGCCAGGACTTCAAGTACGCAGAGGAGTTCAAGACCCTCGACGTCGAGGCGCTGAAGCGGGACATCTTCGAGGTGATGACGACGTCGCAGGACTGGTGGCCGGCCGACTACGGCCACTACGGGCCGCTCTTCATCCGGATGAGCTGGCATGCCGCAGGCACATATCGCATCGCCGACGGCCGGGGTGGTGGCGGCGACGGCGCCCAGCGCTTCGCGCCACTCAACAGCTGGCCCGACAACGC
>DASZZX010000378.1:0-2181 GCA_036260415.1 Nitriliruptorales bacterium
GGCGTCCTGATGGGTGCAGGTGTCGTCGATCGCGAACAGTTCGCCGTCCACGTTGAAGACAGCGATGGCCACCCGCCCCTGGACTCGAACTGACTCTCCGACCGGGACGTCGGACAGATCGCCCACGAAGATCACGAGTTCTCCTGTTGTGTATTGCGCGACGTGATGTGTCATTCGCAACAACAGGATGGCGTCTCACCCGGCGGCCGTCAATGATGGAACTGGCGAGAGCTGTGTGACGCGTGTCGCCATCGGCGCTGCAAGGGTGGTCGAGATCGTTTGGTCGGGCCGTGATCCAGCGCCGACAACAAGGCTGCCGCGAGACGGCCAACGCAACGATCCGCAGTCCGGGCCAAAGGGGGCCGCATGATCGACAAACCACGACGACCTCGTCGGAACGTCGCTCCTCCGGCGATCGAGGAAGAGCAGACCGTCCGCCGGGCCGCCATGGCGGCGTCGATAGGCAACGTCGCGGAGTGGTACGACTTCGGGATCTACTCGTACCTGGCCGCGGTGGTGCTCGATCGGGTGTTCTTCCCCGAGGCCGGTGAGTGGTCGCTGGTGCTGACGCTGGGGGCGTTCGCCGCGGCGTACCTCGTGCGTCCGTTGGGCGGGTTGGTGCTCGGTCCGCTCGGCGACCGGGTCGGCCGCAAGCAGGTGCTGGTGTTCACGGTGCTGCTGATGGCGGCGGCCACGATCGCGCTCGGACTGGTGCCCAGCTACGACGCGATCGGGATCGCCGCGCCGATCCTCGTGTTGCTCATTCGCATGCTGCAGGGGTTCTCCGCCGGTGGTGAGTACATCGGCGCGCTGACCCTGGTCGCCGAGTACGCCCCGGACCGTCGGCGCGGGTTCTTCGGCAGCTGGTTGGAGTTCGGCACCATCACCGGCTACACCCTCGGCGCCGCAGTTTGCACCGTGGTGATCGCGGTGCTGCCCGACGAGGACCTGCTCGCGTGGGGTTGGCGGCTGCCCTTCATTCTGGCCCTGCCGCTCGGCATCATTGGTATCTACCTGCGGGTACGGCTGGAGGACACCCCGGCCTTCCGCCAGCTCATGGAGCGGTCCCCGGCACTGGTGACCATGACCTACCGGCGGGCGTTCCAGATCCTGCTCAAGCGCTACCGATCCGCGGCTCTCGCCGCCGGCGGTCTGGTGATCGCCTGGAACGTCACCAACTACGTGCTCACCAACTACGTGCCCACCTACCTGACGGGCACCCTGCCCCGCTTCGGGCTCAGCAGCACCAGCGAGGCCTTGACCACCGGGATGCAGGTGGCGGTCATGCTGCTCATGCTCTGCGTGATCGTGCCCGTCGGGCGACTCAGCGACCGGATCGGCCGCAAGCCGATCCTGATGATCGCCAGTTGGTCGCTGATCGTGCTCGGGCTCCCCTCGGTGTGGCTGATGCGCGAAGGCATCACCGGCCAGATCGTCGGTCTGCTGATCATGGGTGGCATCCTGGTCTGCTTCGCGGCCGTCACCCCGTCGACGCTTCCGGCACTCTTCCCCACGCTGGTCCGGTACGGAGGCCTGGCTGTCACGTTCAACATAGCCGTGTCGGCGTTCGCCGGCACCGCGCCGACGATCATCGAAACCGCGGTTACGACGACGGGGAACCTCGACTGGCCCGGCTACTACCTGATCGGCGCTGGGGTGATCGGGGTCATCACCCTGCACTTCGTCAAGGAATCGGCGGGCAAACCGCTGGCCGGTGCCGCCCCGCTGATCTCGAGCGCGGATCTGCCCCCGCCGCCGATGTCGGCCGACCGGGTCCCGCGAGAGCCTCCCCACGACTAGTCAGACTCTGGTCCTCATCGGACGGTGCAGAGAGGAGCGCATATGACGATCTCGGTGTTCGACATGTTCAAGGTCGGGATCGGGCCGTCGAGCTCGCAGACGGTGGGGCCGATGCGGGCGGCGTCCCTGTTCGTGTCGCGGCTGGCCAACTCCGGACGCCTGGATCGCGCCGCCTCGGTGCAGGCTCACGGGCTCTGTCCATGGTCGCCCAGCCTCTTGGTCTCGGTGATCCAGCCCGAAATGGCCGATGGCGGGGGCGGCGGGCCGAACCGAAGCGCCCCAGGGATTCCGAGGTGGGACCGCTGCGCCCGGCGTTGATTCTGGTCAGGCGGGATCGCGCAGGAAAATGCCCGAGCCGGGTTTGGGCGAGAAGAACGTGCT
>DASZZX010000379.1:0-3075 GCA_036260415.1 Nitriliruptorales bacterium
TGAAGATGTTGCAGGACGACCAGCGGACCTCGGCCCCCAACGCCTGCAGCGTCTCGATCAGCACCGCGGTCTGAACGGTCATGTGCAGGCAACCGGCGATACGGGCGCCCCGCAGCGGCTGTTCCGCCCCGTAGCGCGCGCGCAGCGCCATCAGGCCCGGCATCTCCTTCTCGGCCATCGCGATCTCCTTGCGGCCCCAGTCCGCAAGGGAGATGTCGGCCACCCTGTAGTCGGTCACGTGCGCTCCTGGCTGTCGCTCGACGGGTACGAGGCGGGTGACGGTTGGGCGCGCGGACGCGGACCGCGCGGCTCCGACGCACGGAGCCGCGTCAGGGTAGCTGCGCGCCGTCCGCCAGCCTCGCGACGGGGCGCAGGTCCAGCGCCAACCGCACGTCGTTGTCCTTGACCGCCGCGAGTTCCCGCAGGAAGCGGCTGCGCGGCACCTCCTCCGCGCCCAGACTGAGCAGGTGCGGCGTGGCGATCTGCAGGTCGAGCCAGCGCCCCCCGGCCTGGGCGAACCGGTGGGCCAGGTCGACCAGCGCGACCTTCGACGCGTCCGAGGCGCGGTGGAACATCGACTCGCCGGTGAAGCAGCCCCCGACCTGCACGCCGTACAGGCCGCCGACCAGCTCGGGCCCCTCCCACACCTCCACGCTGTGCGACCAGCCGAGTGCGTGCAGCCGCACGTACGCGCGCTGCATGGCCGGGGTGATCCAGGTGCCCTCGTCGTCGCCGCGCGGCTCGGCGCAGTTGGCGACCACCGCCGGGAACGCGGCGTCGACGGTGGTGGTCCAGCCACACCGACGCATCCGCCGGCGCAGCGACCGGCTGACGTGCAGCGATCCCGGTCGCATGAGCCCGCGCGGGTCGGGCGAGAACCACGGCAGTGGCAGCCGCGGGTGCGGCCACGGGAACACACCGCTGCGGTAGGCGTGCACCAGTGTGCTGGGGGCAAGGTCGGCTCCCACCCCCACCACCCCGTCGGCATCCGCGGTCGACGGGTCGGGGAACAGCCACGAGGGCGGCGGGACCGGCCGGGGAGGCGACGCCAGCCGGGCGACAGCCGGCGCCTCGTGGGACGCCCCGTCGCGCCTCGGCCCACGCGTCATGATGGGCAGAGGGTACTGCCCTCCAGGGACCTCGCGAGGGCGAGCGGTAGCCTTCCGGCCCACCTGCCCCCCGAGACCATCCGGCGGAGTCCCCGTGCGCCTGCACCTCGTCGACGGCACCTACGAGCTGTTCCGGGCGCACTTCTCACGCCGTCCCGACCGCCGCGACCCCGACGGGCGGGACGTTAAGGCCACGACCGGTCTGGTCGAGAGCCTCCTGGCGCTGTTGCACGACGAGCGGGAGGCGGTCACCCACGTGGCGGTCGCATTCGACAACCCGATCGAGTCGTGGCGCAACGAGCGCTTCCCCGGCTACAAGAGCAGCGACGGCATGGACCCGGCGCTTCTGGCCCAGTTCGACCGCGCCGAGGAGGCCGTCCGAGCGCTCGGCGTCACGATGTGGTCGATGGATCGCCACGAAGCCGACGACGCACTCGCGACCGCGGCCGCCCGCTGGTCCGACCAGGTCGACCAGGTCCGCATCCTCACCGTCGACAAGGACCTCGGGCAGTGTCTGCGCGGCGAGCGCGTGGTCCAGGTGGACCGTCGCCGCGAGCGCGTCATCGACGAGCCGGCGCTGCGTGCGCTGCGTGGCGTGGGCCCCGCCAGCATCCCCGACTGGTTGGCGCTGGTCGGCGACACGGCCGACGGGCTTCCGGGCATCCCCGGCTTCGGCGAACGGTCCGCCGCCGCCGTCCTGGCCGTCTTCGAGCATCTGGAGGCGATCCCGACGCTCGGCTTGCGGTGGCAGGACGTGGACGTGCGGGGGCGGCAACGGCTCGCCGCGACCCTGGCCGAACGCTTCGAGGAGGCGCTGCTCTACCGCGAGCTCGCCACCCTGGCGAACGACGTGCCGCTCGCGGACAAGCTCGACGACCTCGCCTGGGCCGGGGTCCCGCGCGAGCGCTTCACCGCCTGGTGTCAGGCCATCGGTGTGGAGCGCCTCGCGCACCGACCCGCCCGTTGGGCGTGACCGGGCGCACGCGGACGGCGAGGCTGCCCGCCGGTGCGGCGCCGCGCGGCGCCGCCAGCCTCCACGGGAGCCGGCCCGCCGCCGCCTAGCATGCCGCGACCGAGGGAGAGGGCGCCGGTGACCGACGTCGCCCCCGAGCCGGGCGCGGGGGTCGAGCCCCGACCACCCGTCCGCGGATCCCGCCGCAACTCCGCTCTTGTGGCCGGCGGCATCCTGCTGTCGCGGCTGGCCGGCTTCGCGCGCGAGCGGGCGATGGCCTTCTTCTTCGGCAACAGCGGAGTGCTCGACGCCTTCCGCGCTGCGCTGCGCATCCCCAACCTGCTGCAGAACCTGCTCGGCGAGGGGGTGCTGTCCGCCTCGTTCATCCCGGTGTACAGCCGGCTCCTGGCGCAGCGTCGCGAGGAGGAGGCCGGCCGGCTCGCCGGTGCGGTCGCGGGCCTGCTGACCCTGGTCGCGGGTGGCCTCGTGCTGGTCGGGGTGCTGCTGGCGCCGGCACTCACCACCGTGTTGACGCCCGGGTTCACCGGGCGGCGCTACGCACTGACGGTGACGCTGCTGCGAATCCTGTTCCCGGGCATCGGCTTCCTGGTCCTGTCCGCCTGGTGCCTCGGCGTGCTCAACAGCCACCGGCGGTTCTTCCTGTCGTACGTGGCACCGGTTCTGTGGAACGCCGCCCAGATCGCGGCGTTGGTGGCCTTCGGTCTCGGCGGGCTGGCCGCCGCCCCGTTAGCGGTCGCACTGGCGTGGGGCGCGTTCGTCGGCGGCGCGCTGCAGTTCCTGGTGCAGCTGCCCGGTGTACTGCGTCTCAGCCGCCGTCTGCGGCTGAGCCTCGACCTGGACCTGGCGGGCGTGCGCGACACCCTGCGCGCGTTCGGTCCGGTCGTCGCCGGCCGTGGCGTCGTGCAGCTGCTGGCGTTCATCGACACGGTGCTGGCGAGCCTGCTGGTGACCGGGGCGCTGGCTGCGCTGGGCTACGCCCAGCAGCTGTTCGTC
>DASZZX010000380.1:0-2113 GCA_036260415.1 Nitriliruptorales bacterium
CGCCGCTGCGACGGATGTCCTCGAGCTTCAGGCGATCCGGGGTGTCGTCGGGCGAGTGGTAGTAGTCGGTGACGCCCGAGAACAGCAGCGCGGCCGGGCGGCCGCGCAGCGCGAACGGTCCGTGGTCGCTGACGTCGCCGCGTGACCTGATCTCGAAGCCGCCGCCCTGACCGATCGCGTCGGCCACGGCCGCTAGGAAACTGCTGAACAATGCGCCGCTTCCGTGGGAGCGGCGTGCGGATCGACGAGACTGTGTCCGGCCGGGTCGGAGGTTGGGATGCAGGGCAGGTCGGATCCGAACGCGGAGTTGTTGGACGCCCAGGGGCTGGTGGGTCATCTGGTCGATGACGGCAGCGTCTATGCGTTCCTCGCGGAACACCGTGAGCAGCTGTTTCCCGACGAGATCTTCGCGGATCTGTTCCCGTCGAAGAAGGGACGCCCCTCGGTTCCCGGGCCGGTGGCGGCCACGGTGATGGTGTTGCAGTCGTTGGAGGGACTGAGCGACCGGGATGCGATGGAGCGGCTGCGGTGCGACCTCCGCTGGAAAGTCGCGGCCGGGCTGACGTTGGACCACGAAGGGTTTCATCCCGACCACGTTGACCTACTGGCGTAACCGGCTGCGCAAGTCGGACCGGCCCGAGCGGATCTTCGACGCGGTGCGGCAGGTCGTGGCCGAGACCGGGGCGCTCAAGCGGTCGACCAGGCGGGCGTTGGACTCCACGGTGCTCGACGACGCGGTAGCGACCCAGGACACGGTGACGCAGCTGGTGGGCCAGATCCGGCGGGTGCGCCGCGAGGTCCCGGCCGCGGCTGAGGTCGAGGTGACCGCTCACGACTACACCCAGGGCGGCAAGCCGGCGTGTGACTGGCGCGACGCGGCGGCGCGCGACGCGCTGGTCACCGGGCTCGTGTCGGACGCGCTGGCGATCATCGACGCGCTCGAGGACGTCGAACTCGATGATCGCCAGAAGGAAGCCGTGGGGCTGTTGGCGCTGGTGGCCGGTCAGGATGTGGAGTCGGGCGAAGAGGAAGGCAGTTGGCGGATCGCCCGCAAGACCGTCAAGGACGGGTGATCTCCACGGTGGATCCCGCGTCGCGGCATGTGCACAAGAACCGTCGCACCTACCGGGACGGGTTCAAGGCCCACGTCAGTGTGGAGCCGGGCACGGGCCTGATCGTGGCGACCGAGCTGACCGCGGGCAACGCTCCGGATGGCCCGACCGGGGTCGATCTGCTGGCCGACGAACGCGAACCGGTGGAGGTGCTGGCCGACTCGGCCTACGGGTCAGGCGAGACCCGCGCGGAGCTCGAGACCGCCGGCCACACCCAGACGATCAAGCCGATCCCGCTGCAACCCTCCACCGACCACCCCGACGCGTTCACCATCGACGCCTTCGACATCGATCTCGAGGCCCGGACCGCGACCTGCCCCGCCGGGGTGAGTGTCCCGATCAGCCCCAAGGGTCAAGCCACCTTCGGAGCTCGCTGCGACGGATGCCCGATGCGGCCCCGCTGCACCCGCGCCAAGCCGGCAAGAGACTGAAGGTGCACCCCAACCACGACCTGCTCGCCGAGGCCCGCCGCGACGCCCAAGACCCCGACTGGCAGGACCGCTACCGGACCCACCGCCCCATGGTCGAGCGCACCATCGCCTGGCTCGTCCGGCGCGGCCACCGCCGGGTTCGCTTCCGCGGCATCGACCGCAACCAGCTCTGGCTCGCCCACCGCGCCGCCGCGGTCAACCTCACACGGCTGCTCAACCTCGGCCTGGCCCATAACGGCACCGGATGGATCCTTCCAGCACCCGCCTGACCCAGGCGGCCCCGGTGGGCGTCACTGAGGGAGCGTCTCTACGGCTCTTCGGCCACCTGCGCGGTCGACTCTCACCCTCGATGCCGACTCTTCGGTCCAAGCTCCACCGGGACCCAACACCACCCTACGCCCAGCGCCCATCCGCATATTCAGCAGTTTCCTAGGCGCTGCGCCATCGTGGCCGGCCCCGCCTGGTACCAGCAGAGGCAGGTGGGCGAGCCGTCGCCGATCATGTCGACCGACACCATCCCGGCCACCCGGTCGGCGTGGGCCGCCGCGTACACGTCCGACCCGACGTGGT
>DASZZX010000381.1:0-5775 GCA_036260415.1 Nitriliruptorales bacterium
AGCCCTCATCGTCGACGCACTACGCCGCATCGCCCGCCACCGCACCGTCATCGTCATCGCCCACCGCACGACCACCACCCAACACGTCGACCGCATCCTCACCCTGCACGGCGGCCGGATCGTCGCCGACCACCCACCACAGGCACGCGCGCTGGAGGCCTGCGGTGGCCGCTGACAGCGCAGGCCGGATCATCGTGTCGGGGATCATGTTCCACACGCCGGTCGCGGGCGTCATCTACCAAGTGCTGCACTACATGATCGGACTGCGCCGCCTCGGCCACGACGTGTTCTACGTCGAGGACACCAACTGGTGGTCGCTCGATCCGCGGACGGGCGACGTCTCCCCCGACCCCACCCGGTCGCTCGAGGTGGCGGTCCCCGTCCTGGAACGCTACGGGTTCGGTGAGCGCTGGGCCTATCGGAGGGCGCACGCGGTCGACGAACCGAAGGGCTGTTGGGGCCTCCCCGAGGACGACGTCCTGCTCCTGTACCGCGAGGCCGACGCTCTGCTCAATGTCACAGGAAGCCAATGGCTCTGGGAGGAGATGCGGGACTGCCCCAACCGGATCCTGATCGAATCAGACCCGCTGTCGACCCAGATCGACGCGGCCAACGGCGTCCCGGGCGTCCTGGACCACCTGGCCGCCCACCACCGGCACTTCACGTTCGGCGAGACGCTGCACAACGACGCGTTCCCCGTCCCGCTCGGACCCTACGCCTGGTTGCCCACACGTCAGCCGGTCGTGCTCGAGCTGTGGCAGGCGGACCACCTGCCCACGGACCGGGTGCTGTCCACGGTGACCAGCTGGCATGACGACCACAAGGACCGGACGTGGCAGGGGGAGACGTACTACTGGACGAAGGACCGCGCGTTCCGCGTGGTGCTCGACCTGCCACGGCGGCGGCCGGGGAGGTTCCGGCTCGCGGTGACCGACGAGGTCAAGGCCGACCGGGACGAGCTCATCGCCAGCGGCTGGCTGCTCGACCGGGCCCTGCGCATCTCCGCCGACCTCGACCTCTACCACGCCTTCATCACCGGCTCCTGGGGCGAGTTCAGCGTCGCGAGGGACCAGTACGCGCGTGCTAGGACGGGCTGGTTCAGTGACCGCAGCGCCTGCTACCTGGCGGCCGGCCGTCCGGTCATCACCCAGGAGACGGGCTTCTCGGCCGTGCTTCCGACCGGAGAGGGACTGTTCGCCTGGTCCACCACCGAGGAGGTGCTCGACGCGCTCGACGCCATCGATGCGGCGCCGCGACGCCACCAACTGGCCGCAGCGGAGATCGCCAGGGAGCACTTCGCGGCCGAGCGGGTCATCGAGCGCCTCCTAAGCCAGGCGGGACTGACGTGACCAGCCGCCGCCCGATCGTCAACGGCGACGCCTTCGGGTCCGGCGGCGGGGCGAATGCCGCATCGTGGGGGCGAAGGCTGGGGCGGGTCCGACCACCCCCCGGGGACGTGGAGGACATTGCGCGCCCCGCCTTGTCGGACGCGACGAGCGGGCAGGGCCGAGCACGGCCAGCCGCCCGCAGCGACACCAGCCACGGTGACGGACCTGATGACCCGCCGTCCCGACCCTGGCGCCCGCGACCCGGGTGCACGTGGTTGATCGGGACGCCGCAGGCCCTGGAGGAGGAGGTCGAGCCATGCAGAGCGTGGCGGTAGGAGTCGTTCCCCGAGAGCGCTTCTCGATGACCGGTCGTGTCCTCGAGCGCCTGATCGCGTGCACACCGGAGACATTCGAACTCGTCGTCGTCGACGCCGCGACGCCGGCCCGTTTCCGCGCCGAGATCGACCGGGCCCTCGAGAGCCGCCCGGACGTCGTGCGCCCGATCACCGACGAGATCCTGCTGCCGAACGAGGCCCGCAACGTCGTGACCGCCAACACCGAGGCCGACTGGATCTGCTTCCTGGAGAACGACGTCCTCGTCGAGCCCGGGTGGTTGAGCAAGCTCCTCTCAGCCTGCCACGAGCAGGAGGCGGCCGTGGCGGTGCCTCTGATCCTGGAGCGGTTCGGGACGTTCCAGCAGGTCCACTTCGACGACCGCTTGCACTGCATCAGGGCCGTCGACACCCCGGACGGCACGGCCCTGCGGATCGAGCCACGACAGGACTCCAAGGAGAGCGACCGGGGAGCCGCGCACCGGCGTGTGGACTTCATCGAAACGCACTGCATGCTGTTCTCGCGCGAGGCGTTGGAGCGCACCGGCCTGTTCGATGCTGCCATCACCGCCCAGGAGGAGATGGACGTCAGCCTCGCCCTGCACGCTCACGGGCTGCCCGCGGTGCTGGAACCCGCAGCCGTCGTCACCTTCTACCCGCCGCCGCCGATCCACGCGGAGGAGCGGGAGTACTACCTGCGCAAGTGGAACCCGGAGACCTACGCGGAGGACCACCGGCGCGTCGCCCAGCGCTGGCGGCTCCTCGACCCGCCCAGTGCAATGGGTGTTGTCGAGGCGCGACGGTCCTACGTGCGCGAGCCGGACCCGCAGCGGCAAGTCGCCGCTGCTCTGGCGTACCGCCAGCGTCTGGCGGACACCGCCACCGACCTCGCCGCCGTCGCCCCGACGGACGGGCCGCTCATCCTGGTCCACGGCGAGCAGCTCAACCTCCACTTGGCCGCGCCGGGCTTGGACGTCCTGCCGTTCCTCGAGCGCGCAGGCGTGTGGTGGGGTCCTCCGCCGGATGACGCCACGGCGATCGCCGAGCTGCAGCGCATGCGCGCCGCGGGGGCGAGCGTCATCGCCTTCGCCTGGCCCTGCTTCTGGTGGCTCGACCACTACCGCGACTTCGCCGAGCATCTGCGTGCGTACCGGACGGTGCTCCACAACGACCGGGTGGTGGTCTTCGACCTGACGGACCGAACCGCCACTGCCCGGACGTCGACGGCGCTTCGGACCACGCAGCCGTGATCGTCGACGGGCCTCGACTGGGGGAGTGCGACGGCGCCGCCCGTCTGGTCGTCACCGGGTCCAGGGAGGACCCCTGCCGGGACAGCCGCGAGCTGCGGTCCGCGGTGCCCGCCGAGCATGCCGGGACGATGAGTTCGAGGGGCGACGATTTCCTCCGTCGACGAACCTGCGTTCCCTCGACCCGGACGGCGTGCTCTGGTGCGCGCAGTGGGGCGGCTCAGCGCTCGCCCCGGTCGCCTCCCACTGGGGGGCCTGCTCACCGACGTGACGATCTCTTCCAGCCAGGACGACGGCAGACGGAGCCTTGGGCCGCTGGGGACGCATCCGCTCGTCGACCGCGCATGGACGAGCTCCGGGTCCCTGGCAGGTGACCATCCCGTCGCGCCTGCGCATCGCTCAGCTCGCACCGCTGTGGTGCCCCGTCCCACCGCGGTCCTACGGCGGCCGGGAGCGGGTGGTCCACCTCCTCACCGAGGAGCTGGTCCAGCGTGGTCACGATGTCACCCTGATCGCCTCCGGGGACAGCCGCACCGCCGGACGGCTCGAGGCGGTCCTCCCCCGCTGCCTCATCGATGCGATGGCCGACGGGAGGGCCGACGCCGAGCGGCACTACGAGCTGCAGGCGGTCGCCTGCGCGCTCGCACCGCAGCGCGACTTCGACGTCGTGCACAGCCACCTCGGTGCCGCGTTCGTCTCACTGACCGACCTCGCCGCGT
This sequence comes from Nitriliruptorales bacterium, assembly GCA_036260415.1. GTDB lineage: Bacteria > Actinomycetota > Nitriliruptoria > Nitriliruptorales > JAHWKO01 > DASZZX01. The sequence goes on from DASZZX010000381.1 coordinate 3,627, forward strand.
GCCCGGTCGTGCACTCGCTCCCCCACGCGATCACGGTCGACGATCGCTGGGTCCTCCGCCGACATCCGGCCGCCCGCGCGTGCTTCGTCAGCGAGGCCCAGCGGCGACAGGCGCCGGACCTGCCGAACTCGCGGGTCGTGTACAACGCATGCGACTTCTCGGCCTTCCCGCCGGTTGCGGCCTCAGGCGACTACCTGACCTTCCTAGGCAGGATGAGCCCCCACAAGGGCCCGACGACCGCCATCCGACTCGCCCGGCGACTCGGTTGGCCCATCGTGCTGGCCGGGGAGCCGATGACCGCCGCAGAACGGCGTTACTTCACCGCAGAGGTCGAGCCGCTCATCGACCAAGACCGCGTGCGTCACGTCGGTGCGGTGGACGACAGCCAGAAGGCGGCGCTGCTCGGCGGCGCGGCCGCGCTCATCTTCCCCATCGCGTGGGAGGAGCCGTTCGGCATCGTCATGGTCGAGTCGATGGCCTGCGGCACGCCGGTGGTCGCCCTGTCGAGGGGGTCGGTGCCGGAGGTGATCGACCAGGGCATCACCGGTTTCTTCACCGCGGACCCACGAGGGTTGCCCGACCTCGTCGAGCAGGCCTGCGGGCTCGACCGCCGGCAGGTCCGGGCCCACGCCGAGCAGCGTTTCGGGCTGGCAGCGATGGTCGACGCGTACGAGGCGGTGTACCGCGACGCCGTGGGAGCCGGGCGATGCGGGTGAGCATCGTGGTCAACAACCACAACTACCGCCCCTACCTGGGTGCGTGCATCGACAGCGCTCTCAACCAGACCCAACCGGACGTGGAGGTCGTCGTGGTCGACGACGGCTCGACCGACGGCTCGGTCGACGTCGTGCGCGCCTACGGCGACCGCGTCGTTCCTGTCCTCAAGACCAACGGGGGTCAGGCGTCGGCGTTCAACGCCGGGTTCGCCGCGGCCACCGGGGAGGCCGTGATCTTCCTCGACGCCGACGACCTCCTCGAGCCCTCCGCCGCGGCCACTGCCGCCCGGCTCCTCGCCGATCCCCAGGTGGTGAAGACCCACTGGCCGCTCACGGTCGTGGACGAAGCCGGAGCCCCCACCGGCGCCCTCAAGCCGGGCCCTGCCCGGGAGCTACCGGACGGCGACCTGCGCGCCACCGTCTTCCAGCGCGGGCCAACCTGCCTGCTGTCCCCGCCGACGAGCGGGAACGCCTGGTCGCGTGGCTTCCTCGAACGTGTCCTGCCCATGGACGAAGCGCTGTTCCGGCTCGGCGCCGACACGCTCCTGTTCGAGGTCGCCCCGTTCGCCGGACACGTGCGGCGCTGGTGCGAGCCGCTGTCCCGCTACCGCCTCCACGGCGGGAACCGATGGCGGCGCCTCGGCTTCGACGAGATCCTCAGGCGGCAGCTCGCCTTCTACGCCGCGTGCGTGCCGGTGGCCGCCCGCATCGCCACGGAGCAAGGTGTCGCGGTCGACCCGGCGCGCTGGCTCGAGCACTCGTGGTGGCACCGGCTGCAGCGAGCGGTGCGTCGCGTCGAGGAGGTCGTCGCCCCGGGGCTGTCCTACCTCCTGGCCGACGGCGGGAGATGGGGGCTGGTTCCCTCAGCGACGCGCCGACCACGGCCGTTCCCGGGCCGGGCCGGTGTCTACTGGGGACCGCCGGCCGACGACCGGCACGCCACCTCGGAGCTGGAACGGGAACGCGCGGCCGGGGCCGCAGCGTTCGTGCTGGCCTGGCCCTCGTTCTGGTGGCTGGACCACTACGAGGGCTTCGTGCGGCATCTTGAGCGCAGCTACCGATGCGCCGCCCGCGACGACTGCGTGGTCGTGTTCGACCTGCAGGCGCCGACACCGCGGACGCCTCCTGCGCCGCAGGGATCCCCGTCGGCCCGAAGGACGTGACCACGCAGGACCCTCCGGTCAGGCGTCCAGCGGCACCGTCGGACCAACGGGCCCATCGGAGCCCGGCCGTGGCGGCGAGCGCACCCACGCCCGACGGCGTCTGCCCACGCCCGGTGGAGGATGCGACGGCTGCTCGCAGGGTCCGTCACCGCGACGGCTCCACCGCGATGGAACCGTCGATGATGCCCCGCTCGATGCGCTCGAGTTCGTCCTTGAGCTCCTGGGGGACCTCCGCGTCGAACTCGTGCAACGGCGCGATTCTGACGCCGT
>DASZZX010000382.1:0-3226 GCA_036260415.1 Nitriliruptorales bacterium
GCCTCGAACACGTCCACCGGCTCGAGCAGCTCGTCGGCCAAGCCGAGCTCGAACGCCTGGAGGGCGCGCAGCATGCGGTTGTTGTCGAGCGCGTTGTGGACGATAACCTGCAGCGCCCGCTGCGCTCCGATCACGCGCGGAGCGATCTGGGTGCCACCCCAGGCAGGCAGGATGGACAGGAACACCTCGGGGAAGGCGATAGGACCGGCGCTCCTCGACAGGGTCCGGACGTCGCAGTGCAGCGCGATCTCCAGGCCGCCGCCCAGGCAGGCGCCGTTGATCGCCGCGACCGTCGGGAACGGCAGCGCCCGCAGCCGCCGGAAGACGCCCTGGCCGGTACGGACCGCCTCGCGCGCGAACGCCTCGTCGGCGCCCTCGAACCGGGTGAGGTCCGCGCCGGCCACGAACACGAACGGCTTGCCGGTGAGCAGCAGCCCCTTGACGTCACCCTGCCCCTCGATCTCGTCCAGCGCGTCACCGAGCGACGCCAGCGCCCGCTGATCGAACACGGTCGGTCGGGTGTGGTCCGCGCCGTTGTCCATCGTGACCAGCGCGAGGCGCCCAGCCCTGCGCGAGTCGTAGTAGCGCACGTGGAAGCGGGTGAACACGTCATCGGCCATCACAGCTTCTCCCACAGGATCGAGCAGCCCATGCCCAGACCGACGCACAGCGTGGTCACACCGCGTCGTGCGTCGTCGTGGCGGTCGAAGTAGTGGGCCAGCTCCTGGGCCAGCCGCGCCCCGGACATGGCCAGCGGGTGTCCCATCGCGATCGCCCCGCCGTAGGGGTTCACCTTCGGCGTGTCGAGCGGTAGGCCGTAGTGGTCGAGGAACGCCACGCACTGCACCGCGAACGCCTCGTTCATGAACACCACGTCGATGTCGTCCATGCGGAGGCCGGTGCGCTGCAGCAGCCGGTCGGTGGCCGGGATCGGCCCGTAGCCCATCGTCTCGGGCTCCACCCCGACGAACACGTAGTCGACCAGCCGCATCCTCGGCGCCAACCCCTTGGCCTGCGCGTACTCGCGGCTGGCGAGCAGCACGCAGCCGGCCCCGTCGTTCAGGCCGGCGGCGTTGCCGGCGGTGACCCGGCCTCCCGGGCGGAACGGCGAGGCCAGCCCGGACAGCTGGTCGAGGGTGGTGCCGGGGCGCGGGTGCTCGTCGGTCTCCACGACGCGGCGCCCCTGCTTGGACCACACCGTCATCCGGACGACGTGGCTGTCGAACACCCCGTCCGCGCGGGCCTTGGCGGTGCGCTCCTGCGACTGCAGCGCGTACTGGTCGGCGCGTTCGCGGGTGACCTCCGGCAGCTCGTCGTGGAGGTTCTCGGCGGTGTTGCCCATCACGAGGGCCGACGGGTCGATCAGGTCCTCCGCGAGGAAGCGCGGGTTGGGATCGACCTCGGCCGCCATCGGATGGTGGCCCATGTGCTCGACCCCACCGGCGATCACGACGTCCTGGGCGCCGACCCGGATGGCGTTGGCCCCGTTGACGATGGCGGTGAGCGCGCCGGCGCACATGCGGTCGATAGCGTAGCCGGGCACCGTCCGGGGCAGGCCCGCGAGCACGGCCACGGAGCGTCCCATCGTGAGACCCTGGTCGCCGACCTGCGCGGTGGCGGCGAAGGCCACGTCGTCGATGTCCGCGGGGTCCACCTGGGGGTTGCGGGCGAGCAGCGCGCGGACGGTGCGGACCGCCATGTCGTCGGCTCGGGTGTCGGCGTAGTACCCGTCGGGCTTGGCGCGCCCGATGGGCACGCGCACCCCGTCGAGGTAGACGGCCTCTCGCAGTTCGCTCATCGTGTGCGGTCCGATCGTCGAGTTGAGGTGAGCGGCGGGGTCCGCCGCGGAGTCCTCGGACATGCTTACGGATGTGAGCGCCGTCGCGCCAACCGGGGACGTGGCCCGGGTGATCGGCGGGTGCCCGCAACCGCCCTCCGGAGGCACGACGCGCCGCGCCCCGCCGGTGCCTCCTCGTCCCATGGGCGGCACCCCACGGTCCCCGCCGGCCGGCGCGATGCGCTCTACTGGCACCCGGGCATGCGAGGAGAGAGCGTGGACACGAAGGAAGCGATGTGGAAGGCGGTGGGCACGGGCGCGGCGGTGGCGGCCGCCGCCATGGTGCGCAGCATCCTGGTCGCGGGCTGGAAGCGGGCGCGCCAGACAGAACCGCCGAGCAACCCGGCTTCGCCGTACACCGGTTGGGGCGAGGCCCTGGCGTGGGCCGCCGTCACCGGCCTGCTCATCGGGGTCGCGCGCATGATCGCCCAGCGGGGGGCCGCCGAAGGCTGGCGTCGCGCCACCGGCGTGTACCCGCCGGGCCTGGAGGAGGTCGCCTGAGCGGATCCGCGTGATCAGCGCCGGGGACGGCCGTAGCCGGTGATGTCGCCGCGGGAGAGCGCGCGCGAGTTGACACGCACCTGGGAGCCACCGTAGGGGGCCTCCACGACGTCGCCGTCGCCGATGTACATGGCGACGTGGTGGATTGGGTCCCCGAAGAAGATCAGGTCCCCCAGCTGCAGCTCGGCGCGGGCGATCCGCTGGGTGACCGAGTACTGCATGCGCGAGCTGTGCGGCAGGCGGACGCCGGCCTTGTTCCAGGCCCACTGGGTCAGACCGGAGCAGTCGTAGGCATCGGGCCCTGCAGCACCCCAACGGTAGGGCTTGCCCACCTGGGACAGGGCCGCGTCGACCGCCGTCCGCCCCGCCGGCCCGTTGGACGCGACGGGGCCCGTGGGGGTGGTGGCCGAGGCGGTCCGGGCCGCGGTCCGTGCGGCGGCTGCGGCGGCCTCCCGGGCGGCACGCTCCCGTGCGTCACGTTGGGCCCGTTCGCGCGCCTCCCGTTCGCGGCGTTCCCGTTCGCGGGCTTCCCGTTCGCGTCGCTCCCGCTCGAGTCGCTCCTGCTCCTCACGCACCGCGGCGACGTGGGCCTCGCGGACCTGAGCCACGGTGGCGTGGAGCCCGGCGACCTCCTCGCGCTGGCCGGCGAGCGTCTCCTCGACCCGATGACGCTCCGCCGCGAGGTGCTGCTCGGCGACGGCGGCCTCCGCGCGGACCTGCTCGAGCTGACCGAGCTTGGCCGCGTGCACCCGCCGGTCGCCGCGCAGTGCGTCCACGACCGGCGGGTGCACGCGGCCAAGCTCGGTCAGCTCGAGCAGGTCCGCGCGGAGGCCGCCGTCGCCGAGCAGCACCTCGCGGCGGAGCGTCATCGGGTCGAGGAGACGCTCG
>DASZZX010000383.1:0-7179 GCA_036260415.1 Nitriliruptorales bacterium
CCCGGGGGCCCCGACGCCACCCCCGTGGGCAGCGTGTGGACCTTCCACCTGCGTACAGGGGCGACCTTCCACGACGGGCGGCCGGTCACGGCCGCGGACTTCGTGCGCGGCTGGCAGCGGATCGTGCGGGCAGGGCCCGCCGGCGCGGCGGCGGCGTTCTACCTGCTGGAGCCGGTGAAGGGCTTCACGCAGGCTCAGGGCGGTGGCGATCTGGTGGGCGTCACCGCGGTCGACGACCGCACTCTCCGGGTGGAGCTCACGGCCCCGTTCGCTGACTTCCCCGCGGTGGTGTCCCACCCCGCGTTGGGACCGGTGCCGGCTGAGGCGCTCGACGACCCCGAGGGGTTCGGTCGCCAGCCCATCGGCAACGGCCCCTTCAGGATCTCCGAGCCGTGGCGCAGCGACGAGTCGCAGGGCATCCGACTCGAGGCCTGGGACAGCTACTGGGGGGAGGGCGCCGAGATCGACCACCTCGTGTTCCGGATCTACCGCGGCGAGGCCGCGACCGCGGACGGGTTCGCGGACTTCGTGGAGGGCAAGCTCGACCTCGCCCCCATCCCTGACGGTCGCGTCGACGAGGCCATGTCCGCCTACGGGGCGTCCGAGGACGGCTACACGGGTCCCGGCGTGCTCGACGGGGTCGAGCTGATCAGCGCGTTCTACGGGTTCAACACGCGGCGGCCGCCGTTCGACGACCCGGACGTGCGGCGGGGTTTGTCGCTGCTGATCGACCGCCACGCGATCGTCGAGGAGGTCCTGCCCGCGGGGCGGGCGGTGGCCCGGTCGCTGGTGCCTCCGGGCATCGCCGGCTACCGGCCGGCCGCCTGTCGGTTCTGCGACCACGACCCTGGGCAGGCTGTGCAACTGCTGGCCGGCCGAGGCATCGGCCCGGAGCGGCCGGTGGAGCTGGTGCTCCACGACGGCGCCGACCACGGCGCTGTGGCCGAGCGGGTGCGGCGCGACGTCGACGCGGCGCTGGGTGCGGGAACCGTGCAGCTGCAGGCGCTGCCGCAGTCGCAGTGGCTCGAGGCGATCCGCTCGGGGACGGCGGGGTTCTTCCTGTCCGGCTGGCTGGCGGAGTACCCGTCGCCCGACGCGTTCCTGCACCGGCTGTTCCACCCTGCACGCATCGGCTCCGACAACCTGACCATGTACGACAACCCGGAGGTCGCGGCGCTGCTGGAACGGGCTCGCGGTGAGCTCGACGGGGATGTGCGCTCGGACCTGTACCGTCAGGCCGAGAGCAGGGTGCTCGACGACGTGGCGGTCGCGCCGCTGTTCTTCTACCGGCACGCCCGCGTGGTGGCGCAGCGGGTGCGCGGCTTCCGTCTCGACCCGATGGGCGGCGTCGACATGACCGAGGTCCGCCTGACCAGCGTGGACTGACCGGGGTGCGGCGACCCTGCGTGTCGGCCGCGGCGATCGCGCTGCTGACCGCCTGCGCGGCGAGCCCCGTGGACCGAGCACGGCCGCCGGCCGACACTGATCCGCCCGTCCACCGTTCGTCCCCGGCGCCCCGTGTGGAGGCGGACACCGCGACCCCGGCAGAGGGTGCGCCGTCGGGGACGGTGCGGGGCGCGTACCCGGAGGAACCGGGTGTGTGGCATCCGGCTCTCGGAGAGCAGCCCGCCGCCATCGACCTAGCCGCGCTGTGGGGGCTGCCCCTGTACCGCGTCGACGGTGACGGTCAGCTGCGTCCCGGCCTGGTCGACAGCGCGCGGGTGCTCCCAGGTCGGCAAGGCCCGTGGGAGGTGGAGCTGGAGCTGCGGGCGGGGCGCTGGACCGACGGGGCACCGGTCGTCGCCGACGACCTCGTAGCCACGTTCGCGGCTCTGCGCGCCGTGGGTGGGAGGCACCTGGGGACGCTCCGGGCGGTCACCGCGACGGGGAGGCACCGGGTCGTCCTCGCTTTCGAGCGCCCCGACGGGCGGTGGCCGCACCTGCTGGCGGAAGAGCTGGCGGTGTTGCCGGCCCACGTCCTGCAGGAGCGAGGGCTAGAGGCGTACCGGTCAGGGGCGCCGGTGAGCGGGGGGCCGTTCCGGCTGGCCTCGTACGAGCCGGGACTGCGGGCCGTGTTCGTCGCGCACCGGCAAGGTCCGCTCGGCCCCCCCGGTGTGGAGCGCGTCGAGGTCTACTTCACGCCGTCGTACGAGACCGCGCTCGGTCTGCTGCAGGAGCGGCGCGTCGAGGTCGCCCTGGGCTACCTGGCCCTGAACCCCATCGAGCGGGCCGAGCGGCTGGACGACGTGCGTGCCGCCGCCCCGCTGGGTGGCACGTGGACGCTGTTGCGCTGGCGCGACGGCGGCACGGTCGGGGCGGACGCCCCCCGGCGACACTCGGCCCGCGACGTGATCGACGTGGGCGAGCTGGTGGAGGGACTCCTCGGCGGGGCAGGAGCGCCACAGACCTCCACCGTGCCGGGAGTGGCCGGCCCGTGGCAGCCGGTGGACGCACCGGCGGCGGCGCTCGACGGTGTGGCGGTCGACCTCCTGCTACCCGCCGTGGAGGAGGCGCTGGGCGCCACCGCCCGGGTGCTGCAGCGCCACCTCCGCGGCGCCGGCGCGGAGGTCGCGTTGGTGCGTCTGGACGCTGATGACGTCGCACGACGTGCCCCGACCGAGGGCGATGGCGCGCTGGTGGTGCGGCGGGACGGGCCACGTCCGTCGCTGTTGGCGCGCGCCCCGCCGGGTGCGACACCCGAGACGCTGGCGGTCCTGGAGGCGGCCGACGCTGCGGGCACGGCAACCTCGGACGCGATGGCGCGGGCGCAGCAGCAGCTGCACGACGCCGCCTGGGAACGGCCGCTGTACCGCATCGCGGTGGCGCACGCGTGGCACGAACGGCTGCTGGGCGTGGCGCCGTCGGCCTGGCCGGGCCTTGCGCTCTGGGACGTCGGCCGGTGGCGGTGGGGCCCGGGCGGTGCCCCGCCGCAGCAGCCCACGGTGCAGGACGGTGACGGCTGACCGCTCGCCTGGGCCGCGCGGGGCGGGGTACGCTGCACCCGCCGGCGGGTCGCTCCGGCACCCAAGCGAGAGTGGCGGAACAGGCAGACGCGCACGGTTGAGGGCCGTGTGGCCGAGAGGCCATGGGGGTTCAAGTCCCCCCTCTCGCACTTTGGCAGCTAGACCCCTCTAGCACCGCGAATAACGCAGAATCGCCGAAAGCGCCTCCGCCCTCGCCGGTAGCGTTCTTCGTGCCCGTGACACCATGGTGACACCATCAGTTGCGGATGAGGCCTCGGCCGGAGCCTCGTCCCGCGTACGGTTGGGATTCGCGGTTGGACCGTGGACCGCGACGGGGGTTGCGCTCGTCAGTCCGCGAAGATCGCTGCCGCGGTGATCTCGGCGGCGGCAGCGTCGTCGCCTTCGAGTGCGTGGGCGTAGATCTGCATGGTGATGGCGGGGTCGGCGTGGCCGATCCGTTCGCTGACGACCTTGACCGGGACGCCTGCACGCAGCGCGAGGGTGGCCCAGGTGTGTCGGAGGCCGTGCACGCCGATCCGTGGCAGGGCGACCGCGTCGACGCGACGGGTGAACATCTTGGAGGCGCGCTTCGGGGGGGTCGGCCACGTTGCGCGGGACGTAGCCGCGTTCGACCGCGGCCTCGAGCGCGACGTGCAGGCAGCCGTGGACGTTGCGGACGCTCTTGGCCTTCAGCCCGTCGTTGAGCTCTGGCAAGCACCCGTCGACCTGGCAGGTGCGTCCGTCGGTGCGGCAGACGCCGCGGCGCTTGCCGTTGGTCCCGAGCCCGCGGTACAGGCTCGAGGACATCGAGCACCAGCCGGTCGCAGGTGAGCCCCGGCAGGGTGAGCTGTTCGAGGCGGACGCCGCCGATGCGGGGGACGGTGTAGCACTCGATCGACTGGCGGCGGTCCGGGTGGGTACCGTTGCCCACATGACCGAGTCACTGCGCTTGACGATCGTCTATGAGGACGGGGAGGACGGCTGGGTCGTTGCGTCCATCCCCGAGGTCCCCGGTGCGCACAGCCAGGGCAAGACCCGGGCTGAGGCGCGCGCGAACGTCATCGATGCGCTGCGTGGTCTCCTCGAGCTCCGCTTCGGAGAGCACGCGAGCGCCGAGGCGGCTGACAGCGAGTCGCTCGAGCTCGTCATCGGCGGGTGAAGCGTCGGGACCTCGAGCGGCACCTTCGAGCTCAGGGCGCGCGGCTGTTGCGTGAGGGTGGGAAGCACAGCTTCTGGGGTTTCGACGCGGAGCGTTCGACGGCCGTACCCCGCCACCGTGAGATCGACTTCGGTCTCGCGCGCAAGATCTGCCGAGACCTCGGGATCCCGCCGCCGACCGGTTCACGCTGACTCGACAGGTCGACAGAGCGCTCTCACATCGGGCACTCCGTGGACCCGGTGTGGACCCGAACCGCGCTGCAAAGGGGGGTGGGGTAGCACGCGGTGTAACGACACGGACGTGGTTTTTGCAGGTCAGCGGCACAGTAGGGTGTGCCCATCAGTCCCCGAAGATCGCCGCCGCGGTGATCTCGGCTGCGGCAGCGTCGTCGCCTTCGAGTGCGTGGGCGTAGATCTGCATGGTGATGGCGGGGTCGGCGTGGCCGATCCGTTCGCTGACGACCTTGACCGGGACGCCTGCGCGCAGGGCGAGGGTGGCCCAGGTGTGGCGGAGCCCGTGGACCCCGATCCGTGGCAGGGCGACCGCGTCGACGCGACGGGTGAACATCTGCGAGGCGCTCTTTGGGGGGATCGCGGTTCCGTCGGGGCGGGTGAACACGAGGTCACGGTCGCGGTCGTGGGTGGACCAGGCGGGGCCGGCGGCGAGCCGTTCGGCGGCCTGGCGTGTGCGGTGTTCGCGCAGGATGGCGACGGTCCGAGCGTCCAGGGCGACGGTGCGTTCGCTTTCGTTGCTCTTGGCGTCGTCCTGCCACACGACGACACCGTCGGCAACGGTCACGGTTTCGCGGATGGTGAGCCGGGTGTCGTCGAGGTCGAGGTCCGTCCAGCGCAGCGCGAGGGTCTCGGCGCGCCGCAGCCCGGTGGTGGTGATGAGGAACCACAGCGCCTACAGCCGGTCGCCCACGTCGCGGCATTGGTCGAGGAAGGCAACGAGCTGGTCGCGGGTCCAGCACTTGTCGCGAGCGTTGCGGGACGGGGCCCGGCTGCCTTGAGCGGGTTGGCGAGATCGGCAACCGTCGCCAACCTCTGCGTACTCAAGAACGACCGGGCTCGCGCAATCCGGTTCTCGACCCTCATCGCGATCTGCGAGGCGCTGAACTGCCAGCCTGGCGATCTCCTCTCTGTGGTGTCCGCAGGCATGGACCAAGCAGGCGGCGCCGCAGTCGCCGTCCAAGCCGGCAACTGATTGGAACCGCCGATCGTTGACGGGTCGACGGCGACGGACCCTGGGCGATACACGTCGCCTACTTGGCCACTCCGCTTGGCGCCAGCAGCAGCTGGCGACCGTCACACTCCTTAGCATCATCCGGCCTCTAACCGTCCGAGGGCATGGATGGCTAATGGCTCGTGGGAGCGCACAAGGCACGCACACGCACGGGGTCGTGCGCTCAGCGCAACGCGGGAAATCGCGCTCTAGGCCGCCGACGAGGGCGAAATACGTCTCGGGCGGTACCTACCGCTAGCGCACAAGGCGCGCACAAACGCTCTTGTGCGTGATTTGTGTGCTGCATCCGGACCCTCGGAAGCCCGGCCCGCAGGAGGGCAAGCCGTCCGATGCGACCGGGGTCGAGTCGAGGAGGAATACACCATGACGTTCGCAGACCTTGCAGAGGCCGACAGACTGCCCCTCACGCTCACCGTCGAGGAGGCGGGCGAGTTGCTCGGCCTCAGCCGCAGCAGCGCCTACCGGGCCGCGGCTCGAGGCGAGATCCCGACCATCCGGCTGGGCCGGCGCCTGGTCGTCCCATCTGCGAAGCTCCTAGCTCTGGTCGGGATCGAGCCCAGCGGGCGGGACACAGACGAGGGGGCTGACCGGTGAGCAACCCAGCAGCCACGCCGGGACTTGCCTCCCGCGCTAGACAAGCTATCTTGTCTAAGTGCGGATAGGTGAGCCCTGCCCGGAAGCACGGTGTCAGCGATGCGGACATCTGGCACGCGGTTCGCAACGCCCTCCGCTGGGTGGAGATGGAAGACGACCTGACGATGCTGATCGGACCGGCAGCCGACGGCGCGCTGCTGGAGATTGGCGTCCTCGACATCGACGGCGATGACGCGGTGGTCATCCACGCGATGTCCCTGCGACGGAAGTTCTACCGATTCCTCCGCTGAGGAGGTGATGCAGATGCGACGACACACGGACGAGGAGATCGAACGGGCGGCGGAGCGCTTCGAGGAGTTGGCCGAAAAGCTCGATCCCGAGAAGGCCGAGGTGATTGACACCGAAGACCTCCGCGGGGTTGCCGTTGCCGCTGAGGCGGTGCGTGATGACGAGGAGCGGCTGCGGGACGCTGTTGAGGTCGCTCGAGAGCATGGAAGGTCGTGGAACCAGATCGCGGTCGCGCTCGGCGTGTCACGTCAGGCGGCGCGCCAGCGCTTTTCCGACAAGGTGCAGACCTGACTCCAGCGCAGTCGTGTGACGCGACCCGACAGGCACGCCAGCCGACTCCCGTGACACCATCGTGACACCATGAGATCCGGAACAGCCTGACACGAGGGGCACTGCTTGGCATCACACGGATGTCTTTTCCCAGGTCAGCGGCACAGTGAGAGATGTGGCGACACTGTCGACCACGCGGCCAACACGGTTCAGGTCCGTGTGGGCGCAAGCCCATGGAGGTTAAAGTCCTCTCTCGCCCACCTGGCAGCTGAGCGGCCGACACCACCGCGCACAGGTTCACTCGTGGTTGGGAGCTACCACCGTGTCACCGGCCAGCGCGCGCCGGAACTCCTGCAGCAGCCGCCACACCCGTTCATCGAGGCCGGCATCGAGTGCGTCCTTCTCGATGTAGGCGAACGCCCCCCGGGCCCTGGCAGCACCACCCATCAGCTCCGACTCCATGGCGGACAGCGCGGCGACCATGGTGCGTGGCGACCGGGTCAGAATCTGGGGCAGGGCCTCCAACCCGTCCATACGCGGCATCCGCAGGTCCAGCAGCACGACGTCCGGCTGGACCTGCGGATGCCGCGTATGGACGGGTTGGAGGCCCTGCCCCAGATTCTGACCCGGTCGCCACGCACCATGGTCGCCGCGCTGTCC
>DASZZX010000384.1:0-9524 GCA_036260415.1 Nitriliruptorales bacterium
GCGCCGGCCGCCCGCGCGGCCGCCACGAAGGGTGTGTCGGCCGGGCCGTACACCAGGTCGTACGCGACCTGGCCCGCATGCAGCTGCTGGAACGGGCCTGGCAGCTCCTCTCCCTGCAGACCGAGCGGCGTGGCGTTGACCACCAGCACCGCCTCCGACACCGCGTCGGTCACCCAGCCTGCCTCGGCCAGGTCGATCGCACGCACGTCGGACGCCCCGCACCCCTCCGCGAGGGTCGCCAGTTCCTCGGCCGCCTCGAGTCGCCGCCCGACGAACGTGACCGGCGCGGCGAGCCGGCCGAGCGCCACCGCGCACGCCCGCGCAGCGCCTCCGGTCCCCAGGACCACCGCGGGTACGCCGCTCGTCAATGCAGCGTCGTCGCGCAGCGCACGTCCCAACCCCACCGCGTCGGTGTTGTCGCCCACGAGCCCGTCGGGACCCCACACCAGCGTGTTGACCGCGCCCACCAGCCGGGCCTCGTCGGTGAGCCGCCGGCACAACCGGACCACCTGCTGCTTGTGTGGCACGGTCACGTTGGCCCCCGCGGACCCCACGGCGGTGAGCGCCTCGACCACGGTGGCGAGCCGGTCCGGCGGGGTCGGCAGGGCCAGGTACACGAGGTCCAGCGCCTGCTCGCGAAAGGCGGCGTTGTGCAGGACCGGCGACAGCGAGTGACGCACCGGCCAGCCGAGCAACGCGACCAGCCGCGTGGTCGCCGACGGCCAGGCGGTCACCCGCCCGCCGGCCCGGCGGTGGGGGTGGGCGACGGACCGGTGGGCGTGGGGCGGGCAGGCGACGGGCTGGCGGTGGCCTGCTCGCGCTGCAGCTGGCGGTACCTGGCCACGTTGCGCTGGTGCTCCTCGAACGTCGCAGCGAAGGCGTGGCGGCCCTCGAGGTCCTTCTTCACGTAGAACAGGAAGTCGTTCTCGTCCGGCGTGAAGGCCGCCTCGATCGCCGCGCGGCCAGGCGCCGAGATCGGCGTGGGCGGCAGCCCCACGTTCCTGTAGAGGTTGTAGGGCGACTCGACCTCGAGGTAGGCGCCCCCCACCCGGCCGGTGTGCTCGCCGACCGCGTAGATGTTCGACGCGTCGACCTCGAGCGGTCGCTGCGCCTGCAGCCGGTTGAGGATCACACCGGCGATGGTGGGCCGCTCCTCGGCCACCCTGGCCTCCTCCTCCAGGAGGCTGGCCAGGATCAGGACCTGGTAGCGGTCGAACCCGCGGGCGGCGGCCGCCGCGACCTGCTCGTCGGGGACGCCGTCGACCACCTTGACCAGCTGGTCGACCATGCGCTTGAGCACGGCCTGCGGGGTCGCGCGGTCGTTGGCGAACTCGTAGGTCTCCGGGAACAGCAAGCCCTCGTAGGGTTCGCGCACCCCTTCCCCGAACGCGTCGAGCGGCGGCACCCAGCCGGGCACGCTCAGCTCCCCGCCGTCGAGCACGGCCCGGTACTCCTCGACGCTGAACGGCGTCGCCTCGGCCAGCCTGGCCAACGTCTGCTCGACCGTCAGCCCCTCGGGCACCGTGAAGCGGAACACGGCCGGGGACGAGGGCCCCGCGAGCAGGCGATCGATCGCCTGGTCGACGCTCATCCCGGTCTCCATCTCGTACGTGCCCGCCTGCAGTCCCCGGTCGAGGCCGCGGCTGCGCGCCTTCAGCCGGAAGGCCAACGCGGATCGCACCACGCCCTCGTCGGCGAGCTGGTCGGCGACCGTCGAGGCGCTGGCGCCCTGGGCCACGTCGATGGTGACGGCCTCGCCTCCGCCCGGGGCACCGGACAGCGACCAGCCCGCGTAGCCGAGCCCCACGCCGACCAGGATCCCCACGACGGCGAGGATGCCCACGACCGCCTTGGCCGCGCCGCTCAGGGCCATCAGCGGCTCTCCGATCGGCGGGCGTCGAGGTACGTCTGGAGCAGGAGGGTAGCTGCCACCCTGTCGACGGCCTGCCGGCGCTCGCGCCGCCTGACGCGCTGTGCGAGCATGACACGTTCGGCCTCCACGGTCGTGAACCGCTCGTCGCGCAGGTCCACGTCGAGGCCGTGCTCCGCCAGCAGCCGCGCGACCTCGCGGGCGCGCTGGGCGGGACGTCCTTCCCGTCCCGACAGCGCCCTGGGCAGCCCTACCACCACCGTGCCCGCGCCCTCCCGCTGCGCGACCGCGACCAGCCGGTCCACGATCGATGCCGGGTCGTCGGCGTCCGCGACGTGCAGGGTGGCGAGCGGGGTGGCCACGGTCGCGTCCGGGTCGCTGAGCGCTAGACCGATTCGGACGTCGCCGAGGTCGACGCCGAGCACGCGGCGCCGCGCGTCGTCCTGCGGTGTGCGGTCGGCGATCAGCTGGCCACCTTGCGGGCCTCGTCCGCGGCGACGCGCAGCGCCTCCGCCAACTTGCGTCCTTCGCGTCCGCCGGCCTGGGCCAGGTCGCCGCGGCCACCCGCTCCCCCGCCCACGACCTGGGCTGCCGGGTGGAGGATGGGGCGGGCCTCGACCCCCTCGTCAGCCAGATCAGGGGTCACGACGCCGACGAGCTGTGCGGTGCCCTCCGGCGTCTCGGTGCCCACGACGACCACGCCCCGGGTCGCGAGGTGGCCGCGGATCTCGAGGGCCAGCTGCCGCAGCTCGTCGGCGTCCACGTCCGCCACCTGGCGGCTGACCACCGCGAGGCCCCCCTGCCGCTGCGCCGCGGCTGCGATCTCGCGGGCCTCCTGAGCCAGGGAGGCCGAACGCGCGCGGGCGAGCTGGCGTTCGGCGTCACGCAGACGCTCCGTCAGCGCCTCGATGCGCGCGATGAGCTGGTCGGCCGGCACGTCGAGCAGACGCGCGGCCTCCTCGGCGATCAGCCGCTCGCGCGCCGCGTGGACGTACGCGTCCGCGCCTGTCAGCGCCTCGATGCGCCGCTGGTTGGCACCGATCGATTCCTCGCGGACGATCACCAGCCCACCGACGCGTGCGGCGGAGCGCACGTGGGTGCCTCCGCACAGCTCCTTGGAGTAGTCGCCGATGGTGACCACCCGCACCTGCTGGCCGTACTTCTCGCCGAACAGGGCGATCGCCCCGGCGGCTCTGGCCTCGTCGATCGGCATGACGTCGGTGCGGACCGGGTGGTCTGCCAGCAGCCGGTCGTTGACCCAGGACTCGATCCGTTCGAGCTCGTCGCGCGGCACCTGCTCGAAGTGGGGGAAGTCGAAGCGCAGCCGCCCGGCCTCGACCAGCGACCCGGCCTGCTGGGCGTGGTCGCCCAGGATCTCCCGGACGGTGGCGTGCAGGATGTGCGTGGCGGAGTGGCTGCGCTCGGTGGCGTGGCGGCGACGCTCGTCGACCTGCGCGTGCACGTCCTGGCCCACGGCCACCTCGCCGGCCGCGACCCGGGTACGGTGGGCGACGACGCCCTCGATCGGCGATCGTGTGTCGAGCACCTCCAAGCGTCCGGTGGCGGTCTGCAGCACGCCTCTGTCGCCGACCTGCCCGCCACCTTCCGGGTAGAAGGGCGTGACCGCCAGCACCACGTCGACCTCGTCGCCCTCTCCCGCCTCCCCGATCACGCCGTCCGGCGTCGCCATCGCCGCGAGGCGGGAGTCGGCCGCGGTGCGGTCGTAGCCGACGAACTCGACCCCGCCGGCCGTCGCCGCCGCCTCACGGTAGACCTCCGCAGGAATCGCGGCGCCGTCTCGACGCAGCGCACGTCGGGCGCGCTCGCGCTGCGCCTCCATGAGACGGCCGAACTCGCTGCGATCGAGCGTGAGCCCGGCCTCCTCGATGATCTCCACGGTCAGGTCGATCGGGAAGCCGTAGGTGTCGTGCAGCTTGAAGGCGGTGCCTCCGGGCAGCGAACCCTCGCCGGCGTCGCGCGCCTCGGCGACCGCATCCTCCAGGATCTCGAGCCCCTGCCGGAGCGTGCGCTGGAAATCGGCCTCCTCGGCCCCGACCACCCTGGCGACCAGCTGTCGCTGAGCCTGCAGATCGGGGTAGCCGCCGGCCATCGTGGCGATCACCGCATCGACCATCGCCGGCATGATCCCCATGTCGACCGGCCCGCCGACGTACCCGTCGCCGGGGACGTCGCGGCCGGTGTCGTCGCCGTCGCGGCCGGTGTCGCCACCGTCGCGGGCCACCAGCCGCGCGTGGCGCACGGCCCGCCGCAGCAGCCGTCGCAGCACGTAGCCGCGGCCCTCCTTGGAGGGCAGCACGCCGTCGGCGATCAGGAACGTGGCGGTGCGGGCGTGCTCGGCGATGACCCGCAGCGACACGTCGGTGTCGGGATCCTCGCCGTAGGCTCGGCCGGTCAGCTCCTGCGCCCGTTCCAGGATGGGTCCGAGCACGTCGGTCTCGTAGACGGTGGGGACGTCCTGCAGGAGCACCGCCATGCGCTCGAGTCCCATGCCGGTGTCGACGTTCTGCTTCGGCAGGTCTCCGAGGATCGCGCCGTCGTCGGCCATGAGGTACTGCATGAACACGAGGTTGTAGAACTCCAGGTAGCGCTCGTCGTCGACGGCGGGCCCGCCCTCGCGCCCGTGGTCGGGCCCGCGGTCGTAGTACAGCTCAGTGTTCGGTCCGCCCGGCCCGGCGACGTGCATCCACCAGAAGTTGTCCGCCCTCCCCATGGCCTGGATGCGCTCGGACGGCACGTCGGTGTCGGTCGTCCAGATCTCGGGCGCCTCGTCGTCCTCCTCGAACGCCGTGACCCAGATGCGCTCGGGCTGCAGTCCGAACTCCTGGGTGGCCAGCTCCCACGCCCAGACGATCGCCGCGCGCTTGAAGTAGTCGCCGAACGAGAAGTTGCCGAGCATCTCGAAGAACGTCAGGTGACGGGTGGTGTGGCCAACGTTGTCGATGTCGGTGGTGCGGGCGCATTTCTGGTAGCTGCACCGCCGCGGACGGCCCGGGTCGGCGTCGCCGAGGAAGTACGGCTTGAACGGCACCATGCCGGCGGACGTGAGCAGCAGCGTCGGGTCGTTGGGGATCAGCGACGCCGACGGGAAACGCTCGTGGTCACGCTCCTCGAAGAAGCGCAGGAAGGTCTCCCGGATCGTGACGGCGTCCACACGTCACCCCGCCCGGCCGGCGTCACGTCGCGCCGCCACCTCCGCGGCGGTCGGCACGCCGAAGCGCGCTCGCAGCTCCTGCTCTTTCGCCGCGGCCGCGGCCGCGCCGGCCTCCCGCGCCACCTGAAGACGCTCGCGCCATCCCGGCCCGGCGCGGGACGACCGTGCCCCGCGTCCAGCGGACGCGCGTCGCCGGCCCGGGCGCAGGCGGGCGGTGGCGCGGTCGAGTCGCCGCACGACGATGGCACCTACGACGAGCCCGATGCCGAGCCCGAAGAGCGTGAAGAAGATCAGCAGGAACAGCTTGCGCATGTCGCTCCCTGGTCCGGTCGGACGGCGCCTCCAGCGGTCATCCGTCGCTCAAGCACGCCATGGCTCCACGCGCCGTCGGCGGCGCGTCCCCCCACGCCACCCCTGTCCTCGTAGCGCCGTCGGCGGCGCCTCCCCCACGGGGCGGACCGCTCTCAGCGCCCCGGCGCCAACTCGTCCCACCGCGGCCCCCGGTCACGCGTCCCTCACGGCACGGACGGCTCTCAGCGCCCCGGCGGCACCGGCGGCGTACGCCGCCGCCTTGATCAGCGGGGTGGCGATGGTGACCTGCAGCACTCCCACCATCGAGTCGGCGCGCTGGGTGATCTGCTGCACGCCGGCGACGATGGCGTCCACACGGGCCAGCTCGACGTTGACGCCGCTGACCGTCTCGTTGATCCCACCGATCAGCGGCACGGTCTCCTCGGTGATGCCCTCCACCAGGTGTGCCAGCTCGGAGATGAGGCGGAACACGTTGAGCAGGACGACGCACACCACCAGGACGCCGAGACCGAAGAAGCCAGCCGCGATGACCGCCGCCCAGCTCGCACCGCTCACGTCGTCCCCTCCTGGTCCTGCTGCTCGTCCGGTGCCTCGCCCCGCCCAGCCGGCCCGACAGTCGCCTCACCAGTCGCTCGCCCGGAGCGAGTCTCCACCTGTGCCGCAACGCCGGTGGCGGTGTCCCGCCCCGCCCCTCCATCCGCGGCGGTCCCCGCCCGCGCCACAGCTTGGCCGGTCGCGGGCTGCTCCGGTCCCGCCGCCCGGCCGGTCGCCGACTCCTCCGCCCCCGCCGCGCGACTGGTCCCCGACTCCTGGTGTCCCCGTCCCCGGATGGCCGCGGACTCCTCCGCCTCCGGCGCTCGGGCGCCAGCAGGCTCCCCTCCCCGCCAGGCTCGGAGACGCTCGGCGACGAGGACTTCATCGCCGTGCTGCGTCGGCTCGTACAGGACCTGGCCGACCAGCTCGTCCGGCAGGTACTGCTGTGCGACGTGGGCGCCAGCGTAGTCGTGCGGGTAGCGGTACCCGACCCCGTGGCCCAGCCTGAAGGCGCTCCGGTAGTGGGCGTCGCGCAGGTGCACGGGCACCGGTGCGTTGCCGGCCTCCTGGACGGCGGTGTCCGCTGCACCGAGCGCTCGCTTCACGCTGTCCGACTTCGGGGCGGTGGCGAGGGCGATCGCAGCCTGGGCGAGGTTGAAGCGGGCCTCGGGGAGCCCCACGCGGTCGAGGGCCTCGAAAGCCGCCACCGCTGTCGGCAGGGCGGTGTGGTCGGCCAGTCCGACGTCCTCGCTGGCGAAGATCACCATGCGACGGGCGAGGAAGCGCGGGTCCTGGCCTGCCTCCAGCATTCGGACCAGCCAGTAGACGGCCGCGTCGGGGTCGCTGCCGCGCAGGGACTTGATGAAAGCCGACACCTGGTCGTAGTGCTGGTCGGCGGCCTTGTCGTAGCGCAGCCGCCGCGACGCCAGCGCCGTGGCCACGTCGTCGATGTCCACGGTCTGCGGGGTGCCCTCTCCCGGCAGGTCGCGGGTCCCGGGTGCGACACCGCGCGCGGCTCCGCGGGTCGCCGCCTCGACCGCGGCCTCCAGCGTGACCAGCGCCGTGCGGGCGTCACCGTCGGCCGTTGCGACCAGGTGGCGCAGCGCTGCCTCCTCAAGCTGGACGCGACCCCCGTACCCGTGCTCGGGGTCGGTCAGGGCCCGCTGGACGATCGCGGTGACCGCCTCCTCGTCGAGCGGCTCGAGCCGGACGAGGAGGCAGCGCGACAGCAACGGGGCGTTGAGCTCGAAGAAGGGGTTCTCGGTGGTGGCACCGACCAGCGTCACCCAGCCGTTCTCCACCGCGGGCAACAGCGCGTCCTGCTGCGCCTTGTTGAACCGGTGGATCTCGTCGATGAACAGCAGGGTGCGGCGCCCCGTGGCCTGCCGACGCTCTCGGGCGCGTTCGATCACCGCCCGCACGTCCTTCACCCCGGCGCTGACCGCCGACAGCTCCTCCCACGCGGCGGCGGTGGTGGCGGCCACGACCGCTGCCAGCGAGGTCTTGCCGCTGCCCGGCGGGCCCCACAGCACGATCGAGCTGAGCGCGTCCCGGGCGAGCAGGGTGCGCAGTGGGGTGCCGTCGCCGACGGCGTGCTCCTGGCCCACGAACTGGTCCAGGGAGCGCGGTCGCATGCGGGCTGCCAGCGGGGCGGTGGCGGGCGGCAACACGGACGGCCGGTCGGGATCGACCGCCGTGGGGTCGTCGAAGAGCCGCTCCACGGGGGGACCGTACCCGGGATCCCGCCCCGCGCAGACCGCCCCGCGCAGACCGCCCCGCGCAGACCGCGCCGGACAGACCGCGCCGGACAGACCGCGCCGACAGACCGCGCCGGACAGACCGCGCCGGACAGACCGCGCCGGACAGCCGCCCCCATCAGCCGGCCAGCCCGACCGCCCACCCTCGAACGTGCGTCGTGACGGTCACCCACGCCCGCAAGGACGCACGATCCACGGACCTCCACCGATCGTGCGTCCCCTCGGTCACCGACGCCCGCAAGGACGCACCATCCACGTGACCCGGGCCCACGGGTACCGGGCAACCGCCACACGCCCCGACCGCCCACCCTCGAACGTGCGTCGTGACGGTCACCCACGCCCGCAAGGACGCACGATCCACGGACCTCCACCGATCGTGCGTCGCCCCGGTCACCGACGCCCGCAAGGACGCACGATCCACGGACCTCCACCGATCGTGCATCGTGACGGTCACCGGCGACCGTTGGACGGCCACGCTCCTGTCAGCCGGGCCAGCCCCTGGCCACCAGCTCGTCGCGCACCTCGGCGAGGAACCCGTCCAGGTCGTGCTCGAAGCGCTCCCAACCGACCCAGATGATCGCGTAGCCGGTCCCACGCAGCGTGTTGCGCCGACGGATGTCCCGGTCGAGATGGCGCCGAGAGTTGTGCGCCCCGAAGCCTTCGCACTCCACCCCCACGCGGTACGGCTGGTAGGTGATGTCTGGATGGACCACGACGCCGTTGCGGGCGGTGACGGCCGCGGGGACCGGATCGGGCGCCATGCCGGCGGCCGTCAGAGCGCCCCGCACGTGGTACACGAAGATCGAATCGCACGCCTCCGGAGCCAACTCGTGCAGCAACGTTCGCAGACGGGGCATGCCCGGCGACCCTCGCAGCGCGAACGTCTTGTCCAGCACACGCGGGTACCGGACCAGGCCACGTTGGTTCGCGTCGATGAGATGCCCTCGTAGCACGCCGGTGCGTGTGCCTTCCGCGAGGTCGCAGAAGCTCCGTTCGGCACTGGTGCAGGGCAGATGGCGCGCCCGCACCACTTCACGGTCGGTGATCGTGCGGCTACGCGAGACGTGCACGTGCGAGCCGAGGTCGGGCACGCCCTTGCCGTACGGAACGAGCAGCTCGACTCCCGCCGCCGGGCGATCGACGATGCCCAGCAGATAGGCCGCCGTCCACCTCGCTGCCACCGCATGGTCGCCGGCCGCCAGCAGGGCGGCGCTGACGCGGCGCTCGTAAGTGTTCCCCGCCCCGGGGAGGATCGTCACGCCACGGTGCGGTCGAGGCCATTCTTCGCGCCGCGCCCGCCTCATCAACGACGAGGAGGACACACCGAACGGCTCGCACTGGCGCACGTGGACAGCTCCGTGCTGGAACACGGTGGCGTGGCGGATCAGCTGCGGCCAGCCCATGAGGACGCAGCCTGGTCCGTCGGCGCGGTCGCGTCAGGAGGGCCTTCCCTGAGCTTGTGGATAGCCGTGGGCCGTTCGGCGCGGGTCCGGGCAAACGGTCGAGGCAGCAGCCGACCCGGATAGCTGCATCGTGCGCGCTCACGGTCAGCGGTGACCGCCACGACGCACGATCACGGGGGCCGCCCGCCGCCCCACTGCATCGTGCGCGCTCACGGTCGCCGGTGACCGCCACGACGCACGATCGTCGGATGGCGGGGGCCGTGGGCCGTTCGGCGCGGGTCCCGGCAGACGGTCGAGGCAGCAGCCGACCCGGATAGCTGCATCGTGCGCGCTCACGGTCAGCGGTGACCGCCACGACGCACGATCACGGGGGCCGCCTGCCGCCCCACTGCATCGTGCGCGCTCACGGTCGCCGGTGACCGCCACGACGCACGATCGTCGGATGGCGGGGGCCGTGGGCCGTTCGGCGCGGGTCC
>DASZZX010000385.1:0-7228 GCA_036260415.1 Nitriliruptorales bacterium
ACGAAGGCGTAGAAGTAGCGCACGCGGCCGTACCCGAGGGGGTGCTGCGGGGTTGCGTCGCGCTGCGCCCGGCGCCGGCCCAGCATCAACAGTCCCTGGTTGGACGCGTCGGCCACCGAGTGGATCGACTCGGCCAGCATCGACGCGGCGCCGGTGAACAGGAACGCGACCAGCTTGGCGGCGGCGATGCCCACGTTCGCCAGGAACGCCGCGACGATCGCGCGCTGCCCTCCGCCGGCGGCCATCGGAGCCCCTGTCACCGTCCGTGAGCGTCGCCGCTCGTCTCGTGCTGCTCCCACTCCGGCATGTCGGGGTCCGCCGACCGGGGCACGTCGGCCTCGATCGAGATGACCCTGGCCGCGTCCACCCGCGAGCGGATGCGCCGCTCCATCCGGTCGATCGCCAGCGCCACGTCCCGCGAGGCCAGCTCCTCACCGAAGCGGACCTTGGCCTCGATCAGGATCGACTCCGGCCCCAGGTGCATGGTGCGCAGGTAGACCAGGTCGCGCACGTCCGAGTCCGACCGGACGATCTCGCGGATCGCCTCCGCCTGCTCGGGTGCTGCGGCCTCCCCGATGAGCAGGCTCTTCATCTCACGCGCGAGGATCAGCGCCATGACGCCCAGCACCGCCCCCACGCCGATGCTGGCCGCGGCGTCGTACCTCTGGTCGCCGGTGAGGACGGTGAGACCCAGCCCCGCGATGGCGACCAGCACGCCGACCACCGCGCCGGAGTCCTCCAGCAGGATCACCGAGATCTCCGGCTGTTTGGTGTCGCGCACGTACCGCCACCACGAGCCGTGCTCGCCCCGCTGCGCCTGGCGGGCGGCGGTCCGCAGCGACAGCGAGTCGAGCAGCAGCGCCACGATCAGGATGCCCAGCCCCCAACCGGGCTCGACCAGTTCCTCGCCGCGGACCAGATGCGTGATCCCCTCCCGGACGGCGCCCGCGGCCCCGAGCGAGAACAGCAGGATGGCCACCATGAAGGCCCAGAAGTAGCGCTCCCGGCCGTACCCGAAGGGGTGCTCCGGGGTCTGCAGCCGCCGCGCTCGCCAGCGGCCCAGGAGCAGCAGTGCCTGGTCGCTGGTGTCCGCCACCGAGTGGAACGTCTCGGCGAGCAGCGCCGCGGAGCCGGTGACCAGGAAGCCGACCAGCTTGGCCGCGGCGATGCCGACGTTGGCGCTCAGCGCGACCAGGACCGCCCTGCGGCTGCCATCCATCCGCGCGATCGTAGTTGGGCCGCCCGGAGGGCCATCCGTGCTTCCGTCGGGACGCACCGCAGCCGCCGGGACGCTGCCAGGCAACGGGCCGCCACCACGGCCGCCGTCCACGGCGGCGCCCCTTTTGCGGGAGCACGGCGGCCGCGCACCCGGCGGTAGGGTGCCGGCCCGACGGGTCGGACGCGTGAGGCGCGACGCATGGCCAACGGCAAGCGGCACACCCTCGGAGTCACCCCGATCAGCCAGGACGTCTCCGCCTGGTACAACGAGGTCGTGTTCCAGGCCGGGCTCGCCGACCGTGGACCGTCCAAGGGCTCGATGGTCATCCGCCCGTACGGCTACCGGATGTGGGAGTTGCTGCAGGTACAGCTCGACCAGATGTTCAAGGACACCGGGCACCAGAACGCCTACTTCCCCCTGCTCATCCCCATGAGCTTCCTGCAGCGGGAGGCCGAGCACGTCGAGGGGTTCTCCCCGGAGCTGGCGGTCGTCACCCACGCGGGGGGCAAGGAACTCGACGAACCCCTGGTGGTGCGCCCGACCTCCGAGACGGTCGTCGGCGAGATGTACGCGCGCTGGATCTCCAGCTACCGGGACCTGCCGGTGCTGATCAACCAGTGGTCGAACGTGGTGCGGTGGGAGCTGCGGCCACGGGTCTTCCTGCGCACCACCGAGTTCCTGTGGCAGGAGGGCCACACCGCGCACGCCACCGCCGCGGAGGCGATGGACGAGACCCTGCGGATGCTCGGCGTGTACGCCACCTTCGCACGGGACGTGGCGGCGATCCCGGTGGTGGAGGGTGAGAAGACGCCGGGGGAACGCTTCCCCGGCGCGGCGCACACCTACTCGATCGAGGGGATGATGCGTGACGGTCGGGCCCTGCAGTCGGGTACGTCGCACTACCTCGGCACGAACTTCGCGGAGGCGTTCGACATCACCTACCAGGACGAGCACAACCAGCTGCGGCTCTGCCACACCACGTCGTGGGGGATGAGCACCCGGATGCTCGGTGCAACCATCCTGGCCCACGGCGACGACCAGGGGCTCGTGCTGCCCCCGGGGCTCGCCCCCTACCAGGTGGTGATCGTCACGATCGGGCGGGGCGAGGATCACGTCCGGGTGGCCGCTCGCGCGCACCGGCTGGCCTCCGAGCTGACCGCTGCGGGCGTACGGGTGCACGTCGACGACCGCGAGGAGGTGTCGCCCGGGTTCAAGTTCAACCACTGGGAGCTGCGGGGCGTGCCGCTGCGCGTCGAGCTGGGGCCGCGGGACGTCGACGGCGACCAGGCGGTCCTCGCCCAACGCATCGGCCGCGAAGGCAAGCAGACGCTGCCGCTGGCGGGGCTGGCGGCGAGCGTCCCGCAGCGGCTGCGTGACTACCACCTGGAGCTGATCGGGCGGGCCACCGCCTTCCGGGACGGCCGCAGCGCCGAGGTGGACGGCTGGCAGGACTTCGCCGCCCAGGTGCAGGCCGGCTTCGCCTACGCGTTGCACTGCGGCAGCCCCGGCTGCGAGGACGAGATCAAGGCCGAGACGACCGCCACGCCACGGGTCATCCCCTTCGGGCGGGCGGAGGAGCGGGGCGCCTGCATCCGCTGTGGGCAGCCCTCCGACTACGGCACCCGCGTGTTGTTCGCGCGGGCGTACTAGCCACCCGACGGGGTGTGCCCTCCGCAGTGCGACAGCCGCCAGGCCGTGTGACCAGCCCGCCGCGGCCGTGGATGCTCAGGTCGCGTGACGAGGAGGGGCGCTCGGTCGCTGCTGTACGTTGACGGCGCCCCGACCTGGTGAGCTCGTCCACGTGCCGACCGTCGTCCTGGTCCGTCACGCCGTCACGGCCGCCACCGGCAAGCGGCTGGGTGGCAGGACAACAGCGTCCCTGAGCGACCAGGGTCGGGCCCAGGCGGTGGGACTGGCTGAACGCCTGTGCAGGTCGAAGGTGACCGCGGTGTACGCCTCGCCGGTCCCGCGGACCGTGCAGACGGCCGAGGCGATCGCGCAGCGGGTCGGCCTGCAGGTGCGTGAGCTCGTCGGGGTGCTGGAGTTCGACTACGGGGCCTGGACCGACCGCCCGCTGGGGCAGCTGCGACGGACGAAGCTCTGGCGGGCGATCCAGGCGGCCCCCAGCCGCGTCGCCTTCCCCGACGGGGAGTCGTTCGTGGCGGCGCAGCAGCGGGCGGTGGCCGCCATCGAGTCGCTCAGCCGGCAGCACACCGACCGCCAGACCGTGGTGGTCGTCAGCCACGCCGACATCATCAAGGTGGTGGTGGCGCACTACGCCGGAATCCCCCTGGACCTGTTCCAGCGACTGACGGTCGCGCCCGCGTCGGTCACGGTCCTGGGCGTGCCGCGCTCGGGACCGCCCCTGCTGCTGCGTCTCAACGACACCGGCGATCTCAGCCCCGGCTCAGCGCGGACGGGCTAGCCGTGGACATCGAGCTGAGCCATCCCGACCACCTGACAGCCGACTTCGTCGGCGAACCGGGACAGCGCACCTTCTACCTCCAGGCGGGCGAGTCCGGCGACGTCGTGTCCGTGCTGGTGGAGAAGCCGCAGGTCGCCGCACTGGCGGACCTGCTGGTGCGTCTGCTGGCCGGTGTCGGCGTCGAGCCGGTCCGGGCGTGGGACATCGTGGCGATGCGGCTGCGGGAGCCGGTCACGCCCCGCTGGCGGGCCGGCGCGATCGGCGTGGGCATCGACCCGCAGCTGGGGCGCTTCGTGCTCGAGGTCAGCGAGCTCGTCCCCGAGGAGGACGACCGTGAGCCCGAGCAGGTCAGGATCTGGGCGAGCGAGGAACAGGCCAGGACGCTGGCCGCGCACGCCAGGTGGGCGGTGGAGCAGGGCCGGCCCACCTGCCGCTTCTGCGGCCTGCCGATCGACCCGGAGGGGCACACGTGCCCGCGGATGAACGGCGACGCGCGCCATCCGTGACCGAGGACCAGCACGAGGATGAGGTCCTGCGGCTGCTGCGGCGTGCCGAGCTGGAGCCGCTGGGACGCATCGCTTCGGCGTCCAACCTCACCGTCCTGTGCCGGCTCGCCGGTGACGCCGCCCGGCGACTGGCGATCTACAAGCCGGAGCGCGGCGAGGCTCCCCTGTGGGATTTCCCTCCTCGCACGCTTCACCGTCGGGAGGTCGCCGCCTACCTGGTGGACCGGCTTCTGGGCTGGCGCATGGTGCCACCGACCGTGCTGCGGGAGAGCGGACCGTTGGGACGTGGCAGCGTCCAGCTGTTCGTCGACCACGACCTCGAGCGGCACTACTTCGCCCTGGTCGCCGAACTGGACGACGCGATCACGGTGCAGCTCAGGCGCATGGTGGCGTTCGACCTGGTGGTCAACAACGCCGACCGCAAGGGCAGCCACGTCCTGCTCGACGCCGGTGGGAGAGTTCAGCTTGTGGACCATGGGGTCTGCTTCCACACCGATCCGAAGCTGCGCACGGTCGCGTGGGACTTCGCCGACGAACCGGTGCCCGCCGAGGTGCGCGCCGACGTGGCGTACGTCGCTGAGGTGCTGCAGCGGCGCGACGGCGACGCCGACGTCCTGTCGGGGCTTCTGACCGCCGACGAGTACGCGGCGACGTGCCGGCGTGCCCAGCGGGTCGCCCAACTCGAGCGCTTCCCGCCACCACGCGGCGTGCGCCCCTACCCGTGGCCGCCCCTGTGAGCATGGGACGGGCGGGTCGGGTCGGAGCCAGCAACTGGCCCGGTGACGACCCTGAGGGTCAGCAGCGCCCCGGGTCGTCGCCGAGGCGCGGCACCACCGGCCCGCACGTCGAGGCGCCCCGTACGCTGCGGTGCCGTGACTGTCTACCGCGACCAGGGCATCGTCCTCCGCACGTGGAAGCTGGGGGAGACCGACCGCATCCTGCACGTGCTCACCCAGGGTCGTGGGCTGGTCCGGGCAGTCGCCAAGGGGGTGCGCCGCCCCGGGTCGCGCTTCGGCGGCCGGTTGGAGCCGTACTCACACGTCGATCTGCAGCTGTACGCGGGGCGAAACCTCGACGTCGTGAGCCAGGCCGAGCTGATCGAGGCGTTCGCCGCGGTGCGTGAGGACTACACCCTGTCGGCGTGCGCCGCCACGATGGTGGAGGCGGCCGATCGGGTGGCGCAGGAGGGCGAGCGCAACCTGCCGGTGTTCCTGCTGCTGCGGGCGGGGTTGCAAGCGCTGTCGGCCCGGCCCCCGTACCCCGCCATCTTCGTCGACGCGTTCCTGCTGCGGCTCACGTCGGTGTCCGGTTACCACCTGTTCGTCGAGGCGTGTGCGCTCTGCCGCGCCCCGGGTCCCCACCCGTTCCTGTCGGTCACGGCCGGCGGGGCGCTGTGCCGCGGCTGCGCTCCGGGCGGCAGCCGGGCGCTCGACCCGGACACCATCGCGCTGGTGCGGCTGCTCGGCGGCACAGACTGGGTCGCTCTGCCGGGGGCT
Source organism: Nitriliruptorales bacterium (assembly GCA_036260415.1). Taxonomy (GTDB): domain Bacteria; phylum Actinomycetota; class Nitriliruptoria; order Nitriliruptorales; family JAHWKO01; genus DASZZX01. Next base: position 5,647 of record DASZZX010000385.1, read on the forward strand.
GCCGAGCAGGTCGGCCCGCGGCGCGACGCGGCCGCGTTTGTGCGGGCATTCGTCGAGCACCACCTGGAGCGCCAGCTGCGCTCCTACCCGCTGGTCCCGCGGTGACCACCTCCACCCCCACTCCGACGCAACGCCTCGAGCGCCCTACCCTGGCAGGGTCGCCCGCCGGAGATGAGACCGTGCATCCGCGCGTCCGCCTGGACCCCAAGCGCCTGCCCCGGCACGTGGCGGTCATCATGGATGGCAACGGACGGTGGGCCAACCTGCGCGGGTTGCAGCGCACCGAGGGACACGCGGCCGGCGAGGCGGCCCTGTTCGACACGGTGGAGGGGGCGCTGGAGCTCGGGTTCGAGTACCTGACCGTGTACGCGTTCTCCACCCAGAACTGGCGCCGCCCAGCCGATGAGGTCCGCTTCCTGATGGAGTTCAACGAGTCGCTGCTGCTGCGCCGGAAGCAGGAGCTGCACGATCGCGACGTGCGGGTGCGGTTCATCGGCCGGCGCGGGCGCCCCGTGCCCCGACGCCTGGTCCGGTTGATGGAGGACACCGAGGCTCTGACCGCGGAGAACCGTCGGATGACGCTGTGCGTCGCGTTCAACTACGGAGGCCACGCCGAGCTGGTGGACGCCGCCCGCCGACTGTGCGAGGACGTGCAGGCGGGGCGCCTGCGGCGCATCGACGAAGGCGCCTTCGCTGCGCGCCTCTACGACCCGGACATGCCCCCCGTCGACCTACTGATCCGCACCTCGGGGGAGCATCGCACGTCCGATTACCTCCCCTGGCAGGCGGCCTACGCCGAACTCGTCTTCGTCGAGACCCTGTGGCCCGACTTCGACCGGCTCGAGCTGGCGCGGGCGGTCGAGCAGTACCAGGCGCGCGAACGCCGCTTCGGCAAGGCCGTGGACAAGGTCGCGGTCGTGCGCGGCTAGCAGCGTGCGGCCGCCCGTCACTCGAACTCGGGCGGTGCCAGCGGGGCGAGCACGGTCAGGATCTGTTCGATCGCTGTGCCCTTCTCCAGGTAGGAGTAGGCACCCAGGCGGTGCGCCGGCCCCGCAAGGGCGGAGGCGTCGTACGAGGTGAGCACCACGGACTTGGTACCGGGTACCCGCTCACGGATGAGCTTGATGGCCTCCAAGCCGTCCATCACCGGCATGGCGAGGTCCAGGACCACGACGTCGGGATGGCGGTCCTCGGCCAGCGCGACCGCCTCCTGGCCGTTGGACGCCTCACCGACCACCACGAACCGACCGTCGGCCTGCAGACGCCGGCGCAAGAGCGCGCGGAAGTCATCGGAGTCGTCGGCCAGCAGCACACGAACCCGACGCACGCGCCGTGGTGGCGCGCCGTTCTGGTCGCTCATGGTCGACCTGCTGACCGTCCGTCCCTTCCACCCCCGTGTGGCGGGTCCCAGATCGGCAACCCGCCGCTGGCGGCGGCCGTGCCGCCTCGTCATCATGGCCGAGCCGCTACCCTCGCGGGGACCGTCGGTCCCGCCGACCGGGCGGTGCCCACCCGTACCGCCGGGGCCCCGTCCTCTCCCGCCGTCTCGCAGTCAGGAACCTCGTGGCCGCCGACGTCCAGC
>DASZZX010000386.1:0-10498 GCA_036260415.1 Nitriliruptorales bacterium
GTCGGCGGTGCCGCCCAACCGCTCTCGCAGCCGGGCCAGGCGCTCCGTCGTGGCGCGAGCGCGCTCGGCGCGTGGCGCACCCTCCTGCAGCGCCGCCTCGGCACTGGCGATCGCGGTCTCGAGCTCGGCGACGGCGCTGGCCAGCTCGCGTTGACGGGCGGCGATGGTGGCGTCGTCAGCATCCTGGCCGGAGGCCACCTCACGCAGATGCACGACATCGTGCACCGCCAGACGGACCTGAACCTCACGCAGCTCTGCCTGCAGCTGGGCGTGCCGGTTCGCGGCCTCGGCCTGCCGCTCCAGCGGACGCAGCTGCCGGCGCAGCTCCCGCAGCACGCTGCGCAGTCGCTCGACGTGGAGGTCGACGTGCTCGAGCTTGCGCTGCGCCCGCTCCCGTCGACGACGGTGCTTGAGGATCCCGGCCGCCTCCTCCACGTAGGCGCGCCGATCCTCGGGCTTGGCCTGGAGGACGGCATCGACCTGGCCCTGCCCGACCACCGTGTGCAGCTCGCGACCGAGACCAGTGTCCGAGAGCAGCTCCTGGATGTCCAGAAGGCGGCACTCGGCCCCGTTGATGGCGTAGACGTTCTCGCCGTCGGGCAGGATCTCGCGGCCGATGCGCACCTCGGCGAAGCCCTGTGCGCTGCCACCGATCCCAACCGCCCCCCTGCCCAGCTGCCCGCGCGCGTTGTCGATCACGATCTCGACCGCGGCGTGGCCGGCAGCCGGGCGTGCCGGCGAACCGGCGAAGATGACGTCGGCGAGTTCGCCGCCGCGCAGCAGCTTCGCCGATCGGGTGCCCAGCACCCACGCGACCGCGTCCACCACGTTGGACTTGCCCGAGCCGTTCGGCCCGACGATCACGGTGATGCCCGGCTCGAACTCGGCCACGGTGCGGTCGGCGAACGACTTGAAGCCCTTGAGGCTCAGCGATCTGAGGAACACGCGTACGGCCCGTGGTCGCGGTCGGAGGCCCGGAGGCTACCGGAGCGACGCCGCGGGGCAGAGGAACCGTCGAGCCCGGGCTGACGCCGGTCGGGCCCGACCAGGTCGGCCCCGGGTCGATCCACCCGGGGCCGGACGGTCCGTCGTGGTGACGCTGCGCTCAGCCGATGGCGGCCGCGTCGAGGGGACGATGGGCGTAGTCGTCGTCGCTGCGATCCAGCTCCACCACCCGGGACTCCGACGCCGCCAGGGCGCGCTCCGCGTCCTGCAGAGCCTGCTCCAACGAGGCGACGCGGGCACGCAGTGCGCGGACCTCCTCGAGGAGCGCGAAGGTGCGCGGGTCCGCATGGGAGCCGACGATCGCCTTGGCCATGCTCGTTGCCTCCCGGCCCGCGTGGGGCCATCGGTACACCGTCTAGGCGCGGTGGACCCCCCGTGGTAGCGCGGTCGCGCGGGATGACGCGGTCCGGAGCGCCACCGCATGCCATGGTACCGGACCCGGGACGCCCGGTCCAGACCGGCTCCACTCGACCAGGCGGGGGGACCTGCGTCGCGTCGGGGCTGGGCGGGTGGACCCCCGTCGGCCGCCGTCGCCGCGGACGGGCGGGACCGAGCGCGGTTCAGCGCCGTACCTCGAACAAGTCGTGACCCTGCGGTTCGCGCTCCTCCACGTCCACCGTCTCCACCCGAGCGGCCCTGGGACCACCGTCGCGGACCCAACGCTCGACGGACGCGACCGCGTCCTGGGGTCCCTCCAGCCACATCTCGACGGTCCCGTCGGGGCGGTTGCGCACCCACCCGGCGGCGCCCGCCTCCCGGGCACGGTCCCGCGACGACGCCCGGAAGAAGACCCCCTGGACCCTGCCGTGGATCGTCAACCGCTTGGCGATGGTGTGCTCGCCCATCGGTCCTCCTGTGACACACGCCGCCCGGGGTCAGTGCGCCTGCGCCGCCGGTGTCCGGGACGCGGCCGGAGCCGGCCGTGCCGCCCGTGCTCCCGCCGCGCGGCTTGCGGCCGTCTCCTCGCCGTCATCAGATCTGGCACCCCGTGCAGTGGTAGGTCGTGCCACCGTGTGCGAGGTCGTCCTTGACGACCGTGCGGCGGCAGCGCAGGCACGGCAGCCCGTCGCGTCCGTAGACCTTCAGGTGCTCCACCGGCTCCCCCTCATCGTCGAAGGCCTCGTCGGGGCTGGCGTCCTCCAGGCTGGTGCCCCGGTGCTTGATGGCGGCTTGCAACGTCTCCTGGATCGCCCGGTACAGGCGCCGTACCTCCTGGGTCGACAGAGTGTCCGACGAGCGATCGTGGGATAGTCCAGCTTCCCACAACGCCTCGTCGCTGTAGACGGCGCGCACGCCGAGGACACGTGACTCGTCCATGAGGACCTGTTTCAGCGGAGCCGCCGCCCCGCGCAGCAGCTCGCCGAACTCGATCCACGTCGGGCTGTCGTCGAGCAGGTCCAGCGCGTGCGGCGACAGCCCGGCCGCGGTGAACGCCTCCTGCCGTGCGACCACCCCCATGTGGCAGCTCTCGCCGCGGTCGGGATTGGTCACGTGGATCGCGCCACCGGTGGTGAAGGTCACCACCACGTCCGTGCCGGGGCCGGCCGGCTCGTTCATCGTCTCGCGGTGGAGCGATGCGGTGTCACCGGGGTCGATGGTCCAGGTGAGATCCTCGTCGAGATCGAGGAACAGGACGGTCCCCCGGCGACGGACCGCTTCGATCTTGTGGCCTTCCAGCGCCTTGACGAACTCGGGCCGATTGCGGTGGTAGGGGCGGACGATCGCCGCGGCCGTGACCTGCACCTCCTTGACGCGCTTGCCGACGACCTCCCGTTCGAGATCCTTGCGCAGCACCTCCACCTCTGGCAGTTCGAGCACTGCTCAGTCCTCCTCGTCACGCCCGGTGCGAGGCGAGCGGTCGCGCATGAGCCAGGCGTACGCCTCACGGGCGGCGTCCTGCTCGGCCTTCTTCTTGCTGCCCCCGGCGCCACGTCCGTACTCCAGCCCGTCGATCAGGATGGTCGCGGTGAACCGGGGCAGGTGATCGGGCCCCTCCTCCTCGACGGTGTACACCGGCAGCGTCCCGAACCGGGCGGCGACGAGTTCCTGCAGGCTGGTCTTGTAGTCGAGCGCGGCGCCCCGGGTGGCCAGGTCCCGCAGCCGGTCTGTGAACAGCCGGCGCACCACCCGGGCGGCGGCCTGCATGCCGCTGTCGAGGTAGATGGCGCCGACCAGGGCCTCGAAGGTGTCGGCCAGGATCGAGTCTTTGTCGTGACCGCCCGTGGTGGCCTCGCCCTTGCCCAAGCGCACGAACGCGCCCAGGCCGAGCTCGCGACCGACGTCGGCCAGCGTCGCCGACTTGGTGGCCGCGGCGCGGAGCTTGGTGAGGCGACCCTCCGGCGCCTCGGGCATCTCCTCGAAGATCAGGTCGGTGACGACCATGGCGAGCACGGCGTCGCCGAGGAACTCGAGTCGCTCGTTGGTGGGCAGCCCACCGTGCTCGAATGCGTAGGAACGGTGCGTGAGGCCGCGGGTGAGCAGCTCACGATCGCCGAAGGAGAACTCGAGCCGGGCTTCCAGCTCCTCTGGGCGCGCCAACACCGGTTGCGATGGGCGGTCCTCCTCGCGGGAGCCGGGCGTCGCTGCGACCTCGTGCACGTTGCCTCCCGCCAACGGCGCCCGTCCTCGGTCGGGCTCCCCCGCACCTACCCCACCGGCCGGTGAGGGGCGCGTGGGTTGCTAGGACTCGCCCTCCAAGACCTGTCGGCCCCCGTACTGACCGCAGACACCGCACACCGTGTGGGGACGGATCGGGCTGCGGCACCGCTTGCAGGTGGCGTACGTGGGCTTGGCGACGCGCAGCCAGTCCGATCGGCCATGCCGGGTCCGGGCGCGACTCTTCTTCCTCTTCGGAACCGCCACGTGTCGGTCTCCTCGCTCGTCTCGGCGCTGGTTGCCGTGGTGACGTGGGCGTCGGGCTCGGGTCTGGTCCGTGGTGTGCGGTTACTGGCGGTGGTCGGCCGGGAGCTGCAGTCCCCGCAGCACAGCCCAGCGCGGATCGGGTTCGTCCCACTCCCGATGCCCGCAGACGTCCACGTTGCGGTCCGTGCCGCACACCGGGCACAGCCCCGCGCAGTCCGGGCGGCACAGCACCCGCAGAGGCACGGTCGACAGGACCGCGTCGCGGACCAGGGACTCGAGGTCGATGGCCGCCTCCGGAAGGATCTCGTAGCCGACCTCGACCTCGTCGTCGCCGTCGGCTCGCCGCGCGTCGACGAACAGCTCAGAGACCGCGAGGTGGTGCTCGGCGACGACGTCGGCGAGGCAGCGCCCACACGCCAGGGATGTGCCGAACGACACCCGGCCACGGACCAGCAGCCCGTCGACCAGCATCTCCAGGCGCAGGTCGAGGTCGATGTCGCCGCGCAGCGCGTCGTCCCCAGGGCCCCATGCGCCGGTGGGCGCAGCGAAATCACTGCGCGCGTACGTGCCCTGGAGGTGGTGGGTCGCGCCGGGACGACCGACGAGGTCGGTGACAGGGATGCGCACGGGGAGCTCGCTCCGGGACGACGGTGGGGTCGCGGCGGGCCAAGCAGGCTACCATAGGCCACCCGGATGGTGCGCTGTGCGCACACCATCGGGCGGCCCCGCGTCACTCTTCGGGCCAGTCCTCGTCGCCCTCTTCCTCCTGGTCGGCGTACTCGGCGAGCTCCTCCACATCGAGGCGACCGCGCAGCTTCTGCCGCCCGCGCTCCACCGCGGCGAGGGTCTTCTGGAGGACCACCTCGAAGTTGGCGAGCTTGGCGTCGACGTAGTCCTCGGCTTCGAGGCGGATCTGGCGGGCGTGCTCGTGCGCGTCGTCGATGATGCGGTCCGCCTCACGGTTGGCGGCTCGAACCACCTCGGTGCGGGACAGGAGCCGAGCGCGCTGGGCTTCGGCGTCCTCGAGGATCTGCGCGGCGTCGCGGCGGGCCTTGTCGAGCAGCTCCTCACGCTCCTTGAGGATCCACCGCGCCTGGCGCAACTCCTCCGGCAGCGACTCGCGCAGCTCGGCGACCAGCCCCTCGACCTCGCCACGGTTGAGCATCATCGACGCCGACAGCGGCACGTTCTTGGCCTCGTTGACCATGATCTCGAGCTGATGCAGGCGGGCCTCGACGTCCATCGGGACGCTGTTGGTCGCCAACCAGGCTGGGGGTGTGGAGGGGTGGTGGCCCGGGTCGGACATGAGGTGACGACCTTACACGGTGGGTCCCGCAGCCTACTGCGGTCGGAGGCCCCGCTGCCCCGACCGGCCGTGGGCGTCCTGCGGCCGGCGGGACGACGTCCGTGGCGCTGCCGAGGGCCTGCGCTGGGCGGCGTGGCTCGATGACGCCGTCAGGAGAACCGCTCGGCGAGGGCGGCTGCGACCTTGTCGGGCACCACGCCGTCAACCCGGCCTCCGAAGCGCGCCACCTCCTTCACCAGCGACGAGGAGAGGTACGACCACTCCGGGTTGGTCGGCATCAAGAGGGTCTCGACGTCGCCGAGGCGGTGGTTCATCTGCGCCATCTGCAGCTCGTACTCGAAGTCGCTGACCGCGCGCAGGCCCTTGACGATCACGCGGATGCCGTGCTGATGGCAGAAGTGGACCAGCAGTCCCTGGAAGCGCTCGACGCGCACGTTGTCGATGTGGTCGACCGTCTCGCGGATCAGCCGCACCCGGTCGTCCACCGCGAACAGCGCCTGCTTGGCCGGGTTCTGGAGCACGGCGACCACCAGACGATCGAAGCGCGAGGCCGCCCGCTCGATAATGTCGAGGTGACCGTAGGTGATGGGGTCGAAGCTGCCCGGGTACACCGCCGAGACGGTCACGGCGCGCCGCCTTCCTCCGTGGTGGTCCCGCTGGCGCCCGCGGGCCTGGCCTCGTACAGGATCGTGTCACCGTAGCGACGGGCGCGGCCTGGCGGGAGACCCCGTGGCCAGCGCAACGGGTCGCTGCGACGGCCGCGTTCGACCACGACCAGTCCGCCATCGCTGACGATGGTGATCACCCGTTCGAGCACGTGCTGGAGCTCGGTGCCACTCAACGCGTACGGCGGATCGAGCAGCACCAGGTCGAACGGGGCGCCGGGGAGGCCGGCCTCGAGCAGCGTGGCGACGTCGCCGTGCAGGACGATCGAGTCCTCGCCGAGGCCGGTGCGGTGCAGGTTCTCGAGCAGCGCCCGGTGGGCGTGCGTTGCTCGCTCCACGAAGGTCACCGCGGACGCGCCGCGCGACAGCGCCTCGATGCCGAGCCCTCCGCCACCCGCGTACAGGTCTGCCACGTGGGCACCGGGCAGGCGCGGCTGCAGTGAGGAGAACAGCGCCTCCTTGACACGGTCGCTGGTCGGGCGGGTGTCGCGTCCACGCGGAACCGTCAGGCGCCGCCCGCGCGCGGACCCGGCGATCACCCGCATGCGGTCCTCCTGGCGATCGCGCTCAGCCTACGGCTGTGATCGCTGCGCCAGGGTGCGGGGGAAGGGTCCCGTGTGACGGGCTTCTCGCGCGATCACGTCAGGAAGTCGCCGAGTGTGACGTCGTAGGGGTCGGGCTCCCGTGAGGTGTCGTGCTCCTCGGCGCCGCGCTGCACACGTAGCTCGGTGAGCTGGTAGCGCAGGAGACGTCCCTTGCGGCGGTCCTCGAGCTCGACCGCGAGCGCCAGCCCGCCGTCGCAGTGCCAGCACGTGGCTCCGCCGTGGCCGTTCAGCTCGCGCCACAGCGACGGGGAGGCGACGATCTCGGCCTTCAGACCGTCCGGCGCGTCGTACACCCGCAGGTGCAGTACCCGTGTCACGATCCACCGTCCCGCCAGCAGTCGGGTGATCGTGGCGTGGCTGCGGCGAGCACGGGCGCCGTCGGCCCGGTCGATGGTGCTTCGGTTCGTCGAACGCCCGGTCGCCGGGACGCGTCTGCTGGCGCGTCGCGACGACAGCCGATCCCGCACAGGGGGCGGTGCGGACCAAGGCCGGATGGCTCGGGCCCTGTCAGCCGGTGGAGAGGGCGTCGAGCTCCTCCAGCCCGCCGCGGTAGCGGCGGCGGACCTCCTCGCGCAGAGGGACCAGGCGCGGGGCGGAGAGCTGCGGATCGTCGGCGACCAGGTCCCGGGCCAGATCCCGCGAGCGCTGCACCAGCTCGGCGTCGCGTGTCAGCCGCGCGAGCTTCAGGTCGGGCAGGCCGGACTGGCGCACCCCGAACAGCTGCCCCTCACCGCGCAGCTGGAGGTCGCGCTCGGCAAGGTCGAACCCGTCCGTGGTGGACGCGACCGCCTCGAGTCGGGCGCGGGCCTCGTCGGTGCTCGGGTCGGCGAACAGCACGCAGTAGCTGCGCTCGGCGCCCCGACCCACCCGGCCACGCAGCTGGTGCAGCTGCGAGATGCCGAAGCGGTCGGCGTCCTCGATCACCATGACGGTGGCGGTCGGCACGTCCACGCCGACCTCGATGACGGTGGTGGCGACCAGCACGTCCAGTTCGCCGCGGCGGAACGCGGCCATGACCGCCTCCTTGTCGTCACCCGTGAGGCGCCCGTGGACGAGACCGACCCGCAGGTCGGGGAACACCTCCGTGGCGAGCCGTCGGTGCTCCGCCTCGGCCGCGCGGGCGGCGACGTCCTCGGACTGCTGCACCAGCGCGCACACCACGTACGTCTGCAGGCCGGCCGACGCCTGCTCGCGCACGAACCGGTACAGCCGCTCGCGGCGGGCCGCCTGTGACGGCGTGATCAGCTGGGTGACGATCGGCTGGCGTCCGGGAGGCAGTTCGTCCAGCACGGTGACGTCGAGGTCGCCGAACATGGTGAGGGCCAGCGACCGCGGGATCGGCGTGGCGGTCATCACCAGGACGTCCGGCGCCCTGCCCGGGTCGGCCCCTTTGTCCCGCAGCCGCACCCGCTGGTGCACGCCGAAGCGGTGCTGCTCGTCGATGACGACGACGCCGAGGTCGTGGAAGCGCACCTCCCCCTCCAGCAGCGCGTGGGTGCCGACCAGGATGTCGACGCGCCCCGAGAGCAGCTCTCCCAGGATGCGCCGCCTCGACCTCGTGGTGGTCGCGGAGGTGAGCAGCTCCACCCGAACCCCGTCGAGCACGTTGACACCGAGCGGTGCGAGCTGGTCGACGATGGTGCGGTTGTGCTGCTCGGCGAGGACCTCGGTGGGAGCCATCAGGGCGGCCTGTCGGCGGTTGTCCACCGCGCACAGCATGCTCCAGACGGCGACCAGCGTCTTGCCGCTGCCGACGTCGCCCTGCAACAGGCGGTGCATGGGCCGGTCACCGGCGAGGTCCGCTCCGATCTCGTGCATGGCGCGTTGCTGTGCGTCGGTCGGTCGGAACGGGACCGTGCGCAGGAAGCGAGCGGCCAGACCCGACTCGACCGGGCCGTTGTCGACCCCGGCCGCATGCGACTCCATCCGCGCTCGCCGCCACTGCAGGCCCACCTGGAGCGTGAACAGCTCGTCGAAGACGAGCCGTCGGCGGGCCGCCTCCGCCTGCGCACGTTCCTCGGGCCGATGAATGCTGCGCAGCGCCGTGTCGAGGTCGAGCAGTCCCTGGCGCCGGCGCAGATCGTCGGGGAGGTACTCGTCGAACGCCGGCAGGCGCTCCAGGGCGGCGTCGATCCAGCCGCTGAGCCGCCAGGAGGGCAGACGCTCGGTGGCCGGGTAGACCGCGAGCAACTGCCGGTGGTCGTCGTCGACGTCGTCGCCTCGCCCGAGCTCCTGGACGCTGGGCATCGACATCTGGAGCTTGCCGTAGCGGCGCTCCAGGCTGCCGCTCACCGCGACCAGGGAACCGGCGGGCAGCCGTCTCTCCCGCCACTGCTGGTTGAAGAACGTGAGCGTGAAGGTGCCGCCACCACGGTCACGCACCGTCGCCTCGCTCACCGTCAGCCGGCGGCCGCCCCGCCGTGAGCGCGGCTGGCGGTGCGTCCAGCCGGTGACAGTCCCGACCAGGGTCACCGGCTCGCCGGGGCGCGCATCCTCCAGCGGCAGCACCTCGCCGAGGTCCTCGTAGCGGCGGGGGTAGTGCTCCACCAGGTCACGCACCGTCACGATGCCCAACTGGTCCGCCAGCGTGGCGGCGGCGCGGGCGCCGACGCTCTCGACCGCGCTGACCGGATCATCGAGCGCGAGGGTCACGCTGGCGCCCCCGTGGCCACCCCTCGCACCCCGGCGCCGTGCCCTGCCGTGCCCACCCCGATCACTCGACGCCCAGCAGGTAGCGGGCGGGGCGCTGACCGGCGTCCAGCACCTCGAGCTCGGCCTCGCGGGTGAGGTCAGCCAACAGCGCGGCGGCACGTTCACGCTCCGCCTCGTCGACGCCCGCCCCCACCAGCAGGACCACGATCTCCGCGTCCGCGACGCCGCAGGCCTCCGCCGCCCGGTGCAGCGCCTCGAGCGGGTCGTCGGACGCCGCGACGACCTCCCCAGCGGCGACGGCGAGGTACTGGCCGCGCCGGACAACTCCGATCGGCGTGTCCGCCGGGCGGACAGCGGCCACCACCTCCCCGGCGGTGACACCCGAGGCGGCGTCCGCCATCGCTGCCACGGCGGCGTCGGCGTCCGGGGCGGTGGCGTCCAGCACGGAGAGTGCCGCCAGGACCGCCGGGGGGGAGTCCGCAGGCTCGACCACGTCGACCCGCCGGCCCAGCTCCTCCTCGCTGACCCGCGCGGCCTGGCGGGCGGTCGGGACGACGTTGCGGTGTCCGGGGAGGAGCACGACCCGTTCCGTGCGCACGGCACCGACGGCGTTCAGCAGGTCCGCGACCGACGGCAGGTCGCCCGCCCGGCCGGTCACGACCGTCGCCCCGTGCGCCTGCGCCAGGGCGCTCAGCCCGTCACCGGGAAGCACGGTGACACAGCCCACCGTCGGCGTGCGGTCCGCGTCGCCGTCCACGCGCCGGGTGCGCTCGCGCTCGGCGATCTGCTCGGCGAGGTAGGTCACCTGGATCCGCGAGGGCCGACCGAGCAGCAGCCCCTCCTCGATCGCCGCGCCCACCTGGTTGGTGTGGACGTGGACGTTGAGCAGCTCACCCGAGCCGACCACCACGACGGAGTCGCCCAGCCGCTCCAGCCGCTGCCGCAGCAGCGGGGCGTCGTCCTCGGGGGCCGCCAGCACGTACTGCACCTCGAACCGGTACTCGAGCGACCCGCCTTCGCGGACGTCGACCGCCCGGCCGCGGCGGTCCACGTGTGGAGGTGGAAACCGGGCGGCGTCCTCGGTCGCCTCGCCCGAGACCAGCCCGTGGAGGACCTGGCAGAACACCTCGAACCCGCGGGCGCCGGCGTCGACGACTCCCGCGACGCGCAGGGCCTCCAGCTGCTGGGTGGTGCCGACGACCGCGCGGTGGACCGCGTCGAGCACCCGCCGGGTGAGGTCCGGCGCGGTGCCCGGACGGGCGCCGTCGGCGCCCTCCGCGGCCGCGCGGATCGCGGTCAGCATCGTGCCCTCCACGGGGTCGGCCACCGCCGCGTACGCCAGGGCCCGGGCGCGGCGGAGCGCCGCGCAGAGGTCGGGGGCGCCGAGCTCCCCGCGTTGCTGC
>DASZZX010000387.1:0-3638 GCA_036260415.1 Nitriliruptorales bacterium
GCTCCGCCTCGGGGCCAGGACCGGGGTGCGCGCCGCCGTGGCGTTCGGCGCGGCAGGGGACTTCGTGGCGGGGACGTCGGAGCGGGCGCCGGCGGCGTTGCGCCGCGCAGGGCTCGAGTGGCTCTACCGGTTGCTGAAGGAGCCGGACCGTCTCGCGCGCCGCTATCTGGTGCAGGCCCCGTCCAGCGTGTACCGGCTCCTGACCCAGTCCCGCACCGACGAGCTGGTCGAGGCCGGCCGTCGCAGCCGGCCGGCACCACTGCTGTCAACCCCGGCGGAGTGGCGGCGACGGCTGGGGCGTCTGCTGGTGGTTGCCGATGCGGCCGCCATCGCGCTGGCGAGCTTCCTCGCCTACGTGCTGCGGGCCACGCTCGGCGAGCTGGGTGTGATCCGCGGGTTCGAGAACGAGATCCCGGTCGCGCTGGGGGTCCTGCCGCTGTGGCTGGCGATCCTGTACGGCTTCGGCTGCTACCGGCCCCAGTACCTCAACGCCGGCGGGGAGGCGCTGCGCCGGTTCGTGGCGGGGGCCTTCGGCGGGCTGCTCGCGCTGGGGTTCGTCTCGTTCGCGCTCAACCTCCAGCTGGCCCGCGGCTACGTCGCCCTGCTGTTCGTGTCCGTGGTCGCTTTCGGCCTGGCAACCCGCCTTGTGGTCCGCGAGTACCTGCGTCGGCAGCGTCGGCGCGGGCGGTTCACCCAGAACGTGCTCGTCGCCGGCGCGGACGAGGAGGCGATCCAGGTCGCCCGTGCCATGTCCGCCGCGGACGCCGCGGGTTACCGTGTGGTGGGCTTCCTCGACGACGACGTGCCCGTCGGCGACGTCGTCGTCGGGGACGTGCGCGTGGTGGGACGGGTCGACGACGCGCTGGACCGCGCCTACCAGCTGCGCGCCGGTCTGGTGGTGGTCTCGCCGACCGGCGTGCGCCCGGGGACCCTGCGGGATGTGACGGTCGCCCTGGAGGGGTCGCGGGTCGACCTCGCGGTGGCACCGTCGCTGTTCGCCGTCGTCACCCACCGCGTCACGGTCGAATCGGTCGCCAACGCCCCGCTGCTGCACGTCGACCAGATCCGCCTCGAACGGGGGCGTTCCGTCGTCAAACGCACCCTCGATATGGTCGGCGCCGCCGTGCTGCTGGCCGTGCTGTGGCCGGTGATGCTGGCCGCGGCGCTGGCCGTGCGGACTGCCGACGGCGGTCCGGTCCTGTTCCGGCAGGTCCGCGTGGGGCGTGACGGCGCCACCTTCACGCTGCTCAAGTTCCGCACCATGGTGGTGGACGCGGAGGATCGGCTGGAGGAGGTCCAGCGGTTCAACGAGTCCGGCCATCACTTCTTCAAGGTGCGTGACGATCCGCGGGTGACGCGGGTGGGTCGGGTGCTGCGCAAGTGGTCGATCGACGAGACGCCGCAGTTGCTCAACGTGCTGCGGGGCGACATGGCGCTCGTCGGGCCTCGTCCGCCGTTGCCGCGCGAGGTCGAGAAGTACGAGCCGTGGCACCGGCGGCGCCTACGGGTGCGGCCGGGCATCACCGGGATGTGGCAGGTGTCCGGCCGGGCCAACGTGCCGTTCGACGAGGCGGTCCGCATGGACCTGTTCTACATCGAGAACTGGTCGCTCGGGCTGGACCTGTTCGTGCTGGCGAAGACCATGCTCGCCGTGCTGGGCCGCACCGGCGCCTACTAGGGCGGGGGCGGGTGCGTGCCCGAAGGGCGCGCTGGGGTCGCGCCCCGCCCGGCTATTTCACACGATGACCCGGCCGATCTCCTCGATCGTGGTCTCGCCCAGCAGGATCTTGGCCAGGCCGTCCTCCCGCAGCGTCTTCATGCCCTGCGCCGTCGCCACCCGCTTGATGTCGTCCGACGAGGCCCGCTCCACGGTGAGACGTTCGATCTCCTCGCTGATCGTCATGACCTCGTGGATGGCGAGCCGCCCGCGGTAGCCGGTGTTGGCGCAGCGCGGGCACCCGACGGCCCGGAACACCGGCGGCTCGCTCTCGATCACGTCCGCGCTGAACCCGGCCTCGCGCAGCGTGGCGGGCGTCGGCTGGTACGCCTCCTTGCACTTGTCGCACAGCCGCCGGGCGAGCCGCTGAGCGAGCACGCAGTCGACCGCGGAACCCACCAGGAACGGCTCGATCCCCATCTCGGTGAGCCGCACGATCGCCGACGGCGCGTCGTTGGTGTGCAGCGTGGTGAGCACCAGGTGTCCGGTCAGCGCCGCTTCCACCGCGATCTGGGCGGTCTCGCGGTCACGCGTCTCGCCCACCAGCACGATGTCGGGATCCTGGCGCAGGATCGAGCGCAGCGCCGACGCGAACGTGAGTCCGGCCTTGACATTGACCTGCACCTGGTTGATGCCCGGCAGGCGGTACTCGACCGGATCCTCGGTCGTGATGATGTTGACCTCGGGCTGGTTGATGATGTTCAGCGTGGCGTACAGGGTGGTGGACTTGCCGGAACCGGTGGGGCCGGTTACCAGGATCATCCCGTACGGCTTACGGTACGACGCCTCGTAACGCTCGAAGTTCTCCTGCAGGAACCCGAGATCCTTCAGTTCGAGCAGGATCGCCGACTTGTCGAGGATGCGCATCACGACCTTCTCGCCGTGCACGGTCGGGAGGGTGGAGACGCGCAGGTCGATCGGCTTGCCTCCGATCACCAGTCCGATGCGGCCGTCCTGCGGCACCCGTCGCTCGGCGATGTCCAGTTCGGCCATGATCTTCAGCCGCGAGATGACGCCGGACTGGATGCTGCGCGGGCTGCGCATGACCTCGTGCAGTACCCCGTCCACGCGGTAGCGCACGCGGATGTCGCGTTCCCCCGGCTCGATGTGGATGTCGGATGCGCGGTCGTTGACCGCTTGGGTGATGAGCAGGTTCACGAACTTGACGATCGGGGCGTCCTCGACGACCGCCCTGACCTTGGAGAGGTCCTCCTCCTCCGGTTCGGTGTCGAGGTCGCCGATGACCTCGCCGATGTCCTCGCTCATGCGGTGGAACCGGTCGATGGCGCTGACGATGTCCCCGCGGGTGGCGACCACCGGCTTGACGTCCAGCCCGGTGATCGTGCGGATGTCGTCGATGGCGAACACGTTCGACGGGTCGCTCATCGCCACGACCAGCTTGCCGTTGTCGAAGCCGATCGGCAGCGCGTTGTAGCGCTTGGCGATGACGTCACTGACCATGGAGACGGCGCTGGCATCGATCTCGACGCTGGCGAGGTCGATGAAGTCCATCCCGATCTGCCGGGACAGCACGCTCACGAGGTCACGTTCGCTGACGAGCTGCCGGTCGATGAGGATGCGCCCCAGCGACTTGCCCAGACGCCGCTGCTCATGCTCGGCGTCCTCCAGCTGCTGGGGTGTGATCAGCCCCACGTCCATCAGGACCTGGCCCAGCTGCCTCATGACGGTCGGCCCACCTCGTTGGTCCGGCGGCTCACGGGCCGGCCATCCCGCGGCTTCCTCCTCGGACTCTCACGCCGCGCAGGCGGCGTCCTGAACCCGGCGACGGGGCCGTCACCCCGGTCAAGGTCGGCACCTTCGTCGCGGTCCTTGAGGGCGCTGCTACTCATCGCGGGACACGGTGAGAGCAGCCACCGCGGCCGCGGACATGGTGGCGAGCGGCGCGTCACGCCCGGTCCAG
>DASZZX010000388.1:0-5180 GCA_036260415.1 Nitriliruptorales bacterium
GTAGGCCGGTCGGCGCCTGCGCCGCTCACGGCCGCAGCGATGCTGGCACCGACCCGAGCGCCGCTCGCGCGCCGTTCGGCGGGATCACGACACGCCACTATCCTGGGCCGCGGAGAGGCGCGTCGCGATCGGAGGCGGAGATGAGCGACCTCGACGGCTTGCTCACCCACCTCGAGAAGCTCCTGGACCAGCTGAAGGAGCTCGACGAACCGGTGTCCGACCAGGTGTTCGAGCTGCTCGACGGCATCGACACGCTGCACAGGATCGCGCTCAACCAGCTGGGTACGGTCATCGCCGCGCAGGGGGTCGAGCTCGCCGACCTGCGCGCCGCCCATCCTGCCATCGCCTGGCTGTTCGACGCCTACGCCGTCGACGTCGACGAGCGTGCTGCGGCGGAGGCAGCCATCGACCAGGTGCGCCCCTACCTGCACTCCCACGGTGGCGAGGTCGAGCTGTTGGATGCGAGCGACGGCATCGTGCACGTCCGGTTGACGGGCGCCTGCTCGGGCTGTACGGCGTCCGACGTGACCCTGCGAGAGGGCATCGAGTCCGCGCTGCGCGAGCACTTCTTCGGGTTCGCCGCGCTCACGGTCGAGGAGGACGACCACGGCGCCGCCCCGCACCCGCCCCCGGGCCCGACGTTGCTGGAACTGCGCTCGGGTCCGCCGCCCGGGTTCACGCTGCCGGACACGCAGGGGTCGTGACGACCGACTTCGACGCCCGTCTCGGAGAGCTGCGTGGCCAGCTGCTCCGCTACCGGGCGGACCGCCACCCGGTCGAGCACGCGACGCTGCAGTTCCACCTCGGGGTGACCCTCCTCGAGGCGGGTCGCGACGAACCGGCCTCGGTCGCACTGGGCGTCGCGGCCGAACTGTTCGACCCGGACGAACACGCCGTGGAGCAGGCCAAGGCGCTCAACATGCTCGGGGTCGCCCATCGCAACCGCGGCGACCTCACCGCCGCGGCCGACTCCTTCCGCCAGGCGGCGAACGTGTTCGAACAGCAGTCGCGGCCGCTGGAGCACGCCGCGGCGCTGTTCAACCTCGGGCTGGTGCAGCGCGACCGCGCGGAGCACGAGGACGCCGTCGCCAGGTTCCGCGCCGCCTTGGACATCTTCCGCGCCGGCGGGCCTCCCGCACGGTCTTCGGCCGCGGCCCGAGAGCTCGGCGTCACGTTGCTGCAGCTGGGCAAGCTCGACGACGCCGCCGAGGTGCTGGAGGAGGCGAAGGAGCTCGCCCGACAGGCCGGGGAGCTCGCGGCGCTGGGTGCCGCCGCCAACGCTCTGGGACTCGCCCAGCTGTCGGCCGACCGGGCGGACGCAGCGGTGGAGGCGTTCCGCGCCGCGGTGGGCGCACACCCCCGCACGGTGCGGCCGGTCGACTACGCGATGGCCAAGGCCAACCTGGCGCTCGCGTACGAACGCGCCGGCGACGCGCCCCGCGCGCGGCTGTCGGCCCGGCAGGCGCTCGCCGTCGGGACGCTGCCGTCACCGGTTACCGAGCAGGCCAGCGCGCTGCTCGCACGGCTGCCCGAGGCCTCCGACGACCTGCTGGTCGTGCTCGACCAGGAGCCGTCGGACCGTTGGATGGACGAGGCGCGTCCGGAACTCACGCGCTGGGTCAGCGCCGCTGCCGACGAGCGACGCGCCGCCGCGAACGCGTGGATCACCGGTCAACTGGCGCGCGACGACGCCGCGATCGAGCTGGCCCACGCGTTCCTGGGTGTCCTGCTCGAGCTGCCGCCCGAGGCCATGACGACGTTGATCCGTGCGACCGTGGAGGCCCTGCAGGCGCACGACCCGGAGGACCGCCGGCGCTTCCGTGGCGAGGTCGCCCGTGCGATGGCCCGCTTTCACATCCCGCAGTGGCAGCGACTGCAGCACGAGTTCGAGCGTCTCGCGGCGGAGGTCGGCGACGACGGATCGTGGACGTGAGCGACCGGGGGAACGTCGCCATGGAGGACCTCTCGGCCGAGGCGCTGGCCGAGGCGCTGCCCGGGCGTGAGGTGCGCAGCTACCCGGCGATGCTGTCCACGGAGGCGGACGCCCTCGCCTGGGCGCGGTCGGGCGCACCCTCGGGGGCGGTGGTCGTGGCGGACTACCAGGCCTCGCCGCGCGGCCGTGCCGGGCGTCCCTGGCAGGTCCGACCGCCGGGCCAGGGCCTGGGCTTCTCGGTCGTGCTGCGCCCGCAGCTCCCGCCCGAGCGCGAAGGGTGGCTGTACACCGTGGCGGTGTCGGCGCTGGCCGATGTCGCCGAGCAGCGTGGGACCTCCGACGACGCCGAACCCGAGGTGGGGATCTTGTGGCCGGACGAGGTGGTGGACCGAGGGACCCGGGCGGGCGCCGTGGGGGTGTACGTCGAACTCGGTCCGGACCGGCTGGAGTGGGCCGTCGCCACCTTCCTGGTGGAGTGGGCACGGCCGCCACGGGGGCCGCTCCTCGCCACGCTGCTCGACGAGCTCGAGCGTCGGGTCAGCAGCGGGCCGGAGGCGGTGCTCGCCGACTACACCCCGCGCTGCGTGACCTTCGGGCGGCAGGTCAAGGCCCGGCTCATCCCGATGGGACCGGCCGGCCCGACCATCACCGGCGTGGCCGTGGACACCCTGGCGGACGGGGCACTGGTCATCGCGACCGCGGCGGGGCGCAGGGTCGCAGTTCCCCCACAGAACCTTGGGCTGCTCGAGGAGGCCCTGTGACCGCGTGACGCGGTCCGGCGCGGACCGGCCGATGGGACGGGTACGTTCGGCCGGGGCGCTGATTACTATCTGCGATCGGCAGGTACCGACCGAGCGGCTGCACGTGGCCGACGGTCGCTGGATGTTCGGTTGCGGATGAGTGGTCGCACGCAGAGGTCGCGGCGGTCTCGCACCGCCGCTCGCGCGCACCGTTCCCTGGCCGGTCGTCCTGGCGGTCCGGCGCCCCCTCCCTCGCGGCGACGAGCGCCGCGTGGATGCCGTCGGCTGCCCGGACCTGCCCTGCCGGGACAGCAACCAACCAACGAGAGGGGGTGGACCTTGACCGACGGGTACCGCGAGTCCCCCATCCGCGAACGTGTGCGGTCACAGGAGGGGGCGATCAACGTGGTGAGCGCGATCGTGCTCGTGGTCGTGCTCGTCGCAGCCGCCATCACAGCGATACTGCTCGCACGGACATTGAATGCGGCGCAGAACATCAACGGCAAAGCGGAGAACATCGCGCGCACAGGACAAGGGATCAACACGGCGACGGACTCGGTGGTCCAGCTCAACCGGACGAACCAGATCGCGTCGTCGATCCTGCAGAGCGCGGCGCCGCTCGACGAGAAGCTCACGACGATCGTGAGCCTGGCCAACGAGATCAACGGGCTCGCAGGGTCGATCAACGGCACGGCGGGCACGATCAACAACACCGCGGGCACGATCGGCGGCACCGCGAACAAGATCAACGCCACCGCGGGCGAGATCAACAACACCGCCGGGCAGATCAACACGACCGCCTCCGGCATCAACGCGCAGGCGGCCGCGATCCTCGACGTCGGAAAGCGGATCGACCAGGACGTCTTCAACATCAACGACCGTCTCGACGGCACGATCGGGCTGGCGCAGGCGATCAAGGGTGACACCGGCAGGATCCTCGGAGAGGCCGGCAACGCCCACCACAACGCGGCATGCATCGACAACAAGGTCGGCGCCGAGCCGCCCGACGGCCACTGCGCCGGGGGTGGGGCGTCTCCGGCCGTGCCGGTGCCGTGAGAGAGGTGGAGCCATGTCGATGACCGATGTCTCACGCCCCCCCGCTGGCCACACCCCGACGCAGGCGCCGCCCATGGGCGCTAGCGCCACCCGTTGGATGTGGACCTGGATCATCATCGGCGTGCTCGTCGTCCTGGTGGTGATCGGGTTCCTGCTCCCTATCGTCGGCTCGTTGGAGTCGATCGACGCCAACCTCGCCGAGGCCGACCAGGCCGTCAGCGGGGCTGGTGAGGACGTCGACCCGCTGCCAGCACAGGTCAGCAAGGTGAACGGCACGCTCGCCGAGGTCGACGAATCGCTGAAGGTGATCCCCGGCCAGGCCGACGATGTCATCGCGGCGCTCACGTCGATCCGCGACTCGCTCGTCCAGGTGGACGGGTCGCTGGTCGACACCTCCGGCTCGCTGGTGAACACCTCCGGTGTGCTGGTCAATACGTCGAACTCCCTGGTCGACACGTCCGGCTCCCTGGTGGACACCTCCGGTGTCCTGGGCCAGGTGCTCGGGCTGGCGACGGAGATCGAGGCCACCCTCGAGGCGGCCCAAGCCCCACCGGACCAGATGGGCACCGAGGACATCTGGCAGCGCGTCGAGGTGGCCAACGGAGTGCTCACGGCGGCTAAGGGCGACGCGGGCAACATCATCGCGGGGCTGGTGGAGGTCAACAAGCACCTGCACAGCATTTGCATGGGACTGCCCCCGTTCAACACGGCGTGTTAGGAGGCGGGCCCATGCGTGTGCGCACCGACGAGTCCGGGCTGGCAGCCATCGTCCTCGTGATCGTGATCGCGTGGGCGCTGGCCGCGGTCCTCATGCTCACCGGCACGCTCCTGTCGGCACGCGAGATCGACGACCGGGTCGTCGCGATCACCGGCGAGGTGTCGGAGATCGACCAGGACCTGGACGCCATCATGCTGACCGAGGAGACCAACCGCATCGCGGGGGGGATCCTCGCGGCCGCCCAGCCGCTCGACGTCCGCCTCAGCGAGGTCATCGAGGCCGCCAGGGGCATCGACGGCAACGTGTCGTCGATCCTGCAGAACGCGACCGCGATCAACGCCACCGCCAAGGACATCAACTCCACCGTCCAGTCGATCCGGGGCAACGCCGCGTCGATCAACGACTCGGTGAAGTCGATCGGCGGGACGGTGGACTCCATCCACGGCAACCTCGGCGCGATCCTGTCGACCGTCAGGTCGATCGACAAGGGCGTCGAGGGGATCAACCAGCGCGCCGACACCATCATCCAGCGGGTGCGCGGCATCGAGTCCGACACCAGCAACATCCTCGCCCACGTGGGGGTGGAGCACGGCACTGCCACGCGGACCATCCACGGGCACGCCAACTCCATCAACTGCAACCCGGCGGTCGTGGCGGCGTCGGCAGAAGGCACGCAGTGCGGGCAGTGACCCGCCGCGCTTGACACCGGAGGGGCCGGGCTCAGCCCGGCCCC
>DASZZX010000389.1:0-10908 GCA_036260415.1 Nitriliruptorales bacterium
ATCGCGTCACGCCTCGACGCCGTGCCGATCTTCGCCTCCGAGGCGGTCATGGACGAGGCCGGCCTCGAGATCGAGGCCACCGAGGAGGGCGACGAGGTCCAGGCGGAGGAGCAGGTGCGCCAGTTCCGCGAGTTCCTCGACGAGGTCACGCCGGAGGACTTCAAGGACGTGTAGCCACCGCACGTCCGCCGGTGGTTCCCCGCCACGTGTCGGCCAGCTCGTCGGCTGCCGCGCGGGGGCTTGTGTGTCCGCGTCGCGCGTCCGCCGTGTGTGCCTCGCGCGTCCGCCGTGCGTGCCTCGCGCGTCCGCCGTGTGCGCCTCGCGCGTCCGCCGTGTGCCTGGCCGTCTCCGGCGGCTCCGTCCCTTCGCCGGCCGCGCCCACCGACGGCGCCTGGTCGGGCTCCGGCAGGTTTCTTGGGTAACCGCCCTGCCTCCTGATCGGCGCTCGGCGGTCGCCCGGCGCTGAACCCTCAACCGGGGGCCCGAGGTGGGGCGCGCGGGGCGCTGAGAGAACCCCACAGGGGCAGGAAGTGGAGCAACAGGCACAGTATGCACTCCACCGGGTCCGTATGCTAGGGGGGGAGGGAATCCCCAGGGTCGTCCTCCACTGCGTTGACAGAGCCTCGACCGCTGCTTAGCCTCACCGGCGTAGTTCCACCGCTGTGAGTGGCGGGGCGTCGGGCAGGAGGCACGGATGGACGCGCGTGACCGGTTCGACCCCGAGCAGCGGCTCACCCCACCAGACGGTGCACAGCAACGCGGCTTCCGGGGCCCGACGGTGTGCAAGATCGTGGGCATCAGTTACCGCCAACTCGACTACTGGGCGCGCACGGGGCTGGTCGTGCCCTCGGTGCGCCAGGCACGCGGCTCCGGCACGCAGCGGCTGTACTCCTTCGACGACCTGGTCGAGCTGCGCGTCATCAAGCGGCTGCTGGACACCGGGGTCTCGCTCCAGCGGGTGAGGGATGCCGTCGAGGAGCTGCGGCGTCGCGGGCGGACGCCCGGGGACGTGACGTTGTTGTCCGACGGTGCCACGGTCTACGCGCTCGACGACAACCGCCAGGTGATCGACCTGCTGGCACGGGGGCAGGGGGTGTTCGCCATCGCGCTCGGCCCGGTCGTGGAGGAGCTGCGGGGCGAGGTGACGCGCTTCCGGGTCGAAGAGGTCGAGGCCACGCCCGCCTCCGCCGAGAACGGCCCGGACCTCTCGGCCGCGCGCTGACCTGCCCGTGGGCACAGGCGGCACCGCTGAGCCCTCCAGCCGCACCTCCCGAGACGCACCGCCGGATCCGGCACCCCACGAACCGCCGCCGTGGCGCGCCTCCTCCGACGCTCCGGCGGCTCCCGACGGGTCCGAGCGGCGTGTCGGGGTCCTGCGCACTCCGGACCCCGCTCCGGTCCGCGGACCCGCTGCCGGGGTGCCTGACGTCGCTGACGTCGGTCTGCTCCTCGGCCTGACAGCCGACGGACGACAGGGGCACGACCCGCCCCGCCACGGCACCTGGGATGACGCGCAGGACCGGCGGCCGCCGCATGAGCCGCTGGCGAGCGAGCGCGTGCAGTTCCAGCACACGTCGGAACTGCGGCTCGCGCGTCTGCTCGACTTCTACGGCGTCGCGTGGGTGTACGAGCCCGACGAGTACCCCATCGAGTGGGATGCGGAGGGCAGGCCCACGGCGTGGTTCCGCCCCGACTTCTACCTGCCCGCGTTCGACCTCTACATCGAGATCACCACGTCGCAGCAGCGGCTGGTGACGAGGAAGAACCGCAAGTTACGGCTGCTGCGCGCCCACCACCCCCAGGTGCGCTGCAAGCTCTTCTACCAGCGCGACTACCTGGCGCTGGTGCGCAAGTACGGGTTGGACGAGGACCTGGGCGACGGCGAGGAGGAGTGATCCCGCCGAGCAGCGCTGGCAGTCCCATCCGCTGCTCCGCGGTTGCCAGCGCACGAGATCGCTGAGCAGCTGACCGTGCAGCCTCCGTGACCGTACGCTGCCGTCCCTGGAGTGTCCCGGCCGGGCAGCCTCACAAGTACGCTGCCTCGGCATGCCCGCGGAGACCGGCATGAGCGTGGTGGACGACCGGCGGGAGGGCGTCGAGCGCAGGGCGCTGGATCGCCGGGCGCGCTTCTTCGATCTGGCGCTGGAACTGCAGGGCATCTGCGACGACCGGGGACGCTACCTGCAGGTCAACCCCGCTCATGAACGGGTGCTGGGTTGGCCCGCCGAGGAGCTGGTCGGTCGACACTACCTGCGCTTCGTCCATCCGGACGACCGCTCGCGCCTGGCGACGGCCGGGCAGCAGCTGGTCGCCGGCGAGATCCCGAGGGTGTGGCTGGAGCTGCGGGTGCTCTGCCGCAATGGCTCCTACCGGTGGCTGCAGACGTCCGCCACGTTCGTCGCCGACGACTGCAGGGTCTACGCGGTCGGGATGGACATCACCGAACGCAAGCACGAGGAGGAGCGCTACCGGGAACGACAGACGTTCGTGGACACGCTGCTCGACACGCTGCACGAGGGCATCATCGCCTGCGACGCCGACGGGCGCCTGACCATCCTCAACCGCGCGATCGCGCAGCTGTTCGGTGTGGCCGGCGACAGCCTCCCTCCGGAACGGTGGACCGAGCTGCTGGGGATGCGCGGACCGGACGGGGTGACCCCCCTGACGACGGAGGAGATGCCGCTGTACCGCGCGCTGCACGGTGAGGTGGTGCGCGACCAGGAGGTCGTGCTCCGCCCGCCCGGCAGCGACCGCCCCCGCCGGGTGCTGATGAGCGGGCAGGCCCTGCACGACGTGGACGGGCGCAAGCTCGGCGCGGTGATCGCCGTGCACGACGTGACGGAGCGCTTCCGGGCAGAGCGGGACATGCGTCGCCTCGCCGCGCTCGTCGAGAACAGCCACGACCTGGTGGGCATCGCCGACCTCGAGGGTCGGTTGGTGTTCCTCAACCCCGCCGGGGCGCGGCTGGTGGGTGTGCGAGGTGACCCGACCGGGATGCCGGTGCGCGACTTCTACACGCCCGGGAGCTGGGGGCGGCTGCGCGACGAGGCCATCGTGGAGCTGCAACGCCGCGGCAGTTGGCAGGGTCGGGGACAGCTGCGGCATGCCGTGACCGGCGAGCCGATCGACGTGGACATGACCGTGTTCCGCATCGACGACCAGCGGACCGGCGAGCTGGCCTGCTACGCGACCATCCAGCGGGACGTCACCGACCAGCTGCGAGCGGAGCGGGCGCTGCAGGAGGTCGCCGACCGCGAGCGTGCCCTCCGGCGCGAGCGGCGACACGCCGAGCAGGTCCAGGCGCTGACGCGCGCGTCGATGCTGATCAACTCGGCGCTGTCGACCGAGGAGATCCTCGACCAGATCACCCGACAGGCCGCGCTGCTCATCGGGGCGCATCAGTCGGTCACCAGCCTCATGATGGGCGGTGACGGGGAGCAGGGCGTCACTAGCGTGCACCTGTCGGAGAAGTACGCCGACCGGCAGGCGTGCGACGCACCGCCCATCGCCACCCGGGTGTACGCGCTGGTGTGCCGCGACGACCGGCCGGTTCGACTCACACAGCGGGAGCTGGAGCGTCACCCCGAGCTCGGTGGCGGGGGTCCGGACGCGTCCGACCACCCCCCGCTGCGGGGACTGCTGGCGGCCCCGCTGATCGCCAGGGACGGCACCACCCTCGGGTTGATCCAGCTCTCGGACCGTCACGAGGGCGAGTTCACCGAGACCGACGAGGCGCTGCTGGTCCAGCTGGCGCAGATCGCGTCGGTGGCGATCGAGAAGGCGCACCTGTACGAGCTCGCCGCCCAGCAGCAGACGGCGCGGTTCCGCGAGGAGCTCCTGGCGGGCATCTCGCACGACATGCAGACGCCGCTGGCCAGCATCAGCGGGCTGTCGGACCTCCTGCACGACGTCCCCGACCTGCCCCTGGAAGAACGGATTCCGATCTACGACACGCTGGCGCGGCAGTCGCGCACCCTCCACGGCCTGGTGCAGCAGTTCCTGGACTACTCACGTCTGGAAGCCGACCGCAGCCTGATCATGCGCCTGCGCCCCACGGACGTCGTCGCGGCCATCGACAGGGTCGTGGAGATGTTCGGCCACAGCCGGGAGATCATCGTGGGCGCGGCGCTGGACCTGCCAAAGGCCCAGGCCGACCCCGACCGGCTGGACCAGGTGCTCACGAACCTGGTGTCCAACGGGATCAAGTTCTCGGACGCGCCCGTGCGGGTGGTCGCGCGCCACCGCCGCGATCGCGTCCTGATCGACGTGGTGGACGAAGGCAGGGGGATCCCACCGGAGGACCTGGCGAGCCTGTTTGGCAAGTTCCACCGCGGGTCGAACGTGCGCGCGACGCCCGGGACGGGACTCGGTCTGTACATCAGCCGTGCCGTCGTCGAGGCGATGGGCGGGACCCTCACCGTGCGCAGCCGGCTGGACGTCGGCACCCGCTTCACGGTGAACCTCCCGGTCGCGGACAGGACGGCCCGCTGGTGAGCCTGTCGGTCGCGGGCGGAGCGGCCGCTGGTGAGCCTGCCGATCAGGCGCCGTAGCTGCCGGTCCCGCTGAACGACGTGCGACGGCTGGCGCGCAGCGCCGACAGCGCCGACATCGCCGCGAGTCCCTGCAGCAACAGGACACCCCACACGGCCACGCGGTCGCCCATCCCAGCGCGGAACCCTCCGGGAATGAACGCCCCGTAGTGGCCGACCACGGCGTCCACCACCCACGCCAGCGACAGCGCGAGCACCCCCATGTGACCCGGCCGCCGGCCGCGCAGCCCGGAGTAGGCGGCCAGCAGCTGCAGGCTCAGCGCCAGACCGACGAGCGTGCCGGCGGCGGCGTCGCTCACGCGGAAGGCCGTGAACCCTCCACTGGCCGCGTCGAACAGGACGTGGGGGACCGCGGGGATCAGGGCCAGCACGGACGCCACCGCGGCGGTGACGGCCGAACGGCTGCCTGCAGGGCCGACGATGGTGCTCCGCACGGTCGTTGCGACCTCCGTGAGGGGATGGTGGAACTCACCGACCGGGCCGCACCTCGTCGACCGCGATGTCGGCGGTTGCGCCGGGACCCAGCCGCTGCTTCATCCACGGGATGATGCCACCCCGCAGGATGACCTCCACCTGCCGCTCCGACAGCTGGTGACGCGCGGTGAACGTGGTGCCCGCGGTGGCGTTCTCGACCTGCAGCTCACTGGCGTCCTGGATGGCATCGCGGATGCCGCTGACACGCAGCACGTGGCCCTGGTCGATGTCCTGGTAGGCGGTCTCGTCCGCGAAGGTCAACGGGAGCACTCCGAAGTTGATCAGGTTCTGCCAGTGGATGCGCGCGTAGTCCTTGGCGATCACCAGGCGCAGGCCCAGGTAGCGGGGAGCGAGCGCGGCGTGCTCGCGGCTGGAGCCCTGCCCGTAGTTCTTGCCACCGACCACAGCGTGCCCGCCCGACTCGCGCTGGGCCTGCGCGCGATCGTGGTAGGTCGGGTCGATCATGTCGAAGGCGAACCGGCTGATCTCAGGGATGTTCGAGCGGTAGGGGAGCACCCGCGTGCCGGCCGGCAGGATCTCGTCGGTGGAGACGTCGTCGCCAACCTTGAGCAGCACCGGAACCTCCAACTCGTCCGGCAGCTCGTCCATGTCCGGCAGCGAAGCGATATTCGGCCCCTTGCGCAGCGCGGTCTGGCGGGCGCGCTGAGGTGGGAGCGGGGCGACCAGCATGTCGGTGTCGATGATGAGGTCGTCAGGCTCGACCACACGCGGGTACTCCATGCCGAACAGGTCCTCGAGGTCGCGCGGGTCGGTGATCACGCCCGTGAGCGCTGACGCGGTGGCGGTCTCCGGGCTGCACAGGTGCACCCGGTCCTCGCGCGTGCCCGACCGCCCGGGGAAGTTGCGCGGCACCGTGCGCACACTGATCGCGTCGGTGGCGGGCGCCTGGCCCATGCCGATGCAGCCGTTGCAGCCGGCCTGGTGGATGCGGGCGCCGGCACGCACCAGCGACAGCAGGTGCCCGTCGCGGGTGAGGTTCGCCAGGATCTGCCGGGATGTGGGGTTGATGTCGAAGGACACGCCGACGTCGGTCGGGCGTCGGGAGCGCCGGCAGATCTCCGCGGCGACCGCGAAGTCGCGGTAGCCCGGGTTGGCGGAGGAGCCGACGTAGGCCTGTGCGATCGGCTGGCCGGCCACCTCCCGCACCGGCACCACGTTGCCAGGGCTCGTGGGCAGCGCGATCAGCGGTTGCAGCCCGGACAGGTCGATGCGGTCACGCTCGTCGTAGTCCGCGCCATCGTCGGCGACGAGCTCGCTCCAGTCGTCCTCGCGGCCCTGGCGTTGCAGGAACCGGCGCACCTCCCCGTCCGACGGGAACACGGTGGTGGTGGCCCCGAGTTCGGCCCCCATGTTCGCGATCACGTGACGGTCCATGCAGGACAGGGACGCCAGCCCGGACCCGTGGTACTCGATGATCCTGCCGACACCACCGTCGACGCCGTGGCGCCGCAGCAGCTCGAGGATGACATCCTTGGCGGACACCCAGTCGGGCAGCTCGCCGACGAGCTCGACCCCCCAGATCCGCGGCATCTTGATGCGCAGCGGCTCGCCGGCCATGGCCAGGGCCACGTCGAGTCCTCCCGCCCCGATCGCGATCATGCCGATCGCCCCGGCCGCGGGGGTGTGGCTGTCCGAACCGGACATGGTCCGCCCGGGCTTGCCGAAGCGCTCCTGGTGGACCGGGTGGGAGACGCCGTTGCCGGGGCGGCTGTACCAGATGCCGAAGCGCTCGCAGGCGCTCTTGAGGAACAGGTGGTCGTCGGGGTTCTTGTGGTCCTCCTGGACGAGGTTGTGGTCGACGTACTGGGCGGACAGCTCCGTCTTGACCCGGTCGAGGCCCATCGCCTCCAGCTCGAGCATCACCAGCGTGCCGGTCGCGTCCTGCGTGAGGGTCTGATCGATGCGAAGCCCGATCGGCGCCCCGGGTCGCATCTCGCCATCGACCAGGTGGTCGGCGATGATCTTCTCTGCGACGCTCAGCCCCACGGAAACCTCCTGGCACAGCGAGAGGGCTGCGGCGACCCTAGCCCACACCCGCCTGTGAGCCCCGCCCCTCGTGGGTGCCCGGGTCTCTTGGCGTCCGGGCGTCCTGGTGTCCGACGTTCCTGGTGCCGGCCTCCTGACCGGATCGTGCGTGCTGGCGGGCGCCGATGACCGTCAGCACGCACGATCCAGTGGGGCTGGGCGGGGCCGAGCGATGGGGCCCGGATCGTGCGTGCTGGCGGGCGCCGATGACCGTGAGGACGCACGATCCAGTGGGGCCGGGCGTGGCCGAGCGATGGGGCCCGGATCGTGCATGCTGGCGGGCGCCGATGACCGTGAAGACGCACGATCCCGATCGAGTGGGGCCGAGCCACGGCGTGGCCTGCTCGGGAGCGACCATCGGACCCGAGGTGGCACGGTGAGTGGACCGTCGACCGCGACCACCGGACGTCCCACCGGCCTCGGCGCCAACTACTGGAAACTCTGGACCGCCAGCGCGATCTCGAACCTCGGCGACGGGATCGATGCCACGGCCCTTCCGCTGTTGGCCGCTGCGCTGACGCGCGACCCGTTGCTGTTCGCGGGCGTGGCGGTGGCCGCCCGGCTTCCCTGGCTGCTGTTCGCGTTGCAGTCGGGCGCCATCGCCGATCGGGTCGATCGGCGGCGCCTGATGGCGCACACGAACCTGGTCCGGTTCGCCCTGATGGGCGTGTTGGGCGTGGCGGTCCTGACCGGCTGGGCCAGCATCTGGCTGCTCTACGCAGTGGCGTTCCTGCTGGGCATCGCTGAGACGCTGTTCGACAACGCGTCGCAAGCGATCATGCCCGCGCTGGTTCCCCGCGATCAGCTGGAGACCGCCAACGGCCGGCTGTTCGCCGCCGAGATCGCCACCAACCAGTTCGTCGGTCCGCCCCTCGGCGGGCTGCTGTTCGCGGTCCTCGCGGCGCTGCCGATCTTGCTCGACGCCGGCACGTTCGCCATCTCGGCAGGCCTGATCTTCGCGGTGACCGGCTCGTTCACCACCCGCGCAGCCACGGAGGGACCGCGCCAGCGGCTGCGCCGCGACATCCGCGTGGGGCTGACGTGGCTGTGGCGGCACCGGCTGCTGCGGACCCTCGGACTGATGCTCGGCCTCGCCAACGGCATGGGCATGGTCGTGTTCGCGATCTTCCCGCTGTTCGCGCTCGACGTCGTTGGGGTCAACGAGGTCGGACTCGGTCTGCTGTTCACCGCCGGCGCGGTCGGGTCGGTCCTGGGCAGCCTGGTCGCCGCACGGGTGGTCGCCCGCATCGGCCGGGGGCCGGCGCTGATCGGGTCGGTAGTGGGCTTCGGCGCGCCGTTGATCGTCGTGGCGGCGTGGCCCGACGTACTGGTGGTGGGAGCGGCACAGGCGGTGATCGGGTTCGCCAGCGTCGTCTGGAACGTCATCACGGTGTCGCTGCGCCAGACGATCATCCCGGACGCCCTGTTGGGTCGCGTGAACAGCGTCTATCGCTTCCTCGGGTGGGGATCGATGCCGCTGGGATCGCTCCTCGGTGGCGTCCTCGCCCGCGAGTTCGGGCTGCGCACCCCCTTCGTCATCGCCGGCGTCGTGCAGTTGGTGGCGCTGGTCGTGATCTTGCCGATCGTCAACACCCGCACGATCGAGGAGGCGCGGCGGGTCGCGGCGACCGACACGTGAGTCCACGATCCGGCCGCTGGGGCGGGGCGGCCCGCTCCATGTGAACGGCGTCGACCCACGACAGCGGCCGCTCGCACCGCGCTGCACCGGGACGTCGCACGACCGACGACCGCGCGGCGGACCTTCTAGGGCCGTGGCCGCCAATTGGCCGGCCCGAGACCCGTCGCGGATCGGCTGAGCCGACACGGGACCGGACCGACGGCGCGGGACGTGCCGGCGACGTACCGTCGGCAGGGTGTCCGGACCGTTGGTGCTCACACGTCTCCGCCTCGCCGAGGTGGTCGGGGCGCTCTCGCTCGCCACCGACCTCGGCATGGGGCAACCGCTCGAGCACGGTCTGCGGACGTGCTTGTTCGCGATCGAGTTGGCCCGACGGTCCGGCGCCGACGACGCCACCGTCGCCCGGAGCTACTACGTGGCTCTCCTGCGGTGGCTCGGCTGCACCTCACACGCCCACGAGTTGGCGAGATGGTTCGACGACGAGGTGGCGGCGCACAACCGCTCGGCCGCGTTCGACTGGGACGACCGGCGCGAGGTCCTCAGCGACCTCGTGAGGAACGCGGGGGCGGGGCGGTCCCCGGTGGCGCGACTCGTGACGGTCGTCGGGGCGATCGCCGCCGGGCCGGACGCCATCGGCGAGTTGTTCCAGTCAAGCTGCGAGGTGGCACGGACTTTGGCGTCCAGGCTCGCCCTCGGGCCAGGGATCGAACGGGCCGTGCAGGAGACCTTCGAGCGCTGGGACGGCCGCGGCTGGCCAGCGGCTCTCGCGGGCGAAGCCATCTCGCTCTCCGCCCGCATCGTCCAGGTCGCCGGCGACGCCGTGGTCGTCCGCCGGCTCGGAGGCGACGAGGCGGTCCGAGAGGTCCTGAGGGATCGCGCCGGGAGTGTCTACGACCCCTCGCTCGTCACGAGCGTGCTCGCCGACCTGCGGGGACTCGCCGCAGCGACCGAGGTGGAGTCGGCCTGGGACGTGGTGCTCGAGGCCGAACCGGCCCCCCACCTCGTCGTCCCGCCCGAGGGCATCGGTCGTACGCTGGCGGTCGCGGCCGACTTCGCCGACCTGAAGTCCCCGTACACGAGCGGCCACTCCAGTGGGGTCGCGAGACTCGCCGCGACCGCCGCCAGGGACGCCGGGCTGCCGGGACCGGACGCCACCACCCTGGAGTGGGCGGGGTACGTGCACGACCTCGGCCGCGTCGGCATCCCGAACGGGGTCTGGGAGCGACCCGGGCGCCTCGACGCCGCGGGCCGCGAACGGGTCCGTTTGCATCCCTACTACACCGAGCGCATCCTCGCCCGGTCTTCGGTGTTGGCCCCCGTGGGGGGACTCGCCGCGCTCCATCACGAACGATTGGACGGCTCCGGGTACCACCGCGGTGCGCCGGCCGCGCTCCAGCCGCCGGCGGCCAGGTTCCTGGCAGCGGCGGACGTGCTCCACGCTCTGCTGGAACCGCGGGTGCACCGCCCCGCGTACCAGCCCGCCGCGGCTGTCGAAGTCCTGCGATCGGAGGCGCGAGCCGGACGCCTGGACCCGGAAGCGGTCGAGGCGGTGCTGGTCGCGGCCGGACACCAGCCGCGACGCAGACGTTCCTGGCCGGCTGGGCTCACGACACGAGAGGTCGAGATCGTCCGGCTGGTCGCGCGCGGAGCGACGAGCCGCGCGATCGCGGCGGAGCTGCACATCTCGGCGCGGACCGTGGCGCACCACATCGAACACATCTACGACAAGATCGGGACCCGCACCCGTGCGTCGGCCACGCTCTTCGCCATCGCCAACGGCCTGCTCGAACCGGAGATGGGCAACTCTGCCGATGGCCCGACGGGTCGCGTTCCGTAGCGTCGGTGGCGCCCCTCGATCGGAGCAACCGATGACCATCATGGCCACCTACACCGTCCGCGGCGACACCGAGGACCTCCTCGCTCGCTACGACCGCGCCCTGCCGCGCATCATCGAGACGGCCGCCGCGAAGCCCCTCAGCCACGTCTGCCTCCCTGCCAGCAGCGGCATCCGAATCCTGGACGTGTGGGAGAGCGAGACCCAGCTGCAGGACTTCGCCTCGAACCCGCAGTTCGGTATGGCACTGCGCGAGCACGGCCTGCCGGAGCCGGAGGTCGAGGTCAGCGCGGTCCACCGCTTCGCGTGGTGACGGGCGCCCCGCTGGACGGGCCGCTCCCCGGATCGTGCGCCTCGGCGTTGAC
>DASZZX010000390.1:0-1745 GCA_036260415.1 Nitriliruptorales bacterium
CCATGGTGGCGGTGCCCTGGCCCGCGATGACATCCGCGTGGTCGTAGGGCGGGACGAGCGTGACGCCCTTCTCGGCCGCAAGCGTCCGCCCGATCTCCTCGCGGTCCTCGGTGTAGCGGTCGTAGCGGACGACGGCCGCGCCGTACCCCAGCGTCGCGGCCACCTTGCTCTCCGGCGCGTCGTGCGGCATCACGATGGTGGCGGGAACGTCGAGGATGCTCGCGGCGAGCGCGATCGCCTGTGCGTGGTTCCCCGACGAGTAGGTCACGACCCCGGCCCGGCGCTGATCCGCGTCGAACCGCGACAGCGCGTTGAACGCGCCCCGGAACTTGAACGCGCCCATCCGCTGGAAGTTCTCGCACTTGAAATGCAGCCGAGCGCCGGTATCGGCATCGATCCGGCGTGAGGTCAGCACCGGCGTGCGGTGCGCGTGCCCGCGGATCCGCTCCGCGGCCGCCTGCACGTCGGCGAAGGTGGGTGGCGTCGGCATCGTCCGATCATGCCTTCCGCCACCGGACACACGTCAGGTCCCCGGCGCGCAGGTACCGCGCACAGGGGACCCGACCCGGCAGCTGCGCCGGCTACCGTCGAATCGCTCGACGGCCGTAGATCCCGGCCACGACGATGACGCCGATCGCGGCGACGACGACCTGCATGACGATTTCGAGCCAGTCGATGCCGCGGGTGTCGGCCACGCCGAACAGTCCGGCGATCCACGTGCCGATGAACGCGGCAACGATGCCGACCACGACGGTCAGCCAGATCGGGATGTCCTGCCTCCCCGGCGCCACGAGGCGGCCGAGGAATCCGATGATGGCCCCGATGATGATCGCGGTGATGATGCCCGTGACGGTCACCGTTCCTCCTGATTCCCCCATGGGGCCGCTCCTGACGACCCGCTGCACGCCTTGTTCCCGATCTAGCCGGACCTAATGCAGGAACTTGAGCCCCACCACACCGGCGACGACGGCCCCGAGCCACACCCAGACCGCGTAACCGGTGCCCACCGGGATCTCCCGCAGGGCGTAGGCCAGCCCGGCCATGCTCAGCACGAGCGCCACCACGAACACGATCGACGGCACGAGCCTGCTGAAGCCCTCCGAGCGGCTCA
Source organism: Nitriliruptorales bacterium (assembly GCA_036260415.1). Classification (GTDB taxonomy): domain Bacteria; phylum Actinomycetota; class Nitriliruptoria; order Nitriliruptorales; family JAHWKO01; genus DASZZX01. The sequence goes on from DASZZX010000390.1 coordinate 1,112, forward strand.
AGGCCGCCACCCAGACCGTCTCCAGAACCCCCGACACCAACAGCACGAGCCACGCCACGACACACCTCCGGTGCGTCGTCTTGTCGTGCCGGGTACGACGTCGCTCGTCCGGGGGCGCCGCGGGTGCGGCCCATTCGCAGGCTACGACCCGGGCGGCGCGAAGGGCCCGCGATGGTGGCCGATCTGACCACACGGCGCTCACCACACGGCCGAGATGCAAGAACGCCGGGTCGCATCCAGGCGACCCGGCGTTCTCACTGCTCAGCGGCGCGGAGGATGCGGGATTCGAACCCGCGAGGGCGTGAACCCAACACGCTTTCCAAGCGTGCGCCATAGGCCACTAGGCGAATCCTCCGCCTCGGAGCATAGCCGGGCCGCCCACAGCCCCCGCGACCCCACTCCCGTACACTCGCCCCCGGACCCCGCGCGGCGTCCATCCTGTGAACTCCCCCAGGGCCGGAAGGCAGCAAGGGTCAACGGGCTCTGGCGGGTGCGCGGGGTCCCCTCACGAGTTGGGCGAGCTCTGCTCGCGGAGTGCGCTCGCCGGGACTCGTTCGTCAGTGTCTTCTGGGGGCGCAACCCCCAGACCCCGCCCGGAGGGGCTTCGCCCCCCGGACCCCCCGACCATGGTCGT
>DASZZX010000391.1:0-4132 GCA_036260415.1 Nitriliruptorales bacterium
GCAGATGCGTGACGCCGGAGCCCGCGATGATCCGTGGGTCGCCGAGCCGGACCGGGGCGGCGGCGACCTAGGCGGTAGGTGGCCGCGGGGAGTCCAGGCGGTGACCGGTCATGGGTGCCAGGCCCAAGGCACCTCATGCCCGAGCTACATCGGTCCGCACCGGGACGACGAGGCCGGTGGATCGGTTGCTCCGAGGATCCGCACGTGACCGATGGGTTCCATGGGGCCCGTTCGTCTGAACTGTTGATGAGTACCCCTGAGGAGACGACATGACGATCACCGTGATGAACCACGTGACCCTGGACGGCGTCATGCAGGGTCCGGGCCGCAAGGACGAGGACCCGCGTGGCGGGTTCGCGCATGGCGGCTGGGCCCAGGAGGGCAACGACGAGGTGATGGGCCAGTTCATGGGCGAGCGCATGGCCCAGGGCGGGTCTTTGCTGTTCGGCCGGCGCACCTACGAGGACGTGCTGTCGTACTGGAACAGTCAGCCGGACAATCCGTTCGCCTCGATGCTGAACAGCCAGCAGAAGTACGTCGCGTCCACCACCCTCCAGGAGCCACTCCGCTGGCCGAACTCCACGCTTCTGCAAGGCGACGCCGCCGACGCGGTCGCCACGCTGAAGGCCGACCAGCCGGACGGCCAGCTCACAATCATGGGCAGCCGCAGCCTGATCCACGCGCTGATGACACGCCACCTGGTCGACGAGTGGCTGCTCATGATCCACCCGGTCGTACTGGGGAGCGGCCTGCGGCTGTTCGACGACGGTGTCCAAGCGACCCGCATGGAGCTCGTTGACGCGATCACCACGACCACCGGCGTGATCATCGCCACCTACCGGTCCGCTTCGGACAATCGCTCCTGACCTCCACGACCGTCGAGCAAGACCGCTTCGGCCACACCGGCGCCCCGCCTGGAGCAGTCCCATGAGAGGGAGGGCTGACGCCCGGCCACGGTCACAGACCGGATCGAACGAAGGAACTCTGGTGCAAGAACTGCTGGTGGACTTCATCACCTCACTGGACGGCTACGGGGCGGCGGAAGGCTGGCCCGGGTGGTGGGGGCTCGAGGGCCCCCAGTACCTCGGCTGGCTCGGTCAGCAGCCCTAGCGCGACTACACGATCCTGATGGGCGCGAACACGTACCGCCTGATGTCCGGATTCGCGGCCGACTCCGAAGCATCGGCGGAGGAGGCAACCGACGAGAACGCCGCTACCGCCGCGCTCGCCAACGTACCCAAGCTGGTGTTCTCCTCGACGCTGCAGGCCCCGTTGTCGTGGGCCAACACCCCGGCTGGTCAGCGGCGATGCCGTCGAGGCTGTACGGGCGATGAAGCGACAGGCACCAACCCGATGCGCACGCTTGGCGCCTCACCCTCTGCCGGTCACTCCTCGAGGCAGGCCTCGTGGACCGCCCCGAGTGGTCGTGCCGACGTATCCCAGCGGCTGACCGGCCGCGCCGCGCAGGTCGCGCCCGACGCGGCGCGCGGCCTCTTCCCCGTGATCACAGGCAAGACCGGCCGCGACCGGATCTACGACAGCTATCCCGATGTCTCCCTCGACATGGTCGCCAGCCGGACGTTCGACGGCAGCCTCCAGCTGCTCGAGTATGTCCCCCCACAGTGCTCACTGGTCCGCCCAACGCGCTGCCCGGTTCCTGACGGTCAGCTACACGCGGCGGCGTGGCTCGCCGCGATCTGCCTACAGCACGTACGGCGGGTGGCGGCGGCGCCGGCGCCGGCCAGCAGGGTGTACGTCAGCACGACGACGGCGCCTGCCAGGGTCGGAGGAACTGCCGGGTGGTCAGTGCTGTGCCGGTGACGGCGTTGCGTGCTGATCCTGGCAGGTGGCTGGTCAGTCTCCAGGGAGCCGACGCCGGTAGGCGTTCGCGAGCGGCTTGGCGGTGACGTTCAGCGATGCCCTCCTCGTGCAGGCGTTACTGAGGAAGGGTTCGAGACGAACTCTGTCGCAGACGGCTGCCGGCGCATGTGCGAGTCGGCGCACGGGCCCGCGCCGCACCCACCACGATCAGCAGCGGTCGCTGCGCGTAGACGTCGAGCAGTTCCTGGGCCTGCCGCAGACCAGCCGCTGACGCGTTGGCACTGTGCGAGGTCGCCGCGTGTCCCCGCCAGCGCCGCCATCCCGACGGCCGCTACTGCAAGAACCACCCGCTGCGGCTGCGGCGGGCCCCCCGCCGCGAGCCCATCTTCGACGAGGACTGGGTGGCGTTTGACCGACCCGGCTGTCCGACGCGGCGGGGCATGTCAGCCTGCGCCGCCTACCGGCGCTGGTGGTCGTCGAGCTGCTGTTCGGGTTGCGAATCTCTCCCCGGGACTCGACAAGGGTCGCGAAGATCGTGAAGCGATCACATCACAGCAGCGCTCCATGGTGGTTGGAGCGGCAGCGTCCGCTGCGGTCGTGCGTCGGTCCGACCGGACCTCGACCCGCTGGTGCTCGACGATGTGATCCTGTACGAGCCGGTGTGCGGCTGCCACCTTGGAGAGCGCGTGTCACGCTCGCCTCCGCTCTTCGACACGGTCGTCGAGCATGTCAACCCTGGAGGTTGTCACCTGCAGCTGGGTCGACCACTCAACCTCCGACCAGGACAGGGGATGCCACCAGGTCCGGCCGGGGGGTGGCCGCAGGATTTTGCAGGGCCAGCGTCAGCGTGACGTGCGATACTCATCCGAGTAATCGGCGGCCTGGTGGTGGATGGTGGATGTCGGTGCGTTCCAGCGTCGTGCTGGCGTCCTGGCCCTTGTGGGGGCGGGCCTCGAAGCCGTCGTCCGCGGTTCGTGGCTGTTCCGCATGGCGGCGGGTGACGCCGGCTTTCCACAGCCGCTGCTGATCGACTGGGCCGCGTTCCTGGTGGTGGTCGGGCTCGTGGCAATCGGGGGAGCCTGGCTCCTTGGTGCCGATGAACGACGGGCACGGGTGGGTGCCGGGATCGTGGGTTCTATAGGCGCGCTCGCGGCGGTCACGATCCCGGCGACGCTTGTCGCGGTCACCGACCTGCCTGCTGACCGGGGCCTGCTGCTCCTTGGAGCACTGGGAGCACTGACGGCCATCGTCCTCGCGACGGCGGGCGGGTTCGCCGTCGTGTCGGTACGCAACGATCCGAGGTCCGGCTGGGAGTGGCCGTTCGCGGATCCACCCCTCTGGCCCCGACTGGCGTTCCTCGGATCGTCGCTTGTTGTCGCAATCACGATCAACACGCTACTGACGGATGGTGCGCGGTTGGCGTCTGGCGTCGGCGTGCAGAGCGGCGTCGACCTCGTGTTCCGTCAGTTGCCGCCGACCCAGCTCGCGTTGTCGCTTCTGAGCCTCGCCGGGTTCGTGGCGATCGGTGTCTTCGCGTCCGGCGTGCGGCCGGCGGAGGTCACCGTCGGCGCCGGCACGGTGCTGGTGATCCAGGGACTGCAGTACGTCTACGGCGAGGTCGCTGTCACGTTCGGTTGGACGACGGGCCGGGAGCCCACTGCTGGCGCTACGACAGGCTTCACCGCCTGGCTGTTGCTCCACGTGCTCGCTCTCGTCGGGCTTCTCACGAGCATGTTCTTGCTGGTGAAGTCGGCCCCACCGGCGCCCGCCGAGTCCGGTCGGCAACCGTCCCGGGCCGCAGGCTGAGAAGATCGTCGGCATGTCGAGCAGCCTCGCCGTCGACCCGGACCCCGCCTGGCGGTCGATCTCCGCAGATGAGAGGTGGCCGCTCCTTCGGGGCGCCGCGCCGTCACCTTGGTGGACCGTAGAGACGCCTCGCACGCCTCTTGAGCGGTGTCGGCCTGACGTGGCCCCCGGGCAGCCACCCACCGTCTGCGGACTCGATCGACAGCGCCGTGGTCCAAGTTTCGCCGTCCTCACCACGGAAATGGATCAGGAGGGGACTGTCGTGCTCGAAGCGTAGGCGGTGCGGGGATTCTCGGCGCTTCGGAAGTTGAGGGGGCTGACTGGTCGGTGACCACCGCGCCGAACTCCGGCGGGGAGAAATCACCGTCGTGGTGGATGTGCGCGTAGCGGAGCGGCGCGCCCTCCGCGGTGTAGACCCAGACGAGGGGCTGCGCCCAGAAGGTGCGGTCGCAGACGAGGCACCGCTGTCCTCCCGCCCGGCTGCCCGCGGTCTGCTGCTGTCGTC
>DASZZX010000392.1:0-2026 GCA_036260415.1 Nitriliruptorales bacterium
CGGCACGTGGTAGACGATCGTAAGCAGGATGGTTCCGACGAGGTACAGCGCGCCGCCGACGAGGAGGTAGGGGGAAAAGCGTTGGTCCCACGCCAAGAGCGCCCACACCGCCAAGGCACCACAAGCCACCGCAGTTCCGAAGAGCGTCGCCATGAAAGCGGGAGTGATCGCCGCCACGTTGATGGCCTGCATGGCGGCGACACCCTGCTCCGCCGGGAGGCGGCCAAGGGCCTTCATCACAAAAGCCGAGAAGGCGAAAAAGACCCCACCGACCAGCCCGCAGCCAAGAGCCCCGAGCAGCGTCAGCGCGAAGAGGAACCCTTCCATCGTCTCGCGGCCTTAATCGCGCGCCGGCAGCTGCTGCACAGACCAGCCGTTGCCGTCCGGATCGCTGAAGAAGACGAACGACCCCCAGGGGAACTCCTCGACCCCGCTGACCTCCACGCCCCGCTCGAGGAGCTCCGCACGCGCCGCGTTGATGTCCGAGACGACCAGCTGCAGACCCTGGACGGAGCCGGGAGGCGTATCGACGATCCCCGTCCCGATAGCGATCGAGCAGGCCGACCCGGGAGGCGTCAGCTGGACGAAGCGGATCTCCTCGCTGACCCTGTGGTCGTGGTCCGCGTTGAAGCCGGCCTTCTCGGTGTAGAAGGCCTTCGCCCGGTCCACGTCGGAGACGGGAACCGCCACCAGTTCGAGCTTCCAGTCCATTCGGCTTCCTTCCTTTCGTTGGTTGCGAGGGTGGACGGCCAGCGAAGGGCCGTCCTGAACGGCTGGTCTAACCGTCCCAGATGCCGGTGGCTGCCGTATGGCGCGCGTCGTCGGCGTAGAGTTTGACGGTTTGTATCATCTTTCCTCCTTGTAGTGGTTGTCAGAGCCCCTCCTTGCTATCTCTTGTCCTCTTCCGCGAAGTCGGCGGTCAGCCACCGGTCCGGCCGCGCCGTGAACAGCACGAGCTCGGCTGAGGGGCGTTCGAGCTCCGCTTGGACAAACCCCCGGGCCGCGTCCTCGGGCAGGTACCGGCGGGCGACGGCGAGCATCTGCTCGGCGGACGGCGGACGGTCGATCCCGACGACGGTGCCCTCGACGGTGACGTACCTGTACGGGAACTCCTCGCGCTGCACCGACAGGCTCAACACGCCCGCTTTCTCGATAAGCCTCGTCTTGCGGGCCTTACGGCCCTGCGTCCCGGTGAAGAAGGAGATGTTGCCGCCCGGCCGGTAGCCATACCAGACCGGCACGGTGAGTGGAGGCCGGTCATCGTCGCTGGCGACGCTCAGCACAGCGATGTGCGTTTCGGCGAGGAAGTCCTGGCGCTCTGTCTCGGTCATCTGTCTGGGCATGTGTGCTCCTTGGAGAATTGTTGATGGCAGTGGCTGGCCGGCAGGGGCCATGAACATCTGTTCTTGCGCCGTTGCCATCAGGCTCCCGGACCGTCGTGGGGGCTCGTGGTCGCTAGAAGCGCCAGCGGGTCGCGGTGAACGTCTCGTCCGTGGGCAAGCCGAAGGCCATCGTGGGAGTTATTTCGTAGACTTCGTATGGGGGCGGACCGGCGGTTGGCGCGCCGTCGGCGTAAAAAGCGCCGTCGCGCACGGTTACCGGCCATCCGTACTTGGACATGTACACCTCGGCCACACGATGGAGCTTGGCTTCGTCGCTCACCTTCGCGACTGTGCCTTCGACCACCAGATCGAGAGCGTCCCTTCTCGCCGCGATGACGCAGTGCGAGTTGCGCGTGAGGTTCTTGGCTTTGCGGGAGGTTCGGCTTGCGACGAAGTGCAACGCACCGTCCACCCAGACAGCCAACACCGGCACGAGATGCGGCCGGCTGTCCGGCCGCACCGTTGCCAGCCAGTACGAATCCGCCTCCGCGAGGCGCCCGTGCGCCTCCGCCCACGGTGTTGACGTCACATCATCGGCAAGGTACGGCTGCTCAGCCACCGGCTCCTTTTGCGGAAGATTCATGGTGTCTCCTCTGGTGTGGTTGTGATCAATGCTCTCACTAGTCGAGGAATGAGCCGCAGGT
>DASZZX010000393.1:0-16119 GCA_036260415.1 Nitriliruptorales bacterium
CCCGGGGCACACGCCCGGGCTCCCCGCTCTCCGTGACGTGGCGGACCCCCGCGGTCGTCGTCGCCGGTAGCGTGCTCGGCGCCGCCGAAGGAGGCGCCGTGCTGCGACGCGTCCTGCTCGCGGCCTCCGCCAGCGAGCCGCTGCGACGCATCGCGGAGGAGTTCGGCCCCGCGCGTGCGGTCGCGATGCGCTTCGTGGCGGGCGAGACCCTCGACGAAGCGCTCCGTGCGGCGCACCGTCTGCACGCCGCCAGCATGGCGGTGAGCCTGGACCAGCTCGGCGAAGCGGTCACCGCAGCGGCGGTGGCCCGCGCGGCTGCGGACGGCTATCTGCGTGCGCTCGACCGCCTCGCCGCCACTGAGCTGGACGGGCAGATCTCGGTCAAGGCGTCCCAGCTCGGCCTGCGCGTCGCGCCCACCCTGTGCCGGCACCTGCTGTCCGAGGTCTGCGACCGTGCCGCCGCCCACGGCATGGACGTCACGGTGGACATGGAGGGCAGCGACCTCACCCAGGCGACCGTCGATCTGATCCTCACCCTGCGGTCGCTCGGGCACGGCAACGTCGGATGCGCCGTCCAGAGCTACCTGAACCGCACGCCCGACGACGTCGCGAAGCTGACCGCCTCCGGCGCTTCGCTGCGGCTGTGCAAGGGTGCCTACGCGGAGCCGCCGGCTGTCGCGTTCCAGCGGGCCGCGGACATCGACGTGGCCTTCGCCCGCCTGGCGGCCAGGCTGCTGCGCAGCGGCACATACCCGCGCATCGCCACGCACGACCACCGCCTGATCCGTCGCGTCGAAGACCTGGCACGCCGCGAGGGGATCGGCGCGGACCGCTTCGAGTTCCAGATGCTGTACGGGGTGCGCCGGCCACTGCAGCGCCAGCTGGTGGCTGACGGCTGGCGGCTGCGGATCTACGTCCCGTTCGGCGGCGAGTGGTTCCCCTACTTCATGCGGCGCATCGCCGAGCGCCCCGCCAACCTGGCCTTCTTCCTCCGGGCGGTGGCGGCACGGCGGGCGTGAGACCCCGCCGGCCCCGACGCGGCCGTGTCAGTGGCAAGGCGCACCCGTGCGTGCGTGCCGCCACGAACCGACCACCACCCGTTCGCCCCGCGCGGTGCGCGGCGCGATACTGCGCTGCTCTGCCAGCCACCGAACACGGTGGTCGTCACCACAGGGAGAGGCGGCGATGGACGGCACGCTGGCCATCATCGGCACGGGTCGCATGGGCGAGGCGCTGCTGTCGGGGCTGCTGCGGTCCGCGTGGGTCCAACCGGATCAGGTGCTGTGCACGGCCCGTCGCGAGGAGCGCTGCGCCGAGCTGCAACGGACGTACGGGGTCCGCGCCAGCACCGACAACCGGTCCGCGATCGAGGCCGCGGACGTCGTCGTCCTGGCGGTCAAGCCACAGTCGGTCGGCGCTCTCCTCGGCCAGGTGGGCGACGCCTTCCGTCGAGGCCACACGGTCATCAGCGTGATCGCCGGGATCCCCACGAGCCGGATCGAAGCGGCGCTGGCCGACGGCGTGCCGGTGGTCCGGGTCATGAGCAACGTCCCCGTCCAGGTCGACGAGGCGATGAGCGTCGTGTCCGCCGGTGCTCACGCGACCGACGCCGACCTCGAGATCGCAGAGAAGATCCTCGGTCACGTCGGCAAGGTGCTGCGCCTGTCGGAGGAGCACCTCGACAGCGTGACCGCCCTGTCGGGCTCGGGGCCCGCCTACTTCTTCCTACTGGCCGAGGCCATGATCGATGCCGGCATCCTGCTGGGTCTACCGCGCGACGTGGCGACCGATCTCATCATCCAGACGATGACCGGGTCGGCGAAGATGCTGCGCGACACCGGGCGCCACCCCGTGGAGCTGCGGGAGATGGTCACCTCCCCGGGCGGGACCACGATCGCCGCGATCCGCCAGCTCGAACAGGCCCGTGTGCGCGCGGCGTTCCTCAACGCGATCGAGGCGGCGAAGCTGCGCAGCGAGGAGCTCGCCGGATCGTGAACCCCGACCCGGACGGGCGCGCCCCCGGTGCTCGGCCCGGCCGCAGGCGCCCGGCCGGAGTCGTCGGACGCCCCGCGGGTGACCGTCGGCGCGGTGCGTGCGTGGCCGTGGGGGTCGGTCTGATGGCGTTCCTGGCGGCGTGCTCCCCGTCCCCGGACGTCGCGGTCGACACGGCCGACGTCACATCCGCCACGGTGGTGCAGACCGTGGCGGCGCCCGCGACGGTGGAGCCGTCGCAGCGGCGCACCGTCACCTCACCGACCGCAGGGGAGGTCGCGGAGCGACTCGTGCAGGACGGCGCGACCGTGGCCGCCGGTGACCCGGTCCTGCGCCTGCGGTCCGACAGCGCGGACCTCGCGCTCGTGCAGGCACGCGCCGGCCTGGACGCGGCCGGGGCGCTGGCGGACCTGTCGCCCGCGCCCGATCTGTCGACACTGCTGGCCCCGTTGCGCCAGCAGGTCGACGCGGTCGTACCGGGCATCCTCGACACGCTCGAGCACGAAGCTGCGTCCATCACCGACGACCAGGTCCGCCAGCACCTGGTCCAGCGTCTGACGGAGACGCGGGCCGCCTACGAGCGGACCGCACGCGACCTCGCGCGCGCGGAGGCCGACGCGTCCCGCGCCGCCCGGCGCGCCACCTCCTCTCAGCGCGCTGTCGCCGAGGCCCAGCGCCAGCAGGCGGAGGCCGCGCTGGCGGCGGCACGTGCGCGCGAGGACGCCCTGATGCTGGTCGCGCCGGTCGGCGGGGTGCTCGAGTACGCCTCCGGACCCGATCGCGGCCCTGTGGCAGGCGATCTGCCAGCGGACGTCGGTGGCCTGCTGGGCAGCGGACCGGCCGTCGGTCCGGTGGACGTGGGCGCCACCGTCGTCCCCGGCCAGGCGCTGTTCACCGTCTACGACCTCTCGGGGTTCCATGTGGCCGCGACCGTCGACGAGGTGGACGCCGTGCTGGTCGAGGTCGACCAGCCGGCCACCGTGCTGGTGGACGCCTACCCCGACGACCGCTTCGAGGGCCACGTGACCCGCGTCGGTATCGGTCCGCGACGTAGCGACAGCGGAGGGGTCGTCTACCCCGTGACGGTCGCCTTCCGCAGCCTCCCCGACGGGATCCGCCTGCGGGTGGGGATGACCGCATCGGTCGAGATCGAGGTCGAGCGTGTCACCGCTGACACCGTCGTGCCCGCGGCCGCGCTGCTGCGCCGTGACGGTCGCGACGTCGTCCTGGTTGTGCAGGACGAAGGCGACGGCGGACGGGTGCGTGAGGTGGCGGTCGAGGTGGCGGCGCTGGGGGAGGACACCGCGGCGGTCGAGGGCGACCTGGCACCCGGCGATGTGGTCGTCCTGTCGGGCTCGGAGCAGCTCGAGGACGGGGACCGCCTGCCGTGACCGCGGTGGTCGAGGCCCTCGACGTCTGGCGCAGCTACCCGCTGGACGGGGTCGAGGTGCACGCGCTGCGCGGCGTGTCCTTCACCATCCGCCGCGGTGAGTACGTGGCGATCGCTGGGCCCTCCGGCAGCGGCAAGTCCACGCTGCTGCACCTGCTGGGCGCGCTCGACCGGCCCACCACCGGGGTGGTGCGCTTCGACGGCCGCGACCTGGACGATCTCGGCGACGGCGAACTCGCCGCCCTGCGCAACCAGCGCGTGGGGTTCGTCTTCCAGTCGTTCCACCTGCTGCCCCGGCTCACGGCGCTGGGCAACGTGGCGCTGCCGCTGGTGTACCGGGGCGTTCCGCGCCGCGAGCGGCTGGAGCGTGCTGCGGGGGCCCTCGCGGCGGTGGGTCTGGCCGACCGCACCACGCACCGGCCCAACCAGTTGTCGGGCGGCCAGCAGCAGCGGGTCGCTATGGCCCGCGCCATCGTGGGCGACCCCCAGCTGATCCTCGCCGACGAGCCCACCGGCAACCTCGACACCACCACCGGGGACGAGGTCATGGGCATGCTGCGCGCACTGCACGAGGAACGCGGCACGACCCTGGTCGTGGTCACGCACGAGGCGCGCATCGCGGCGCGGGCCGACCGCCGCATCCAGGTGGTGGACGGACGTGTCGAGGAGGCCCCGTGAAGCTCGGCGAGGCCGCGCGCGTCGCGCTGGAGGCGATCCGCGCCAACCGGTTGCGTTCGGGCCTGACCACGCTCGGGGTCGTCATCGGCGTGCTCGCCGTCATCCTGCTGGTTGCTATCGGGCAGGGGGCCCGCGAGGAGATCACGGCCACCATCGAAGACCTGGGCTCCAACCTGCTGCTGGTCTTCCCGGGGCAGGCGGATCTCGGGCAGGCTCCGACACGCTCGCGCTTCACCTTGCGGGACGTGGAGGAGGTGGGACGTGAGCTGGGCGACCCGGGGCGGGTGGCGGCGGACCTGGTGTCCGGCGAGGTCGTGCGCGCCCGCAACGCATCGGCGTTCGTCAGCGTCCTGGGGGTGACGCGGACCTTCCCCAATGTGGTGACCCGACGCGTGGAACGCGGCGACCACTTCTCGGCGTCGGACGTCGCGACCGGACGTCGCGTGGCGGTCCTAGGGGCGTCGGTCGCCGACGAGCTCTTCCCGGGACGCGACCCGATGGGGGCGACCCTGACGATCGCGGGGCTGCGGTTCCGGGTCACCGGCGTGCTCGAGCGGGTGGGCGCCAGCTTCGGCCCCGACCGCGACGCGCAGGTGTTGGTCCCCATCACCGCCGCACAGCGGCTGTTCCGCGACAGCCGTGTCGACGCGATCTTCGTGCGGGCTCGTACCACCGACAGCATCGAGCAGGACGCGTCGCGGGTACGGACGGTCCTGTCACGACGGTTCCGCGCGGACGAGTTCAGCATCCTGACGCAGCAGGATCTGATCGGTGTGGCGGGACGAGTCCTGCAGCTGCTCACCCTCGTGCTGGCCGCGATCGCCGGCATCTCGCTGCTGGTCGGTGGCGTGGGCGTCAGCAACATCATGCTGGTGTCGGTGTCGGAGCGGACCCGCGAGATCGGGCTGCGCAAGGCCCTGGGGGCACGCACCCGGGACATCACGCTGCAGTTCCTGCTCGAAGCAGTCGTGCTGACGGGAGCGGGCGGGTTCGTCGGCATCCTCAGTGGGACCGCGCTCGCCGTCATGGCCGACCGCTTCTCGCCGCTTCCGGCCGTGGTGACCGGGTGGTCGGTCACCCTTGCCGTCACCGTGTCCGTGGCGGTCGGCGTGCTGTTCGGGGTGTGGCCCGCGTGGCGGGCGGGTCGCCTGGACCCGGTCGCCGCGCTGCGCCACGAGTGACCTCGATTACGCTCGCCGCAGCCGACCTGGAGCGAGGGATGGCAGGCGAGGGGCCAGAGGCGGCCGGCAGGGTCGCGCTCGTGTGGGACGGGCCCATCGAGTACGACTTCGGTCCTCAGCACCCGTTGCAGCCGGTGCGCGTGGAACTCACCGTCGAGCTCATCCGGGCGCTGGGCATCTGCGACGGTGAGCGTGCGGAGGAGGTCCCGTCGTCAGAGTTCGGCGAGGACGAGCTGCTGCGGGTCCACGAGCGCGACTACGTGGAGGCCGTCCAGCGGATCAGCGCCTCCAACTCGTCGAGCGCGTGGGAGTACGGGCTGGGACCGGGTGACAACCCGACCTTCCCGGGCATGCACGAGGCGTCGATGCAGGTCTGCGCCGCGTCCAAGCAGGCCGCGCGGCTGGTGTGGGAAGGTGAGGCCGACCACGCGTTCAACCCGGCCGGTGGACTCCACCACGCGATGCCTCGCCGTGCGTCCGGCTTCTGCATCTACAACGACCCGGCGGTCGCGATCGACTGGCTGCTGCACAACGGTGCCGAGCGCATCGCCTACCTCGACGTGGACGTTCACCACGGGGACGGCGTCGAGCGCATGTTCTGGGACGACCCGCGCGTGGTCACCATCTCGCTGCACGAGTCCGGGCGGTACCTGTTCCCCGGGACGGGCTTCCCCAGCGACATCGGTGGCGACGGGGCGGAGGGATCGGCTGCGAACCTCACGTTCGACCCGCGGACGACCGGCGACGTGTGGCTGTCGGCGTTCGACGAGGTGGTGCCACCGCTCGTCGACGCCTTCCGTCCCGACGTGCTGGTCACCCAGCTCGGCTGCGACACCCACGTGCGCGACCCCCTCGCCCACCTGGCGCTCACGGTCGACGACTACGCGGAGATCGCCCGCCGCGTCCACCGGCTCGCCCACGAGGCGGCAGGTGGCCGCTGGGTCGCGCTCGGCGGCGGCGGCTACAAGCTGGTGGAGGTGGTGCCACGCGCCTGGAGCATCTGGTTCGCGGAGCTGGCCGGCGCCGAGCTGCCGGAGGAGACACCCGAGAGCTGGCGCGAGCTCGCCCGTGAACGCGTCGGGGAGAGCCCTCCCAGGACCTTCAGCGACGGTGACGCCGGTGTCCCGTCGGGCACACGCTCCCAGACGTCACGCGCGGCGGAGGAGGCGGTCGAGCACCTCAAGCAGCACGTGCTCGCGCGCCACGGCGCCCGCGGCGGCAGCGGCTGAGGACCGGCCGCACATCCGAGGACCGAGCGTTGCCCGAACGCTTACACTGCGTTCGGATGGATGAGCTCCTGACGGTCGCCGAGGTGGCGGACATGCTGCGCGTCTCCACCATGACCGTCTACCGCCTGATACGCACCGGCGAGATCCCGGCGGTCCGGGTCGGGCGCAACTACCGTGTCCGTCGAGCCGACCTCGAGCAGTACCTGGCGGCACAGGTCGTGGAACCGGAGTCCTTGGCGGAGAGCTGACCCGTGTCACACCCGGGGCCGCCCGCCACGTACGCGACGATCGTCCTGCTGACCGACTTCGGCCGTAGCGACACCTTCGTCGGCGTGTGCCACGTGGTGCTGGCCCGCACCGCCCCCCACGCACGGGTCATCGACCTGACCCACGACGTCGCCCCGGGGGACGTCCGTCTGGGAGCGCTGCTGCTGTCGCGCGCGGCACGCTACGCGCCGGTCGCGGTGCATCTGGCGGTGGTCGACCCTGGCGTGGGCACCGACCGTCGCGGGCTGGCGATCGCCGCCGCACGTGGTGACGTCCTGGTCGGCCCGGACAACGGGCTGCTGCCTCCCACGGCGGAGGCGCTCGGTGGCGTGGTGGGGGCGTGGGAGCTCGCCGATGAGCGCTTCCGCCTGCAGCCGGCGTCGGCGACCTTCCACGGACGTGACGTCTTCGCGCCCGCCGCCGGCGCGCTCGCGTCCGGAGTGGATCCGGCCGAGCTGGGCCCGACGGTCACCGACCTGGTCCGCACCCCGCTGCATGCCCCGGCCAGGGTCGCCGAGGGGGCGCTCACCGCCGAGGTGGTCGTGGTCGACCGCTTCGGCAACGTGCAGCTGGGCGCCGCCCCCGCGGACCTCGCCGCGCTGGGGGCAGGACCCGGTGCCCGGGTGAGCGTGACCGTCGGGGGCACCGTCCGCCACGCGCGCTACGTGCACACCTTCGCCGAGGGGGAGTCGGGGACGCTCCTCCTTCACGTGGACAGCGACGGCGCGCTCGCTCTGGCGGTGAACCGGGGGTCGGCGGCGGAGGTGCTCGGCGCCGACCGTGGCGCACTGGCCACCGTTCGTCCAGTACCGTCGGGGACCGGGCCGCTCCAGCAGCGCCAGCGCTAGCGAGCCGCGCCACCCCTCGAGCGGCGCCAGCACGAGCGACGCTGCCCCGCCAGCGGTCGCGCCCCCCGGCCGGTCGGCCGGGCAGCGAGGTTGCTGACCTCATGACCGCCGGCCGGCGCTCGCGTCCTCCCCGGGGAGGTGCGACACTCACACGTCCTCCCACGTGGAGGCGGCAAGGGAGGCGACGTGGGCAGGCGTGTGCTCATCACCGGGATCTCCGGCCAGTTGGCCGGGCTCCTCGCGCGTGCGCTCGAGCAGCACGACGACGTCGAGTACCTGGTCGGCGTGGACGTGCGCGAGCCGTCACACGACCTGCGCCGCACCGAGTTCGTCCGCGCCGACATCCGCAACCCCCTGGTGACACGGGTGATGACCGCCACCGAGGTCGACACGGTCGTGCATGCCGCGGTCACCGCCACGCCATCGTCGGCTGGCGGCCGGGCGCGCATGAAGGAGCAGAACGTCATCGGGACGATGCAGCTGCTGGCCGCCTGTCAGAAGGCCCCCAGCCTGCGCACGCTCGTGGTCAAGTCCTCGACCGCGGCCTACGGCAGCGACCACACCGACCCCGCCCTCTTCACCGAGGACGCCACACCGCGCGTCCCACCCAAAGGCGGCTTCGCCAAGGACGTGACAGAGATCGAGGGCTACGCCCGCAGCCTCGGCCGCCGCCGCAAGGACGTCACCGTCACGATCCTACGCTTCAGCAACTTCATCGGCGGGTCCATCGACTCGCTGTTCACGCGCTACTTCTCCCTGCCCGTCTGCCCGACCGTGCTCGGGTTCGACCCGCGGCTGCAGTTCTGCCACAGCGACGATGCCGTCGCCGTCCTGGAGGCGGCGGCGCTGCGCGACCATCCCGGCATCTTCAACGTGGCCGGACCCGGCATCCTCTACCTGTCCCAGGCGATCCGGAAGGCGGGACGCATCCCCGCTCCGGTCGCGCTGCCGTTCGTGAACCTGGCCGGCGGGCTGGTGCGACGGACCGGGCGGCTGGACTACTCCACCGAGCAGCTGGGGTTCCTGCAGTTCGGGCGGGTCGGTGACATCACCAAGCTGCGCGACGTGTTCGGCTACCAGCCGCGTTACTCGACCCGGGAGGCTCTGGAGGACCACGTGGCACGCCGACGCATCCGGGGGCTGGCGCCGACCGAGCCGCGGGTCGAGTGGGACCGCGACCTCTACGACTTCATCCAGCGCAAGGGGCAGGAGCGTTTCACCGCGGCCCGGGCCAGCGGGTCGGAGCGACGCGGGGAGGACCGGTGAGACCGGTCAGCGGAGCTGCGCAGCAGGGACCCGGAAGGGGCGGTCGCACGCCACGCGGGGCGGTTCCGGAGGTGTCCACGTGACGGAAGGGCAGGACGCGCGCATCTACTCGATCGCCGAGGAGCGGGCGGTCCGTGCTGCGGCGCGCGAGGAGCAGGGCGCCCGCCCCCGGTGCGGGGCCACGACGGCCGCCGGCCGGCCCTGCCGCAACTACGCCGTGCAGGACGGTCTGTGTCGCGTGCATGCCGTCGCCAGCAGCGACAGCTTCGAGGTCCCGATGGAAGCGCGTCGGGGCGACGGCGGGATCGACCTCCTCGAGGGTCTGCGGGAGGTGCTCGGCGACGAGTGGGCAGAACACGTCGAGGCGGTCGTCGCGTTCCTGCGTCGGCGCCTCACCGGCCGGTACCCGGTCGATGATTTCGGGTTCGACCGCGAGCTGACCGAGCGGGTGCTCCTGCCGCTGCTACGTCCGATGTACCGCCGGTACTGGCGGGTCCGCGGCGTCGGACACGAGCGTGTGCCCGACGGCGGGGCGCTGGTCGTCGCCAACCATGCCGGCACCCTGCCGGCGGACGCCCTCATGGTGAAGCTCGGCCTGTACGACGAGGTCGGCCGGCACCTGCGCCTGCTCGGTGCCGACCTGGTCTGGCGGCTGCCCTTCGTGGGAGAACTGGGCCGCAAGATGGGTAGCACGATGGCGTGCAACGAGGACGCCCTGCGTCTGCTGCGGTCGGGGGAACTGGTCGGGGTCTGGCCGGAGGGGTTCAAGGGGATCGGCAAGCTCTACCGCGACCGGTACAAGCTCCAGCGGTTCGGGCGGGGCGGCTTCGTGGAGGTGGCTCTACGGGCGGGCACTCCGATCGTGCCGACCGCGATCGTCGGCAGCGAGGAGATCTACCCGCTGCTGTACGACTTCCGCACGCTGGCACGGTTGTTCGGGGTGCCCTACTTCCCGCTGACGTTCACGTTCCCGTGGCTCGGTCCGTTGGGCCTGATCCCACTGCCGTCCAAGTGGATCGTCGAGTACGGCGAGCCGATCGACACCGGCGAGTACGGCCCCGACGCCGCCGACGACCCCATGGCGGTGTTCGACCTCACCGACCGGGTCCGCGACACGATCCAGCAGATGCTGTACCGCAACCTGATGGGGCGTCGCTCGATGTTCCTCTGAGGTCCGCCGCCGGCCAGGGCGGGATGCGGAGCCGGCGAGTGGGGGTTGGCGGGCCGGTGCATGCGAGGAGGGCGGGCCGTGCGGCCCGCCCTCCGGTCGGTGTGCGGTCGTGGGTCACAGCCGCCGGCGCAGTCCCACCGCTCCGGCCATGGCCATGAGCCCAGCCACGATCGCGATGGCACCACCACCGGTCCGCGGCAGATTCGTGTCCGCCGAGACGGCCGGCACTGGGGCGGGCGGGGCCGGTGCCGCCGGCGGCGGCGATGCCGCCTCCACGGGGGCGCCGGCGGCCTTGACCTCAGCCGCGGTGGGCAGCAGGTCCAGCCGCACGTCCAACAGGCCCGCGAGCTGTGGGCTGACCGCGCTGGCCGCGTTCAGCGGCCGCAGGCCGAGGGAGAACGCCGAGGTCGCCGCCTTGGCCAGCGAGCCGTCGGGGGCCACGAACGTGGTGCCCTCGCCCTGCGCCACGGACAGGCCGGCGGTGTCGAGGATCTGGCCGAGCAGCGACTCCACCGGGCCGAGCAGCGCGTTGGCGTCGATGCCGGCGAGCTGCGGGTCGTTGAGGTCCAGCGTGAAGTCGCCCACGGTCAGCGTCTGGCCCTCGACGCCCACGATCGTGTCGTCGGCGAGTTGCACCGCGATGACCTTGGTGACCGTGTCGGCGGATGCGCCGCCCGGCTTGCCGTTGGTGCGGGCGATCGAGCTGTACTGGAAGGCGGGGACCTTCACTAGGCCGCCCAGCAGGCTGGCCTCCAGCAGGCCGGCGTCGGCGTTGGACACCACCGCGTCGGCGTCGGTGGTGACCGTCGACTCGCTCCACAGCTTCTTGATGTCGATGAGGCTCACCTGCGTGATGTCGGGCAGCTCGGGCAGCTGGTCGGGTAGGACGCTGGGGACGTCCACACCGGTGGCGCCCTCGACGCCCTCCAGGGAGTCGTTGACCGTCTGCTCGACCGTCGTCAACGCGCCGTTGAGGTCGCCCACGAGGTCGTTGACGGTGCCGGTCGCGGTCTGGACCGCGTCCTGCAGGGTGTCACGGACCTCGGCGGGCACCGGCGAGCCGTCCTGGAACAGCGGTGCAAGGCTGACCTTGAGGTGCGCCAACTCCGAGAAGGAGCGTGACAGCTTGCCGACGGCGTCGGCCGTGTACTCCATGGTGCCGGCACCGACGTCGACGACGCCGGCCAGGTTCTGCTCAACGATCGCCTTGCGGCCCGTGGTCTCGCCACCGGACGCCAGCGACTCGTTGAGCAGGCCGGACAGCAGCTTCGCGACCGCGTCCACGGTGCCCGCCGAGTCGAGCACCGAGACGGTCGAGGAGATCCGCTGGTTGAGCGCACCTCCGCCGGTCACCGCGTCCAGCAGTCCAGCCGGGGTGCCGACCGTCAGATCGAGTGTCAGCGCCTCCGCCGAACCGGAGAACACGGCAGGTCCCGCGCCCACCGCCCCGGCTCCCGGCGCGCTCATCGCGATCGCCGACGTGGCGGCGACCAGGGTGGTGGCGGCGCGCCGCCACGAGTTCCTTCTCATCCGTCATCTCCTTGCGCACGTGCGCCAGCCCCTGCGGGCACGGACCCAGACCCTGGCCAGCCGTACGCGTCCGGATGGACCGTGGCTCACCGGCCAGGCATCCAATCACAACGAACGCTCTGTTGTCACGTGACGCACGGATTGTCGTCGCGCGCCTCGCGCACGCAACCGAGCGTGATGTCGACAGCACGATCAGCGAACGCGGTGGCGGTTGGCGGGCGCCTCGCCGCGCGCCCCGCGCACGCGACCGAACGTGGTGCGCCGAGCACCTGCAGCGACGGACTGGCGGAGGCGGGGCCGGGGCGTCCGGTGGGAGACCCCACCATGTCGGGCGGCCACGCAGGCCGCCGCTCGTGACGCGTCGGGAGCGCCCGTGGCGCGCCGATCAGGATCCTCGAATGGTGCCCGAGCGGGGCCGGGGGACGGCGTCGGCGCTCCCTTACGGCGACTCGCCGAGGAGCAGGTCGGCGGCCGACTCGATCGGCTCGATGATGGCCGAGCTGAGCGGCGCCGTGAGCGGCTCGGTGATCGGGGCGACGACCGATCCGGCCGGTGTCGTCACCGGTGACGAGGGCACCGGCGGCGACGGCTCGAGGTGTGGCGGCTCGATCGGCAGACCCTCGTTTGTGACCGGGAGGTCGGTCAAAGGCACGTTCACCTGCTCGGGCGGTTCGGTGGGCGACTCGGGCGACCCGGACGGGGCAGTGGTCGTGTGGGGGCGCGCCGAGGACGGGCCGGTGGCCGTCTCCTCCGTGTCGGGCGCTGCGCTGGCTGCGTCGTTCGGCAGCGCGTCACCCACCGGTTGGGTGGGCACGCAGCAGGGGCGCGTCTGCATCGCCGGGCCCACGTCCGGCTCGAGGATCACGAACGGACCGTCGTCGCAGGGCACGCAGCCGGCCAGCGCCAAGGCGGTCGCCTGCACTTCGATGCGCCGCACGACCTCCAGCGAGTCCTGCGCGAAGGGCACCACCTCCACCGGCAGCTCGTCGACGATGTCGGCCAGCGTGGCGCGCTGCTGCTGGACGAAGCGTCCCAGCTCGTGCAGGACGGTGCTGTCACCGGTGTCGTCGTACACGCTCAGCAGGTCGATGGCGCCCCGACGGCTGGCCTCGTCCATGGCGTCCAGGAGGTCCACCAGGGTCGTGGGAGCCAGCGTGCGGGCCCCGGCGACGACCTCGTCGAGGCGCCGCTGCGCGATCGCCAGGTGGAGGCGGCCCGTCTCGATCGCGCCGCTCGCCAGCGAGAGGCGCAGCTGTTCGCCGGCGCGCTTGGCGCCGTACAGGGCATCCCCCGGCTGCGAGCGCTCAGCCGCGGCCACCATCCCTGCTGTGCCGATCGTCGACGCTGACAGGGCCGACGCAAGCGCGAGGCTGGCGGAGCGCCGCCAGCGCGCCAGCCGTTCGCCCACGCTGGGTGCCGGCGTGGGCGTCGCCGGCAGCATCTCGGCGGCCTCGCGGACCAGGGTGGCGCGCAGCGATCGGGTGAACTCGGGACGCGGTCGGGCGACGGGGACCTCGCGCAGTGCCCCCGCCAAGTACGCCAGCCGATCAAGTTCCGACGCCCAGCCGGCGTCGCCGCCATCGAGGACCACCACGAGCTCCTCGATCGCCTCCAGCTCGCTGCGGCTCACTCCCCCGTCCCTCCCTGACACCTGTGTCAACGAGACCGTCGGCTGGTGGTTACGTCCCGGGTCTGTCACCGTCCGCGCTCCTCGGCGAAGGCCGGATGGTCGCGCACGATCTGCGCCAGCGCCCGCAACGCCCGGTACTGCAGCGCCTTGATCGCCCCCTCCGAACGGTCCATGCACTCAGCTGTTTCGGCCACCGACCGGGTCTGGGTGAAGCGCAGGAACAGCACCTCGCGATGCTCCTCCTTCAGCAGCTCCATGGCCTTGCCGAGGGCGTCGGCCAGGTCGGCGGCGAGCGCGAGCGACTCGGGGTCGTCGGTGGCGTCCTCGTCGGGCTCGTCGCGGATCTCTTCGACCGGGCGGACCAGCCGTGCCCGCGCCGACTTGAAGTGGTCGGTCACGCGGTTGCGTGCGATCGTGATGAACCACGCGCCGATGTCGACACCCTGCCAGCGGAAGCGCGGCAGCGCGCGCAACGCTCGCAGGAACACGTCCGAGGTGAGGTCCTCCGCCAGATCGCGGTCCCCGACCTTGTGGAACACGAAACCGTAGACCTGGTCGACGTACAGGTCGTACAGGCTGGCGAACGCCTGACCGTCACCCTGCTGCGCACGGGTCACGAGGTCGACGACCTCGGGGTCGAGCGTCTGGATGGGGTTCACGTGCTCCCGCGGTTCGTCGGGTGGCGGCGGCGCGGGGTCGCCTCAGCCGCTGCGGAGCAACTGGATCGTGGTGGCAGCCACGATCACGACCAGCAGCACCGTGAGCGCGATGGCGGTCCCCGTCCGCACCGTGCCTCCTCGCGGCGGACGTCGGTCAACTCACATCACAGAGGGTAACCTCGGGGTGACGCTCGCGTGGCCCTTCCGAAGGACCGTTTCCGACCGTCCGAAGAGGCTAGTTCCCAGGGTTCGAGGGGCCGGCGGTCGGTCCTCATCCGGTCGAGCGCCCGGTTCGGGCCGGACGTCCGTTTCGTGACTCCCGGTGGCCCGTTCGACGGCGGGTGACGCCGCGCTCCTGGTGGTGTGCCGGTCAGACGTCCAGCGGGATCGGCGCGTCCTGCTCGAGTCCGACGGCCGGCGCCGTGGACGGTGGCCGGTCGGGACGCCCCAGGACGTCCTCGGCGGGGGCGCCCGCGAGCAGCTCGCGGCACTTGGCACGCTCGTGACGGAGGTAGCCGACCAGGGCCGCACGGTCGTCGAGGTAGCGGCGGCAGTCCAGCTCCAGCGTGATCGCTCCGCGGTACCCCGAGCTGGCCACCGCGCCCAGGAAGGCCGCGAGCGGCAGGATCCCGTGCCCGAGAGCCGCGTGGCTGTCGCGGCCGTTGCCGCGGTTGTCGGACACGTGGAGGTGGGCCGCCGCGCCACCCAGACGCTGCCAGGCCTCCAGGATGTCCACCTCGGTCACGCCGAAGTGGCTCGTGTCCAGCACCAGGTGGCGGAACTGGTTCAGGTGCTGGGGCTCCGTGTAACGGTGGAACCGCACCGGTCGTCCCAGGACGGGCACCGGGAAGAGGTTCTCCACGCCCACCTGCGTACCCAGCTCGGCGGCCTCCGCGTCGGCCTCCTCCAGCAGCCACCGGTGGAAGACGGTCTGCCACCGGAACGGCGGGTGGACGATCATGAGCTGTGCGGCGAGGCCCGACGCGAGCTCCAAGGAGCGGCGGGCCTTGGCGGTGAGGTCGGTCCCGAACACCCGCCGGGTGAGCAGCAGGAAGGGCCCATGCACGATCGGGACGGTCACACCCTCACGGTCGGCTGCGGCCAGCACTCGCTCGGGGTCCTGCGTGGCCGGGTCCTGGGTGACCATCAGCTCGACCCCGTCGTAGCCCGCCTCGGCGATCACACCCATGGCCCAGTCGAGCGGGCGGGCGAACAGCGGCCCGGTCGAGGCCAGGAGGGGGGTCGGCGCCATGCGGCGCAGCGTACCTGCAGGCCGCTCCAGCCGACCGGCCATCTCTCACCCGCCGCGGGCACCCGGCCGGACGGTCGGTGGCCGCGTCCGGGCCACCGTGACCGGCCACGCCGGGGCGTAGTCGCCCGTGGCGCCCGTGCACGGCACGGCGAGCACGCTGCGGACGCACGGCCGGACCCAGGTGGACGGCGGGGTAGGGGCGCTGACAGCGGCGGCCGGTGCGACCGTGGGGGCGACCGCAGGTCGGGGCGCGGCCGGGCTGGTGGGAGCTTGTGCGGTGCGTGGAGCGGCCGCCTCCTGGCGAGCGGCCGGCGCGGGCCGTGGCGCGGCGGCCGCCCCCTGAGGGGCGGGATCAGCCGTCGAGGGGGCCGCGGCGGTGGGCGTCGCCGCGGACTCGGGTTGGCGGAAGACCTGGCTGACCCACAGCAGCCCGTCGCGCACCTCGATCCCGACCCCGATCTCCGTGAAGCCCGCGTCGAGGATCACGGCGCGGTGGGTCGCCGACGCCATGAACTCGTCGTGCACCGCCTCGGTGCTCGGTCCGCGACCCACGTTCTCGCCCACCCGCTGCCAGCCGCTGACCTCGGCGCCCAGCTGAGCGTTGTGTGCCAGGCGCCCCTGATCCGCCATCCGCGCGCTGTGACCGCGAGCCACCTGTGTCAGGTCGGTGCGGACGGCCAGGCTCGGCAGGCCGGCGGCGGCGCGGGCGTGGTTGGCCGCGGCCACCAGTCGGGTCTCCGCGGACGGGTCGCCGGCCGCGACGGCGGGGCGCGCAACGGCGAGCGAGAGAGCCACGCAGCCCACCAGCGCCGCGATCCCAGCCCGCCTCGGTCCGCACAACGTGGCCGCCTCCTGACCGTTGCGTCGACCGCGTCAGCGGGTCGAGCGCGCGCTCGACACCGCGCCCAACGACCGAGATCCCACTTCGATGCGCCGCGGTGGATGCGCCGCGGACGAGAGGGGCGCCCGCGGGGTGCGCTTGCGTAGGCTGCGCGGCTCGCTGCCCGCGCACGGTCGCGGCCGAGG
>DASZZX010000394.1:0-3587 GCA_036260415.1 Nitriliruptorales bacterium
GGATCGTCCAGCTGGGCCAGGTGACGGATGACCCAGGTGGGGGTGGCCGGGGCGCCGATCAACGTCGACCACGACGACACGCCGCTGAGCACCAGCGCGGAGTCCCAGCCCATCCGGTGAGCCCCGACGATGTCGGTGGCCACCTGGTCGCCAACCACGAGGATGCGGCCGTCCCCCACCTCGAGCCGTTCCGCGGCGAGCTCGAACAGCGGCGTCTGTGGCTTGCCGACCACCTCGGGGGCCACGCCGGTCGCGGCGCGCAGGTACGCCAGCGCCGCGCCGTTGCCGGGCCACAGGCCCTCGGGAGCCGGGTAGAGCAGGTCGGCGTTGGTGCCGATGAACCGGGCACCGCGGTGGATGGCCAGGGTCGCCCGCCGCAGCTTGTCCCAGGTCAGCTGACGGTCCCATCCGACCACGACCGTTCCGGCCCGGTCAGGATCGTCGGTCTGGGCGACGCCGGCCACCTGCAGCGCCTGTGCCAGTCCGGCCTCGCCGATCGTGAGGACGGCCTGGGAGGCGTCCTCGCCGAGCATCCAAGCCACTGCCATGGCGCTGGACAGCACTGCGCTCTCGTCCACCTCGATCCGTGCTCGTGCCAACAGCGCGCGCCACTCGTCGAGCGTGCGGGCGGCGTTGTTGGTGACGAACACGGTCGGGGGGCGGGCACGTCGCAGACGCCGCAGCAGCGCGACGGCCTCCGGGATGGGCTCGTCCACACGGAAGATCACCCCGTCGAGATCGATGACGAGGCCGGCGTAGCGGTCGAGGATGGACACGAGCGCACCGTAGCCTCGAGGCCGTCAGCCGCGTGGAGGCAGTCCGTGGTCCATTTCGGCCCCTTCCGCGGGGTGCGCTACGCCGACGCGGCGGGGCTCGCAGCGCTGACCGCACCTCCCTACGACGCGATCGATCCTGCGTTGTCGCGGCGACTGCACGCCAGGAGCCCCCACAACGTGGTCCGCCTCGAGCGTGCCGAGCCACGTCCGGGCGACCCGCGGGGCGATGACCGCTACGCCCGCGCGGCGGTCACCTATGCGGCCTGGACCGCCGAGGGGGTGCTGCGCCGCGACCCGGAGCCCGCGCTGTACCTCTACGAGCAGCGTTACCGTCACGCCGGTCGGTCCGGGACCCAGCGGGGCGTGCTCGCCGCGCTGCGCCTGGTGCCGTGGACGGCGGGCGAGGTGCTGCCGCACGAGCGCGTGTTCCGCGGGCCGGTCGAGGACCGGCTGCGCCTGCTCACCGCGCTGCCCGTCAACACCTCTCCGGTGTACGTTCTGGCCCGCGGTGAGCCGGCGGCGGTGGTGGATCTCTTCCGTGAGGTGAGCCGAGGACCGCCGGCGGCGGCGTTCACCGACGCCGAGGACCAGGTGGAGCACCGCCTGTGGGTGGTCGCGGCCAGCGCCGCGGTGGGCGCGGTCACCGCCACGTTCGAGGGTGTCCAGGTCGTGATGGCCGACGGCCACCACCGCTACTCGACCGCGCTGGAGCACCACGCGGCGCGTCCCAGCGCCGGCAGCGACCGCATCCTGGCGTACGTGGTGGGCGTCGGCGGCGCGGACGGGTCCCTGCGCGGACCGGTCGTGCGGCCGATGCACCGCCTGGTCCGACGCCTGCCCGGCGACGCCGACGAGCGGCTGCGGGCGGTCGGTGTCGACGTGCAGCCGGTCCAGGGTGGCGTCGCAGCAATCGTCGAGGCGCTGCGCGGCGTGCCGTCGACGATCTTCGGCTGCGTGTCCCGCCGTGGCGCCGCCATGCTCGCAGTGGATCCGCTCGTGGCCGCGGAGCTGGTGGCGGACAGCGTTCACCCGGAGGTCGCGGACCTCGATGTCGCGGTCGTGCAGGCGGTGCTCTCGGGTGTGCTGGGTGTCGCCGACGACCCAGGTGCGCTGGTGTACACGCCGGACGTCGCGCAGGCGGCCGAGGAGGTCGGTGCCGGCAGAGCCGACGCGCTGTTCGTGCTGCGCCCTCCGTCCCTGGAGCGGGTGCTGTCGTCGGCCGCGGCCGGCGCCCTCATGCCGCCCAAGAGCACCTCCTTCTTCCCCAAGCCCAGGACCGGGCTGGTGCTCCGCCCATTGCAGGGCTGACCCGGGGTGCGGTGGGCTACGCTGCCGCCCCGTCGTCCTCGGTCCGAGGCTCGCAGCGTGCAGGAGCGCCCGTACGCGTCTGACACGGGTGCCCCGCTGCTGCCGGTCCTGGGCTGGAAGGAACAGGCCTCGCTGCCGGGCTGGGGCATCAGCCGGCTACGGGTGAAACTCGACACGGGCGCGAGGAGCAGCGCCCTGCACGTCAGTGACCTGCAGGTCATCGGGGTCCACATGCGCGACGGCCAGCGGCTGCCCGTGCTGCGGTTCGCGGTGATCCTCGGCCGCGGACACCGCGCCCGCCGCAGGGTGGTGACGGCAGGGGCGATCGGTTTCCGCACGGTGCGCGACACGAGCGCGAAGGGCGAACGTCGTCCCGTGGTGCGCACCCGGGTTGTCTGTGGCCCCCTCGACCGGGTGGCCGAGGTAAGCATCACCGACCGCACCGGCATGAACTTCCGGATGATCCTCGGCCGCAGCGCGCTGCAGGGGGCCTGCCTGGTGGACCCCGAGCACGGTTACAGGGTCAGCGCAGCGCCGCCCCGCCCCCGCGCCAGCCGCGAGCCGGTCGGGAGACGCACTTGAAGCTGGTGGTCCTGTCGCGCGACCGGCGCCTGTACTCCACGCGCCGTCTGGCGGCGGCCGCGCGGCGGCTGGGCCACACGGTGCAGGTGATCGACCCGCTGGACGTCACCATGATGCTGTCCTCACGGCGGCCGGAGGCCTTCTACCGCGGCAAGCCGTTCCCGAAAGTGGACGCGGTCGTGCCCCGGATCGGGGCGTCGATCACGTTCTACGGGACCGCGGTGGTGCGCCAGCTCGAGATGATGGGCGTCTACGTGCTCAACCCGGCCGACGCGATCCTCAACTCGCGCGACAAGCTGCGTGCGCTGCAGCTGCTCTCCCAGCACGACATCGGCATCCCGCCGACCGGTTTCGCACGGCGGGCCGAGCTGGCGCGGTCGCTGCTGTCGCGGGTCGAGGGTCCCCCGGCGATCGTGAAGCTCCTCGAGGGCACCCAGGGCGCGGGCGTGATCAAGGTGGACAGCCGCACGTCGTTCAACGCCACCATCGACGCGTTCCACTCGGTCGGCCAGAACATGCTCGTCCAGAAGTTCCTGAGCGACGGGAGCGGCTCGGACCTGCGGGTGATCGTGGTCGGCCGGGCGGTGGTGGCCGCCATGCGACGGACCGCGCGCACCGAGGACTTCCGTTCGAACGTGCACCGGGGCGGCAGCACCCAGGCGGTCCGGCCCGACACGCGCACCCGCCGCACCGCCGTGCACGCCGCCCGCCTGCTGGGGCTGGGGTTCGCGGGCGTCGACCTGATCGAGACCCCCGACGGCCCGCTGGTGATCGAGGTGAATTCCTCACCCGGCCTGGAGGGCATCGAGAAGGCCACCGGCGTGGACCTCGGCGAGGTCGTCGTCCACCACGTCGAGGCGGAGACGGCCCGGCACAGGGCCCGGCGCAAGGCCCAGACAGCGGCGGCGAAGCGGCGCGCGG
>DASZZX010000395.1:0-3894 GCA_036260415.1 Nitriliruptorales bacterium
GGGAGCGCTCCCACCCGGCGATGTGCGACCTGGCCAGGTCGCGCCGGCCCAGTTCCGGCCTGGCGAGGTGCCGCCGGTCACTGTCCAGCCCCACGAGGTGCCGCCACCACCCGGCCTGCGACCCCCGCTTCCGCCGCCCGATGCGCATGCCCCCCCGGTCGCAGCACCGACGTCGGGGACGCCCGCCTCGCCCGCACCGCCCTCAGCCCGAGCGCGGGGGAGGGGTCCGGCGTCACCGGACGCGCACACGGTCGTGCGCGGCGACTGCTTGTGGCACGTCGCCGCCGTGACCGTCGCGGCCGGCACCGGCCGCGATCCGGCTGGGCTCGCCGACCACGAGGTGGCGCCCTACTGGCTGCGGCTGGTGGAAGCCAACCGTGGGCGGCTGCGGTCGGGTGACCCCGACCTCATCTACCCCGCGGAGCGTCTGCTGCTGCCCCCTCTGGACGGCGGGGCGTGAACCGCTCGGGCCGCGGACCGTCGCGGCGCCCGTGTTGGCCCTCCGCACATCCGACGGTCCTCCCCCTGCCGGACGCGACCGCGGCACGTCCCCCGCCGCCGCGCTCACGGGGCGGCTATCCACAGGCGGGTCGCACCCGTCGCCCAGGGCCGGGCCCGCCGCCCGTAGCGTCGCACCGCCTGATCATCCGTCGGACCGGGAGGGAGGATGAACCATGACGAACCTGGTGGGCGGCGACCTCGCCCAGATGCAGCAGCTCGAAGCGCAGCTGACGGCCGCGTCGACCCGCGTAGTGGAGCTCCAGCAGCAAGTGGACCGCAGCTTGCAGCACACGGCGTGGACGGGGCCGGCCGCGGAACGTTTCCGCGAGGACTGGTCCGGTCGCTTCAGCACCGCCCTGCGCCAGCTGCACGACGCCCTGCGCGACAACGCGCACGTGGTGGCGCAGCGTCGGCAGGCGATCGAGACCGCGACGCACTGACCGGTGACCTCGACGGACGAACTCGGCCGGGCCGCGGCGCTGCTGCACCGGGAGGCGACGAAGCTGCGCGCCGCTGTGCACGCCGTGGTGCCGGTCGTCGCGCGCGGCGTGTGGTGCGGAGCCGCAGCCGACCGCCTCGGTGACGAGTTCACGGTGCGGCGCGCGCGGCTGCTGGCCGCCGCCGATCGGCTCGACGCACTGGCGCGGCGCCTGGCCGACGAAGCGGAGCGCGAGCGTGCGACGGAGCGCAGCGGTGCACCGTGAGGTGACGATCCCGGTCGTGATCGAGATCTCCGGGGACCGCCGCGACGTCGTGGTGACGTACGACCGTTCGCGCGCGACGGTGGGCGACCTCGAACGGGCGCTGAGCTCGGGGTCCGCCGCGGCAGCCTGCCGGCTGCTGGTCGACGACCGCTGTCCACCACCCGACACCCCACTCGAACGGGCGGGTCTGCGTGCCGGCGACCTCGTGCGCTGTCTCCCGGGGGACGGCCTCGTCGGAAAGGGCCACGACCCCCCGCCGCCGGCCGGTCCGTCGTCGGGCGTGGCCCTGCGTGTGGTGGGCGGTCTGCTGGCGGGCACGGTCGTCCCGCTGGCGCCGGGCACGTACCTCCTGGGCCGCGACGGCGACGTCCGACTGCCCGCCCCGACCATCGCCTCGCGTCAGGCTCGACTGGACGTGCACGCCGACGACACCTGCACCGTCACGGACCTCGGGACAGGCAACCCGGTGCGTGTGGACGGCGTCGCCATCGGCGGGCGTGCACGCCGCGTCCCTCCAGGCGCGCTCGTGGAGGTCGGTGCGGTCCACTTGCAGCTGTCACGGCTGTCGTACGGGGCGCCGGTGGCGCTGCCGTCTCCCGAAGCCGACGGCACGGCGGTCCTCGACCGGCCGGTACGCCGTCGGCCCGCACCACCCGAGCCGCGCGTCCGCCTGCCGGTCACCCCCGACGTCCAGGGGCAGGCGCGGACGTTCGGGTGGGCGACGCTGCTCGCCCCGGTCGCGTTCGGTGCCGTGACCGCTCTGCTGGTGGACCCGCGCTACGCGCTGTTCGCGGCACTCGGGCCGGTCATGGCCCTGGCGGGCTGGGCGGAGGACCGCCACCGCGGCCGCGCCGCGCAGCGCGACGCCAGCGCCGCCTTCGCGGCCGCCCTCGGGCGGCTACGTCACGACCTGCACCTGGCTGCGTCCACGCGGCTTGCCTGGTGCTCGACCGCTCTGCCGGACCCGGCGGAGCTGGTGACACGGGCGATGGCGGGTGATCGCCGCCTGTGGGAGCGGCGCTCCGGCGACGACGACGCGTTCCGGCTGCGGGTGGGCGTGGCCACGCGACCATGGTCGCCGGTCCGCGGCCACGCTGCCGCACCCCTGCTGGCAGGCGACCCGGCCACCCCCCATGCGCACGACCCGATCACGCCCCATCGGCACGACCCCACCGCCCCCCCGCCGCACGACCCCACGACCGTCCACCCGGCGGACAGCGACCACGCGTCGCAGATCGCACAGGTGCTCCGACGCTGGGCGTGGCTCGACCCCGCCCCCGTCGCGGTCGACCTGGGCCCCGGGCAGGTGATCGGCATCGCCGGGGACCGCACCGCCGCCCTGGCCGTGGCACGGTCGCTGATCCTGCAGGCCGCCGTGCTGCACGGTCCCGCCGACCTGGCCGTCGCCGTGGCGGCGCCGGACACCCGTCGGGGCGCGTGGAGTTGGGTCCCGTGGCTGCCGCACACCCGCGACACCGACGGCCGCACGCTCCTGGACGGCCCCGACGCCGTGCGCCGGCTCCTGGTCGGGAGGAGCGACATGTCCGCCGCGTCCGCCGGCACTGCCACGGCCGAGACCACTCAGGCACCGCACCTCCTGGTGGTGGTGGACGCCGACCCGGAGTCAGCACGCGCCATCGCGCGACGGCACGGCGGTGCGACCCTCGTCGTCGCAGCTGACCCCGAGCATCTGCCCGCCACCTGCACCGCCACCGTCGGACTCGATGACCCTCACGGCCTGGCCACCTTCCACGATCACGTCACCGGCGAACAGGTGCTCCGACTGCTGGTCGCGGGGATGCCGGAAGCGACCGTGCGCGACGCCGCACGCGCGCTCGCCCGCTGGCGCGACCCAGAGCGCACGGCCGACGACCAGCTTCCCCGGGAGGTGCCGCTGCTCGACCTGCTGGGTGCCGGCGGCCCGGACGCCGACGCGATCGCCGACGGCTGGCGGACACGCGCACGGGCCAACCGCCTCGACACCCCCGTGGGAAGCGCCCGGCACGGCACGGTGACGGTCGACCTGGTGCGCGACGGTCCCCACGCACTCGTCGCCGGGACCACCGGCTCCGGCAAGAGCGAACTGCTGCGCAGCCTCGTGCTGGGGCTCGCCACCCGCCACAGCCCCACCCGCGTCAACTTCCTGCTCATCGATTACAAGGGCGGCAGCGCATTCGACGAGTGCGCCGACCTGCCGCACACGGTCGGTGTGGTGACCGACCTCGACGGCGACCTCTCCGCCCGCGTGCTGCGTTGCCTGGCAGCCGAGCTGCGCCGCCGCGAACGCGTCCTGCGGGCCGCCGGCGCCCGCGATCTGCGCGACCACCGCCCCGCCGCGACGGGGACGGAGTCGCTGCCGCGGCTCGTGGTCGCAGTGGACGAGTTCGCCGCGCTGGCCGACGAGGTCCCCGAGCGCCTCGCCGCGCTGGTCGACATCGCCCAGCGTGGCCGCGCGCTCGGCCTGCACCTGGTGCTCGCCACCCAGCGTCCACGCGGCGTGGTGGACGACCGCATCCGGGCGAACGTCGACCTGCGCATCGCCCTCCGGGTGCAGGACACGGTCGAATCCGTGGACGTGCTCGGCGTCCCCGCCGCGGCGCGCCTGCCACGTGGCCGCCGGGGGCGAGCCCTGCTGAGCGTGGGGGGAGACCTCACGACCTTCCAGGCCGCCACTCTGCGGCCTGGGGCC
>DASZZX010000396.1:0-10872 GCA_036260415.1 Nitriliruptorales bacterium
CGCCCGTTCGTGCGAGCGGGCGGACCACTCGTCCTGTTCCTCGCGCGAGATCTGCAGCCGCGCGTTCACGGCGTCGCTGGAGGCACCCATCGTGACGTGCTCGAACGGGTCGGTCAGCCCGTCCCACATCATGGCGTCGACCACCTCGCCGTTGCCCATACGGAACCCGAACCGTCCCTTCGGCAGCAGGTACGGGGCGTTGGTCATCGACTCCATCCCGCCGGCCACCACCACGTCGAAGTCGCCCGCGCGGATCAGCCGGTCGGCGTCGGCGATGGCGGTCATGCCCGACAGGCACACCTTGTTGACCGTGACAGCCGGTACCTCCATGGGCACCCCGGCCTTCACGGCTGCCTGCCGGGCGGTGATCTGCCCCTGCCCGGCCTGCAGGACGTGGCCCATCACCACGTACCCGACCTGGTCGGGCGCGACGCCGGCGTGCTCCAGCGCTGCACGGATCGTCACGGCGCCCAGGTCCGCGGCGGGCATCGGGGCGAGGCCGCCGTTGAACCGGCCGATGGGGGTACGGGCGTAGCCGACGATGACGGTCTCGGTCACGGGTCGCTCCTCCGACGACGTGGCGGCATGGTAGGCGGTGGGCGGCGCGGGCTCAGCCGGCCCTGTTCGCCGGCCGGCGCTCGTGGGTGGCGGCGGCCCGTCGCGCCCGCCAGGA
Source organism: Nitriliruptorales bacterium (assembly GCA_036260415.1). Classification (GTDB taxonomy): domain Bacteria; phylum Actinomycetota; class Nitriliruptoria; order Nitriliruptorales; family JAHWKO01; genus DASZZX01. The sequence goes on from DASZZX010000396.1 coordinate 674, forward strand.
TGCACTGTCCCGTCCATGGAGGTGGGCGCGTGCAGCTCGGCCGCATCGACCAGGTGGCGTTCGCCGTGGAGGACCTGGACGCCGCCATCGAACTGTGGCAGGGCGTCTTCGGCGCGACGCTCGAGTACCGCGAGGTGGTGGACAGCGACCTGGTCGAGGAGGCGATGCTGCGTGTCGGCGACGGCTACATCCAGCTGATCACCCCGACCAGCGACGGGTCGACCGTCGCGCGGTTCCTCGCTCGGCGCGGGCCAGGTCTGCACCACGTGGGGTTCGCGGTCCCGTCGGTGGCCGACGCCATCGACCACCTGAAGGCGGCCGGTGTGCGGTTGATCGACCAGCGGCCTCGGCGCGGCGGCGGCGGCCACACGGTGGCGTTCGTGCACCCGCAGGCCACGGGCGGGGTGCTGGTCGAGCTCGTGGAGGACGGCGCCGACCGTGGATGAGCGTGTGGCGGTCATCATCCCCGCCGTCAACGAGGAGTCGACGGTCGGGGCGGTGGTGGACGCCGCGCGCGCTGCCCACCTGGTCGACGAGGTGATCGTGGTGGACAACGGTTCCACCGACCGCACCGCCGCCGAGGCGAAGCAGCACGGTGCCCAGGTGGTCGTCGAGCCGCGGGGTGGCAAGGGTGGCGCGATGGCGGCCGGTGTGCGCGCCACCGACGCCGAGGTGATCTGTTTCCTGGACGCCGATCTCACCGGCCTCCGCCCCGACCACGTCGACCGCCTCGTGGGCGCGGTGTCGTCGGGGCATGCGGGCATGTCCCTGGGTCTGTTCGACCGCGGACCGGTCCTCAACCCCGCCTTCCTGCACGTGCTGCCCAAGCTGACCGGCGAGCGGGCGATGCGTCGCGAGCTGTTCGAATCGCTCGACCCCGACGACATCGAGGGCTACCGGGTCGAGGCGACGCTGAACTCACGGGCCGCCCAGCTGGGGGTGGAGGTGCAGGCGTTCGTGCTCGACGGGATGTTCCACCGCACCAAGGAGGTGAAGGAACGCAGCCGGGCGCGGGGCCTGGCGAAGAAGGCCGGGATGCTCGGCACCGCGGCCGGCGCCTACCTCGCCTACTGGGCGTGGCGTCGCCGCCACGAGGAAGGCTGAAGGGGGGCGGGCAACGGCGACACCGCACCGACGCCGGTTGGTGGGCTCATCGACCTGCCGGGCGCCGCGCACAGGGGGTGTCGGCCGGTCAGGACACGGGGGCGAGCACCGCCTCACCGGCGCGCTGGTCGCTCGACCAGCCCGGATCTAACCCCGGGGCGCGCAGGACCCCGCCCCCGTCCTCCCACTCCCACGCCAGCACCGGTCGTTCACCGGACCAGGTGACACTGTACGTGAGCCGACCGCCGTGCACGGGAGCGTGGCGGACCTCGACGCCCTCCCCCCGCCACTCACCGGGCAGGAGCGACAGCACGGCGGTGGCGCCGTCCGACAGTTCGCGGACCAGCACGGCCCGCACGAAGTTGAGGAAGTCGGCGGCTGCCCAGCCGTGGTGACCGTCGCCCATGCAGCCGCCGCCGAGTTGCGGGTGGATGGCCTCCGGCCACGTGAAGGTGGGCGTCGCGGCGTCCAGCAGCCAGCGCAGCCGACGCCAGGCGCGCTGATCCCCGCGCTCGAGCTCCACGAAGGCGAGTTGCAGCGTGAGGTAGGTCCCGAGGCCGGTGTGCGAGATCTGCTGGTAGAAGGCGTCCTCCGCGCAGAAGCGGTCGCGTAGGAGCTGCAGGGTGCCCTCGATCAGCGGATCGTCGTCCGCCAGCAGGCCCAGTGGGGTGCAGGCCACCAACGAGCCGATCATGCCCGCGTCGATGCTGCGGTAGGGGCCGGCGGGGATGAAGCTCGCGGTCCCGTCGCCGGCACGTGCCGCTGCCCAACGGACCGAGGCGAGGATGTCCTCACGGAAGCTGGCAGCGGCGGCCTCGATGCGCCGCGCGGGGGCCGCCTCTCCCAGTGCACGAGCGATGGCGGCCCCGTCCAGCAACCCGCGCAGGGCCCAGAAGTCGTCCCAGTAGTAGTAGTCGAACGGTCCGAGGTGCTCGGCCGACACGCCGGCTGGGAGCAGCCCGCGGACAGGCGGGGCGTCCGGGCGCACCGGCGCACGACGCCGGGCACGCCGGGCGCGCATGCCTCTGCCGCGACGCGTCCGGTCGATCCAGTTGACGCCGGCCCGCACGGCCGGTGCCAACGCCACCAGCAGGTCGTCGTCGCCGGTGAGACGGTGGTGCTCGGCGATGGCGTAGATGGCGGCACCGTTGGCGTCCCACTCACGCCACTGGCTGAAGAAGAAGCCGTCACTGCGCTGGCGGTCGGGGTAGGTGAGCAGCACGTCGGCCGCTTCGGCGTGCAGCCCCCAGCGGTCGAGCGCACCGACCTGGTAGGCGGCGTCACGGAACCAGAAGCGGTGGTAGGTCGCCGGCCCGGCCGTGATGTCGCCCGGGTCGTGCAGCAGCAGCAGGAACGCGCGGTTGGCATCGACTGCGGTCTGAAGGCGGGGGTCCGGGAGCTGCACGCGCAGGCCGCGATCCAGCGCCGCGTCCCAGCCGCGCAGCACCGCGGTGACGTCCGCGGTCCGGTCGTGCACGGCGACGCGACGGGGCGCCTGGTCGCGGGGTGGGAGCGCGACGAGCACGTGCCCCCGTTGCCCCGGCGCGACCGCGTAGACGACCGCCGCCTGGGCCAGCCCGGCCGGGTCGCGTACCCGCCGTGGCAGCGCGTCGCCGCCCCGGCCGGACCGCAGCTCGTGGAGGCTGTCGCCACCGTGGTAGGTCGAGGCCACCGCCAGTGCCGGCCGTCGCGGGAGCAGCACCCCGAGGTGGCCGTCGACGGTGACACGCTCGGGACCGATCAGCACGTCCTCGACGACGGCCAGCCCTTCGGGGTTGTAGGGACGGACCGCGAAGGCGACGTCCACAGGGTGGGGGCTGTGGTTGGCCACCTCCATGGCGACGTACTCGCCGTCGGAGGTCCGCAGGGCGTACACGCGTTGGCGCGCCTCCCCGTCGGCGATGGGCATGGTGGTCTGGACGACCGGGCGTGCGCCGACCAGTTCCTGGGCGAGTGCCACCTCGCGGCTGGGCAGGTGCCAGCGCTGGGGCGAGCGCACCCACCAGTCCACCGACCAGGTGTCGTGCCCGGGCGTGAGCAGGCCGACGGGGTCGACGATCGCCTCCCACGCCGAGTCGACGTTGCCCACCGCCGTCCAGTTGCGGTGCGTCACGTTGGCGGCGAAGGGCAGGTGACCGCGCGGGACGAAGGCCGGGGAGGACGGGTCGAGCTGGCGTTCGAGCCAGTAGGGCCACAGCCAGTCGGGCCTGATCTGCGCGGCGCTGCGGGTGCGCAGCGCACGGACGACCGTGCGGGCACCCACCGGCAGCATCTCGCTGGGGGGTTCGAGCTCGAGTCGCTCGCCGAGACGCTGGAACGTGGACAGGTGCCGCAACACGTCGTCGCCGATGCGGAAACGCCGGGCGAGGCGGCGCAACACCTCGGCACGCCAGTCCACCGGCGACCCTCCCCTCGCACGGGGCGACACCTTGGCGCACCTCGTCGCCGAACGCCAGCCGCCGTGCCGTCCCATCGTCAGGCCGGCGGCCGGGAACCGGTTCGGGACGTTGGTTGGTAGCCTCACCCGTGGGGTCCGGCAACCCGACAGGAGTCGTCGACGTGAGCGGAGGCACGGGGCCAGCCGCCGGCACGGCCGCGACCGACATGCCTCGCCTCTCCGACGGGGACCTGGCCCGCTTGGTCGACGACCACTTCCACATCCAGGTGCTCGCGTTCGGCCACATCGCGCCCCGCGGGGAGGCGCGCCTCTCCGACCACGCCGTGCTCGCCCACTGCGGGGTCGCGTCGGTGTTCAACCGTGCGACCGCCCTCGACCTGGAGCAGCCGGACCTCGCGATCGCCGACGTGCAGCGCTTCTTCGGGGAGCTGCCGCACGCACTGTGGCTGCTGGACTCCCGGGTCAGCCAGGACACGGACACGCTGCTGCGGGGCCGTGGTTACGCTCCGCTGCCACCGCTGGCGGGGATGGCGCGGACCCTGCCGGCGGCCGACCTCCCGGTCCACGACGGTCACCACGCGACCCTGTTCGCCGACCCGTCCCTCGCCGCGTCGATCGCGGAGGTTGCCAGCGCCAGCTTCGGGTTCGGGGTGGAGGACCGTCTGGTGTTCGAGGACCTGGCCCGCAACGTGCTGCGGCACGCCCGGCCGTTCAATCACGGTGCGGTCTACGGCCACCGCGAGGGGGGGCGCGTCACGTCGGTGGGACTCCTGCTCTGCACCGCCGAGCTTGCGGGTCTGAGCACGATCGCGACGCTGCCACGCCACCGTCACCGCGGCCTGGCCAGCGCCGTGATCGCCCGCGCGCTGCACGACGCGGCCGCGCTGGGCTACCGCGCCACCGGCGTGGTCACCAACCCCGACAGCGGGCGTCTGATGCTCACGCTCGGTTTCCGGCCGGTCTCCGCCTACCGTGTGTACCGGCAGGTGCGCAGGTGACCTTCGGGGAGCGGATCCGGGCCTGGTTCAAGGGCGAGACACGCCGCAAGGCCCCGTCCAAGAGCACGGCCGCACCGTCCGGCGAGGCGGTCCGTGAGCTGGAGGAGTTCCTGCGCACGCGCACGGGCGTGGAGGGCTTCGTCGAACCGAAGACCGCCATCTACTCCACCACCTTGCTGCTCGTCGCCGCCGACGGCGAGTATCTGCGGCGCCCGATCAGGGACCGTTCCCACGCCGAGGCGTTCTGTGCCCGGCACGGCGTGCCCCTCTACGACGCCGCCAAGGTGGGCTACCCCAAGCGCATGCGCGACTACGACCGGGGCGTGCGACGCGAGACGGTGCGGTTGGAGGACCTCCCGCCCTGGCCGGGTGACGACCGCTCCGACAGTGGGCCGGACGAACCACCCTCCTCATCGACCGGGTAGCGGCGGCACGCTCGGCTGCAGCCGATCGACCCGCTCCGCCACCTGTGCGTCGAGCAGGGCGATGACCTCCTCCAGCGCGGCACGCTGCGCGGGGGTCGCGTCCACGAACCGGTAACCGGCGTCCGCCACGCGCCAGGCCCTGTCGACCTCGAACAGGGTGACCACGCCCTCGGCCGTCCCCGCCGCGGTGGTCGCGCGGTAGCCGACCAGCGACTCGGGCGGATCGCTGCCGATGGTGCGCTCCGACCCGATGATCGTCACGGTCGCAGCGTCGCCGGCGAGGTCGTGCAGCGCGGTCGACAGCATGGCGTGGTCGCCGGGTAGCACCACCGTCCGGTAGGCGGTCGTGGTGAGCGCGTACGAGGCCGCCGCGTCGCCGGTGAGGATGGCCTGCAGGAAGTGGCGGGCCATCTGCTCCTCTGGGCGCGGTCCCCGGCGGAACGCGAGCACGCCGACGATCAACACCGCGACCAGGCCCGCCACGCCGGCCACCTGCGCGGCCTGGACGAACCGCCGGTTGGGATCGCGGGGCGGCCGGGCGAGGCTCACGGCCGGCCTAGGACTCCGTGATGGTCACCCGCTCGATGCGCACGTCGTCGAGGGGGCGGTCGCGGGCGTCGGTGGGCCTGGCAGCGATCCGGTCGACCACCGGCATCCCGTCGGTGACGTGCCCGAAGACCGCGTAGTCAGGCGGCAACCCCGCGTCGCGGTGCACGATGAAGAACTGCGAGCCGTTGGTGTCGGGGCCGGCGTTGGCCATCGCGACGGTCCCTCTCGGGTAGCCGAGCTCACGGGCCGCTTGGAGCTCGTCGGCGAAACGGTACCCGGGGCCGCCCGTCCCGGTGCCGGTGGGGTCGCCCCCTTGGATCATGAACCCGTCGATGACGCGGTGGAAGATGACGTCCTGGTAGAAGCCCTCGTGCGCCAGGAACACGAAGTTGTTCACGGTGCCTGGGCTGCGCGCGGCGAACAGGTCGATATGGATGGCGCCCTCCGAGGTCGTCAGCGTCGCGGTGTAGGAGAGCTGCGGATCGATCTGCATGGGCGGCGGTGCCGGGTAGCGCGGGGTCATGGCATTCCTCCTGCGGTGGTGGGCTGGTGGGGCGCCGGCGCTGGTCCCCGGTCGATCCTGACCTGCTCGATGTAGATGCGTTCCATCGGAGACTGTCCGGCCAGGGGCACGGACGCGATGCGCTGGGCGGCGTCCATACCGTCGACGACCTGTCCGAACAGGTTGAACCGGGGCTGCAGTCTCTGCGCCCCACCCTCCAGCACGACGAAGAACTGCGACCCGTTGGTGTCGGGACCGGAGTTGGCCATCGCCATCGACCCGGTGCGGTACCCCTGCTCGCGGGCGAGGTCGAGCTCGTCCGCGAAGCGGTAACCCGGCCCACCCGAGCCGGTCCCCTCCGGGGCCCCTCCCTGGATCACGAACCCGGGCACCACACGGTGGAACACGATCCCGTCGTAGAAACCCTGTTCCGCGAGGAACACGAAGTTGTTGACCGTGAGCGGCGCGCGGTCCTCGTACAGGTCGACGACGATGTCGCCGCAGGACGTGACCATGGTCGCGCGGTAGTCGACGCCGGCCTGCAGTTGCTGCTCGGGCGGGGCATCGAACCGGGGGCGTTGCCCGGTCGGGGCAGGCGGCTGCGCGGAGCAGGCGACCGCCGCGCCGGCCGTCGGCGTCGGCGTCGCAGCCAGGGGATTGTCGACCTCGACCGACGAGCGGCGTGGCAGCAGCGACGCCACCATCGCGATCACGACGACGACCACGAGCACCCCACCGATCCCGATCGCGGCCCGGCGGCGGCGGGTCGCTGCACGTGCCTGCTCGCGGCGGGCGCGCGCACGTTCGAGGCTGCGCTGGTGCGCACGACGCTTGCGTTTGGCCACGTCCACTCCTCCCGCGGCGGCAGGGTAACGGTCCGACGGGTGCTGGCTGGTTCGGCGGTCCGGCGCCGAGGGCCTTCTCACGCGTCCGTGCCGCTGCGCGGTGCAGGCGTCGACCGAGGGTGCCCGGGGCGTCGCGTGGGGACGCCCTGGGGCCGGCCACCAGCTGCCCTACCCCGCGCCGATCACGTTGCCGCATGCCGGGCTGGTGGACCGCTTCGCGGCCTGGCCGCACCCGCCGCGCCTCGCCCGCAGGGCGGCGGAGAGGTTCACCGGTCGATGCCGGCGACGAGGAGCAGCAGCAGGAACCCGTCGTCCGAGCCCCGCCACAGGTCCTTGAGCACCTCGTAGCCGGCGGAGCGCAGCAGCCGGCGGACGGCCCACAGCACGAGCGCCACATCGTCGGCCTGGCCCGCTACCGGCAGGACGTCGGGGACGAGGTCCACGGGGCTCACCAGGTAGGCGAGCACGCCGCCGGCCACCAGCTTGGCGCGCATCGGCACCCGCTCGTCGCGGACCACGTCGCGGAAGAGGCGTGCGACGTCCGGCAGGAAGCGCGCCAGTTCGCGCCACCGCGACGGCGGGTGGCGGTGCATCAGCCGGTCGGCGGGTGGGCTGGGGTCCCCCACGCCTCCGGACGCCGGGACCGCGGTCACCGCTGCGACCGCCCGGGTCGGGGACGCCCGGGCACGTCGCCGCCGTGTGGGCGCTCCCCCGCCCCGATCATCGGTACACGTAGAAGCCGCGCCCCGCCTTCCTGCCCAGGAACCCCGCCTCGACCATGTGCCTGAGCAGGGGTGCGGGCGCGAGCGACGGCTGTCGGAACTCGGCGTGGAGCCGCTCGATGATGGCGAGCGTCACGTCGAGTCCGACGATGTCGATGAGCTCGAACGGGCCCATCGGGTGTGCCGTGCCGAGCTTCATCGCCGTGTCGATCTGCTCGACGGTCGCGTAGTGGGACGCGAGCAGGTTGACCGCGTCGTTGAGGTAGGGGAACAGCAGCGCGTTGACGATGAAGCCGGCGCGGTCCTGGCAGAGCACGCCCACCTTGCCGCAGCGCTCCACGACGGCCCGCGCCTGCTCCACGACCGCCGTCTCGGAGCGCACGGTGGGCACGACCTCGACCAGCTTCATGACGGCGGCCGGGTTGAAGAAGTGCAGGCCCACGACCCGTTCGGGGCGGCGCGTCGCCATCGCACAGTCGATGACCGGCAGGCTGGAGGTGGTCGTGGCGAGGACGACGCGGTCCTTGGCGACCGCCTCCACCTCGGCGAACACGCCGCGCTTGACCTCCAGGTCCTCTGCGACCGCCTCGAGGACCAGGTCGCAGTCGGCCAGGTCGCCGTACTCGCCGGTCGGTTCGAGCCGTCCGAGTATGTCGACCCGGTCCTGCTCGCTGATCCGCCCCTTGTCGACCAGCCGCTGCAGGCCCTTGGAGATGGCGGCGACCACGGCCTCCGCCTTGTGCCGGCCGCGACCGCGGATCACCGTGCGGTACCCGGCCTGGGCGAAGACCTGCGCGACACCGATCGCCATGGTGCCGGTGCCGACCACGCCAATGCTGGACCAGTCGGCGATGGCCTCCCCGTCGGCGGGCTCGCGACGTGCGCTGGCGTCCACGATCCGTGGCGCGCCGGGCTCCTCGTACTGGTAGAAGCCACGGCCCGTCTTGCGACCGTGGAAACCGGCGGACGTCAGCTGGCGCAGGATGGGTTGCGGGGAGAAGCGCGTCTCGCGGAAGTGGCTCCAGATGGCTTCGGTGATGCCCAGCATCGTGTCGATGCCGATCAGGTCCGCCAGGGCGATCGGTCCCATGGGGTGCCCGGCTCCCAGGCGCATCGCGCTGTCGACGTCCTCCTTGGTCGCGTAGCCCGACGCGACCATCCCGATCGCCTGGTTCAGGTAGGGGAACAGCAGCTGGTTGGCGATGAAGCCGGCACGGTCGCCCACCACCACCGGTGTCTTGCCGATGCGCAGTGCGAACTCGCGCGCCCGGCTGAGGATGGATCCGTCCGTCACCGGTGTGCGCACCAGCTCGATCAGCCGCATGACGGGAGCCGGGTTGAAGAAGTGGAAGCCGAGGACGTGGTTGGGATGGCGGGTCCGCACGGCGATGTCGAGCACCGGCAGCGACGACGTGTTCGTCGCGATGATCGTGTCGCCTGGGAGGTGCTCGTCGACCCGGGCCATCACCTGCTGCTTGAGCTCGAGGTCCTCCGGCACCGCCTCGATCACCAGGTCGACGTCAGACAGGGCGGCGTACTTGGTGCTGCCGGTGATCCGGCTGAGGATCTCCTCGCGCTCCGCCGGGTCGAGCTTGCCGCGGTCGACCAGCCGCTGCAGCGAGTAGGCGATGCGGTCACGGCCTGCGTCGACGGCGGCGTCGTCGACCTCGACGAACACCACGTCCATGCCCTTGCGCGCCACGATCTCGCTGATGCCGGACCCCATGGTCCCGCACCCGACCACACCGACCTTGCGGATGTCCTCGGCCACCGTCGACCCCTTCACGTCCGCGCGGAGCGTGCCTCCGACACCGTCGGGCGAGCCTAGGGGACGCGCCGCGCCGGTCGGGTGCTGTCGGCGACGGCGAGGGACTACGCGGCGCCGGACGCGACCGCGAGCGTCAGCGCGATGGCGTTGAAGACGGCGTGGCCGACCACCGGCACCACGAGGCTGCCGGTGCGGTGGAACGCGCCCGCGAGCCAGAACCCGAGCAGGACCAGACCGAGGACGCCGATCAGGCCTGACGCCCTGAAGGTGCCCTCCGGGTCGACGAACAGTTCGAGGTGCATCGAGGCCCAGACGAACGAGGAGATGCCGATCGCGGGCAGGGCGCCGAGACGCGCGCGCAGCGCCTGGAACAGCACGGCGCGGTAGATCAGCTCCTCCACGAGGGGGGCGAGCAGCACCGCCGCGAGTACGCCGAACAAGACGGTGACGGGGCCGCCCTCGGCGACGCGCTCGATCGTCTCCTGGCGCGGCACCTCCTCGGGATCGAGTGCGGTCGTGAGCAGTACCAGCGTCGCGGTGACGAGCAGCCAGCCGGACGCGCCGATGCCGACGCCGATGGCGGCGTGTCGTGGTTCGGGACGGACCGGTCCCAGCAGCCGCCACGTCCACGCGTCCCGTCCACGCAGGTACCCGTAGGCGACGGTGAGCACGGCGGCCTGGCTCACCACGGCGAAGCCGAGCACCGCCGCGTCGGAGCGGGTGTCGAGACCGAGCACCCCTGCGACGATGCTGAGGACCACGACCGTGCCCAGGACGATGAGGATCAGCGCCAGTCCGTCGCGCCAGGTCCATGGGACCGCGAACGCCCGGGGCGGGTCGGGGGCGTCGTGACGCCACTCCGGCGGGCGGGGCGGCCATGCTGGGTCG
>DASZZX010000397.1:0-7005 GCA_036260415.1 Nitriliruptorales bacterium
AGAAGATTCGCAGGCCGACCTGGTCGTCGTCCTTGAACTGGTCGAGCGCGTCGATGGCCGCCTGCTTGGCGAGGTCCAGCTTGGTGTCACGCGTCCCCTGTCCGGCCGGGTCACCCATCGACCCCGACACGTCCAGCACCAGCAGGACCCGCGCCCCCTTGCGGTTCTCCTTCCACTCGTCCAGCAGCGCGGTCATGACCGGCGGCTCCGGCAGCTCCAGGGTGGTCTGCGGCTGGTCGGGGTCCACGCCGTTGGCGGACACGATCGGATCGGCGATCGGGACCTCGGGGTTGCCGGGGCGGAAACCGAACTCGAGCACGCGCGCCTGGTTCTCGGCACGCTGGACGAACTCGCCGAACGCGGCAGCGCCGCGACGCTGCTCGTCGCTCACCCAGTCCGCGTCGAGCACGATGTAGGGGTTGTCGCTGAAGAGCGTGCCCTCCTTGGGGTACACGGCGACGAGTGGGACCTTGGGCGGCTGCGGATCCTCCCCTGGCTGCAGCACCCCGTCCGGGTTGCCACGGTTGTACTGGACGATCGAGACCTCCTCGACCGCGGCGGCCGACACGTAGGTCAACGCGGTGCCGCGTGCGTCGCTGCGATACCAGTTGTTGAGGAAGGTCAGCGTCGTGTCCCCGTAGTGCACGACCGCCGACTCGACCCCGCGCGCGAACCCCTCCACGTCGGGGCGGTCGAGGTCCTCGACCGTGAGGTCCCGCACCTTGCCGGTGGCGGCGTAGTACTGGGCGATCAGAGCCGAGAGCCCGCTGGTCGAGAAGTTGGGGTTGGTCTTGCCCAGCCGGAACGGGCCCCACTCCGGGTGCCCGAACCGGGCCCAACCCTCGGCGCTGCGTGCCAGCTCGAGCACGTCGGCCCAGCCGACCGGGGTCTGCGGGTAGCCCAGGGCCTCGGCCATGGGCTGGGGCATGGCGATGACGAGTGGGGTGACCATGAACGGCGACGACGGCGGCGCCATGGCCGGCTGGCCCTGGTCGGCGAGGCGCTGGTTGAGCACGGCCCCCCAGGCGCTGCTCGCCGGAGACCACACGACCGGGCGCGGACCCTCCGCCTCCTCGTCCGGCCACCCGTCGGCGAGCAGCTCGGCCGCGCCGCCCGACGCCTTGCTCTGGGGCCGTACGAACACACAGCGGTCCCCCACCCGGGCCTGGTCGGAGCCGTTGAAGGCCTGCGCCAGGTCGCGCATGAGGTCGATCTTCTCCGACGACACCGCCATGTCCACGACCACGCAGTCGCCGGGATCGCCGAGCCCGTCGCCCGACCCCTCCCCGGAGCCGTCCTCGAGCCCGTCCGGGACACACGCGGCGAGCGCCACCGCCAGCGCCGCCAGCAGCCAGGCGAACCTGCTCATGCGACCTCCTGCCACGCGCTGCGCAGCGCCTCCAGGACGCCGGGCGACGGTAGACCGTTGCCGTCGGGAAGTCCCGGACGGGGCGTTGCCGCCGGGCCGTCCCCTGCCAGGCGCCAGCCCGCCCCGGCCAGCGCGGCCAGCCCGTCGGAGCCGCCCACCAGGTCCGCGAGCATGGTGGCTCTGCGGTCGTCGCGCCGGGTGGCCAGCACCACGTCGGCCGTGGCGACCGGTTCGAAGTCGAGCAGGACGAGACCCTCGGCTCGCGCCGCGCGCTCGACGAGCGGCTGGGCGGACGCCTCGGTGGTGGCTACGAGATCGAACCGGGCGCGCCCGAACGGCAGCATGGCCTGCAAGGACGGGTCCGGAGGATGGACCAGCCCGCCCGCGAGGCTGCCGAGCCAGTCCCGGTAGCCGTCGTCGTCGAGGTCGGCCCGCGACAGATCGGCGCGCCCGTGGTAGGTGGCGGTGGCCTGCCCGAGGGTGAACAGCCCCACGGTCGTGGTGACCGGGTCGGGGACCACCGGCTTGACGGGTCCCCATGCCTCCTGTCCGCCGACCTCCGACCACGGACGCCCGGCCATCTCCCCGATGCAGCGCCAGCCGACGTCCGGCTGGCAGGAGGTGGCGAGCACCTCCGAGCGGTCCGACCACACGGCCACGACCAGTGGGGTGCGGGCCAGCACCGGGCCGGTGTGGTCGAGCAGTGGCGGCGAGCCCGCGCGTCCGCGTGCCTCCTCGACCAGCTGGGGCCACGGGGCGGGCACCATCCACCCGTCGTCGGTGACGTCGGCGGCGGAGGCGGCGGCGAGGCGGTCGGCGGTGTGGCCGGCCTCCTCCACTGTGACCTGGAGGTCCTCACGACCATCGGCGAGCGCCTGGCAGGCGGTGGCGAGCTCGGCCGCGCAGGTCAGCCGCAGCGGCCCTTCGGCGCCTCGCCCGCCGTCCCCCCCGGCTCGGCCGGGTGCGTCGCCGCGTAGGGCGAGTGCCCCCACGACCATCCCCACCGCGGCGGCGAGCGCCAGTAGACGTGTCACCACCGACCGCAGGGCACCACCGTCAGTCGGGGACATCGGCGCCCCGCAGCGTGAGCAGGTCCCGGTCGGTGGGCCGCTCCAGCGTGACCAGCCGCGACGCCTGGTTGGCGATCATGCGCTCGAACAGGTTGCGGGCCAGACGGCCGTTGCCGAAGCCACGACCGCGCTCCTGACGGGCGAAGAAGCCCTGGACGGCGGCGTGGGCGGCGTCGTCGAGCCGGTACTGGGCACGATCGGCCAGGTGGTCGACGATCGCGACCAGTTCGTCGTCGGTGTAGTCGGGGAAGTGGATCGTCCGGGGGAAGCGGGACCGCAGACCAGGGTTGGCGTCGACGAAGGTGGCCATCTCGTCGGGGTAGCCGGCCACGATCACCACAGTCGTGTCGAAACGGTCCTCCACGAGCTTGACGATGGTGTCGATCGCCTCGCGTCCGAAGTCCTGCTCGCTGCCACGTGCGAGCGCGTACGCCTCGTCGATCAGCAGCAGGCCCCCGTCGGCCCGGTCGAACACCTCTCTGACCCGCAGCGCGGTCTGCCCTACGAACCCGGCGACCAGCTGTGAGCGGTCGGTCTCGACCAGGTGGCCCCGTGGGACGACCCCGAGCGTGCGGTAGATGCTGGCGAGCAGCCGCGCGACCGTGGTCTTCCCGGTGCCGGGGTTGCCGGTGAAGATGAGGTGGTGGCTGGACTCGACCACCTTCAGGCCCCGCTCCCGGCGCAGGCTCTGCACCTGCAGGAGGTTGGTCAGCAGGCGCACCTCGGCCTTGACCGCGGCTAGTCCCACCAAGGCATCCAGCCCGGCGAGCAGCTCCTCCAGCGGGCGGGGCGGTGCCACCTCGCTGCGCCCGTCCACCGTGACCGCGTCCGCGGAGACGTCCGGCGCGGGCGCCCCGCCGTCACGGCGGGGCACGCCCGCTCGCCGCAGCTCGCCGAGCAGCAGACCGCGGAAGCGGTCGAGTGCCCCCAGTTCGGCGTGCGTCGGCACCGCGTCCAGCGAGGCGACCACGTGGGCCAGGCGCATCGCGTGGTCGTAGTAGTCCCAGGCGTGGGAGGTGGCGCGTCGGCGGTCGGCGTCCAGCAGCGTGCGGAACAGCAACGACGGCGTGTCCAGCCACGCCCGCTTGCCGGCCACCAGCCCGGCCGTGCGCACGTCGGCCGGGGTGGCGCGGTGCAGCTGCGTCTCGAAGCGCGGGGCGAACGCGGCGATCAGCGCCCCGAGCTCCTCTTCGCTGTGGCGCCCGTCCGCGTCGATGAACGCGCAGGTGAGATCGTAGGCCTCGACCGCGACATCCCCCGCGAGCTGCTGGGGGCTGGCGGTCCCGTGCGCCAGTCCCACGAGGACCGGGGTGAGGGTGCGGACGAACGCGTCGACCGGCTCGGTGAGCGCGCCGTTCACGTCCCGTGCCTCCGCCGCCGTGGAGCGTGCGCACGGTAGCGTCGCTGAGGGCGCGCGGGAGGGCATCGGAGCTGCGATCCGCGCCCCCGCACGGCCCGCGTCCCGGCTCGACCGTGGGACGGGACCGGCCCGGCGCTGCTGGCTGCGTGCGGTGATGCTCGCTCGGTCCCGCAGCGGGACCGAGGCTGCGCCCGGGTCCGTGTCGCGTCAGCCGCCACGCCGGCGGCGGAGGGCCGCCACCACCGTGAGCGTCGTCAGCGCCAGCAGGGCTCCGGCCCCGCCGGTGGCCGGTAGGAGGGAGGCGGGCGGGGCGGCGGACGCAGCGGGTGCCGCGCGAGCCGACCCGGCGTCGGCGGGGACCACGGCCGGGAAGGGTGCGGGCTGGGACGGTGGAGCGGGGACGGTTCCGACCGAGGGCACCTCGACGTCCACCGCGACCTGGAGCTGGCCGGTGTGGCGCGCGCCGGCGTGCATCGTGCTTGTGGTGGCCACCTGGAGGTCCAGGTGGTGTCCCTGCGCCAGCGTGTACGCGATGCCGGGCATGGTGACGTCGAAGGTGCGGGGCTCGGCGGTGACCGGGTCGACGCGCAGCGGTGCCTCCTGCAGGTTGACGACGTGGCCGGCCTCACGGTCGACCAGCTTGAGGAACAGATGGGCGGGACCGGAGGTCGAGCCGGAGACGGTGACGGTGGCGGACGGGATGCCGACCAGCTCCAAGGCTCCGCTGTCGGCGGCCGCCACTGGGACGGTGAAGGCGTGCGGGTCGCCTGCCGGGTTGAGCTGTGCGGTGACGAGAGGGTTGGCGGGGACCGACCCGCCACTCGATCGCAGCGCCTCGGCGAGCGCCGCAGCGTCGGCCGTCGTGGGCAGCGGCGACACCACGGGTGCTCCCTCACCCGAGGCGGACAGCGGCCGTGCGCCCGGGGGCGGGAAAGCGTCGGCGTCGCGCCACTCGGCCGCGTTGGTGCGGTACTCGACCGGAGCGCCCGTGTCGACGTCCTCGCCCTTGAGGTAGCGGGCGAACCAGGTCAGGACGGCCCGGTCGATGTGGGCGCGGTCGTCGGCGTCGCCGTAACCGGGGGGACAGCTGACGTGCCCGCCGCAGAAGACGACGTACTTGGCGGGGCCGCCGTGCGCACGGACGTGGTCGACGATGCGGGCACCCTCGGTCAGGTCGAACAGGGTGTCCACGCTGCCGTTGATGACCAGCGTCGGCACGTCCACCGGGTGCTCGTCGCCGTAGCCACCGAGGCTGCTGCCCGCCAGGAAGTCCAGCACCTCCTCGGAGACCTGGTTGGTCGTCACCAGCTCGCGGTGGCCGCGGTGGATCTCCTCGGCCAGCCCTCCCTCCTGGGGGAAGGTCGGGCAGCTGGGGTCGAGACCCTGGTTGTGTGCGGTCGCGACCCCGGCGAGGTACAGCACCTCGCCCCAGCCGTGCGTGGCCACCTGCCCGGCGTACAGCGAGTACCGCAGGTCCTGCCACGAGATCTCGGGGCCGAGAGCGTCGATGCGCGGGTCGATCGCGGCGGCGGCGGTCTGGATCCCGCCGGCGTACGACCCGCCGGTGAAGCCGACGATCGGGTCACCGCCCTCGGTGGCGATCGGGAAGTTGGCCACCGCCCAGTCGATCAGAGCGGCGGCGTCGCGACCCTCCCACTCCGGCTTGTCAAGCTGGACAACACCGCCGGAACATCCGAAGCCGCGCTGGTCCCAGGTGAGGACCGCGTAGCCGGCGTCGAGGAGGCTGGCGAGCATCCCGCTGACCTGGGTCTGTCCGGTGCCGCCCCAGCCGTGGGTGCGCAGCACCAGGGGGACGGGGACCGCCCCGCTCGCGCCCGCAGGGAGGAACAGGTGCGCCAGGATCGGGGTGCCGTCGAACGACGCGACCACCTCGGTGGTCACGCTGGACGCGCCCGCCTGCGCGCGGACGGGGGCCGCCGCGACCGCGAGCATCGCGGCAGCTACCAGCCCCACGGCCCCGATCCGGCGGCACGTCGTGATGCCGTCTCGGGAGGACCCTGAGCGGCGCCACGATCGGGGAGAGCCCCCCACCACCCCAGCGGGGCGGTTCACCAGCTCGTTGGGCACAGCGCCTGCCTCACCTCCTCCTCTAGTCGATGAACCCGAGGTCGCGTAGATACTGCTCGGCGACGTCCTCGGGGAACTCCCCGTCCACGTCGACCCGGCGGTTCAGCTCGATCATGAGCTCCTCGGTGATCGGAGCGCCGATCTCCTCGAACAGGTCGGCGAGCTGCGGGTGCTCCTGCGCGAAGTCGCTCATCATCATCACCGACGACAGGTAGCTGATGAACGCTCCCTCACGGTCCTCGAGCACCTTGAGGTCGAGCGCCGCGATGCGGCCATCGGTCGTGAAAACCTCGGTGAAGTTGCACGGGTCGCCCTCGGCGGCCGACGGATAGAGGATGCTGTGGTCGACGACCGTGAGCTTGTCCCGCGGCCAGGTGAAGTCGTGCACCTTCTCCACGCGCGGCAGCCCGTCGTCGCGCGACGCGAAGTTGTTGTCCACGCACAGGGTCGCCTGGTCGGGGTTCTCCTCGACGAAGGCGACCAGGTCGGCGACGGTCTCGATGCCGAACTCCTCCTCCGCCTCACCACGGTACGCGAACCCGTAGGTGTCGTTGAACGGTGCGGGCTGGGTCCAGAAGACGTCGTTCCGCTCCAGATCCTGCTCCTTCACGGCCTCGAACTGCTCCATGGGATCCTCGATCGGTTCGGTGTGACCGAGGTAGTTGACCCACGCCGTGCCGGTGTACTCCCACGCGGCGTCGATCTCTCCCGCCAGCAGGGCGTCTCGGGTGCCGGCCGGGCTGGGGAGGTCCTCGACCAGCCGGACGGACGCGCCTGCCGCCTCCAGCGCCTTGCTGGCGATCTGGCCGAGGACCAGCTGCTCGGTGAAGTCCTTGGACCCGAACCGGACGGTCACCCCGGAGAGGTCGTACCGTTCGGAGAGCAGGTCCTCGCTCGGCGAGACGGTCGCCGCCTCCTCGGCGAGCTCGCCCCGTGGCTGATCGCCGCCACCGCAGGCGGCGGCGATGGTGGTGAGAGCGACCAGGACCGCGAGCCAGCCGGTCACCCGGGTTGATGTGCGGGAGTGCATGGTTCCTCCTCCAGTTCCTCGTCGGGGGGTCGGCAAGCCGATCGTGTCGCGCGGCTAGAGGCCGCGCGGGCGGAGGACGTCCTCCGCG
>DASZZX010000398.1:0-3202 GCA_036260415.1 Nitriliruptorales bacterium
GTCACCGGCGACCGTCAGGACGCACGATCCGGATCGGCCGCCACCCCGGAACCCGCCCCGGAGCTCGCCGCCCCCCGCCGCGCCCCGCTCCCGCCGGAACGGGCGGGCGCGGACGACGCTAACTGCTGACCGGCTGCCATCCTGGCGAGCGCCTGGGGCCGCGCGCTCGTGGAGCCAGCTCCCGAGCGGACCGCACCCCCACGAGCGCGATGACCAGCCCGACCAGCCACAGGGGCGGCACCACGACGCGCTGGCCGCGCGCGGACACCGTGCCGCCCTCCCAGGTCACGTCCGCCGCCACGCGCAGGGCACCACCCCAGCGGGGCACGGTCGCCCACGACCGCTCGACCGTCTGCGTCGCGCCGGGTGGCAGGCGGACGTCGACCGGCTCCAGCTCCCACCGGCGCCCCGTCAGGCTCTCGACCGTCATGACGACGGTGGCGTTCACCGGCTGCAGCGTGGTGTTGGTGACCTCCGCCGTGACGGTGCCGTCGGACGGGACGAGGTCGACGGGCACGGTGAGCCGTGGCGCGGCCACGGTCACGCCAGAGGCCTCACCGGACAGCCGCACCAGGGTCGCCAGCCGGAACACCACCTGGATGCCACCCCCCGTCGCGGCGGGGCGGATCTCCTCGGCCACGATCGCCCCGATGCCCTCCGCCGCGGTCCGTTGCGGGCGGGTGACCGTGAAGCGCACGACCTCGGCGGAGCCCGGCAGCAGCGCCACCTCGGGGCGTTCCACCGCGATCCACGACGCGACCCCCGTACGAGGCGCCACGGCTTCGGCGACCATGACCCGCCCCTGTGCGTCCTGGGTCGCGTCGGCCGCGTACACGCGGAAGCGTCGCGCCTCGTCCGTCAGGTTGGTGAGCTGCACCGCGTCGCTCGCCGCGGCACCGGGGTCAAGGGCGAAGGCGAAGCTACGCCGCTCGGCGCCCTGCAGCTGCAGAGGGTGCGGCTCCAGGCGGAAACTGTCGGTCTCCGCTGCGAGCGCCCCCGGCCCTGGCAAGGTGGCAGCCAGCGCGGCCGCCAGGACCACCGCGGTGGCCCACCGGCGGCCGCGCCGGCGAACGGAGGGCAGGGGACGTTGCACCTACCGGTCCGTGAGCGTCACCGTCATGGTGCCCTGGTACAGGCCGCTGACGGCGTTGGGGTCGGGGTCGTACACCAGCTTGGGAAGGTTCGCGTAGACGCCGCTCTGGCCAACCAGGTCCAGCAGCAGGTCGCTCTGCACGGTGGTCATGACACCCACCACCGCGGCGGTGATCTGGTCGAGGTTGAGCAGGCCGAGGTCGATGCCGCTCAGCTGGGCCGCCAACGAGTTGCGGGTGGCGTCGTACAGCTGACCACCGGGCTGGTCGGTGCCGGACTGCAGCACCTGCGCCGCGACCGCTTCGGCCGGGGTGATGACCGCGTCCTCGACCGTGCCGTCGGCGCCGTCGAGCAGTGCAGCCAGGTCGGGCAGCATGCTGGCCGGGTCCAGGGTGGCGGGCGTCCCCGACTGCAGGAAGCGGGAGGTCGGCGAGGACGCCGAGGGGTCGCAGTCGGCGTGCGGTGCCGGGGCGGTGAAGGCCGGGTCGGAGTTCGCGCCGTCGGACACGTCCATGAGCGCGGTGGCGGAGGTCAGCTCGGTGAGCGCACCCTGCACCTGGGCGGTCACCTCGGTGATCCCGATGCCGCTCAGCAGGGTTCGCACCGCGCCGATCGGCAGGTTGGACGTGGTTCCGGTGAAGGTCAGGGCCGGGTCGAGCAGGGCGGCGACGTCAACGTCGGGGACGAAGGGCGGGGCCACGCCGAAGCCGACCCCGAACTGGCTGGACGCGACGCTGCTCGCGCAGTCGAACCCGCTGGGCTGGGTGGGGTCGAGCCGGTACAGGTCGCTGAGCGTCGCGGACACGTCGTAGCCGGTGCGGGCGTGCGCCAGGTCGGTGACCAGCACACCGAACGGCGCCTCGGTGGCGCTGGTGCCGAAGCCGAGGCTGGCGGGGCCGACCAGGTCGCTACCGGTGACCTGCAGCAGGCGCTGGCCGTTGACCACCGCCAGCGTGACGGGAGGGTTGGTGGCCGCCGTGTCAGCGAACGCTTGCGTGCTGAGGGTGGTGCCCACCACGGCGGCGACCACCAGCGCGCGGCGGGTGCGGGGGAGGAGCGTCATCGGGTTGTCTTTCGTTCGGGGGTCCGAGCAGCGACGAGCAGCGCGATCCCGGCAGCCACCAGGGCCACCGCGTCGCGCAGGGCACGCGCGGCGTCCACGCCGGTGCGGGGCAGGGGCGGGGCGGGGCTGGCAGGGGCCGGACCCGGACCGGCATCGGGCTGGCCCGGGTCGACCGGCCGAGCCGGGCCGTCCGGCGGCGATGGCGTCGGCGGTGTGGGCGGCGCAGGGCTGCCCACGTCGCGGCGCACCTCGACCGTCACCGGCACCTCCTGGGCGGCGACCGGCAGCGAGCCGGTCACCTGGCTCGCCACCAACGCGACCGCTATAGCGGTGTGCCGAGCCCATCGGGCACTGCCCACCACCCGGTCGCCAGGTGCCATCCGCATCCACCCTCTCGCCGGCCGCAGCCGGACGTCGCGCGTGACCGCGGGTGCGGTCGGAGCAAGGGTGGCGCCGTGGCCTCCGCCTCTCCATGGGCGGTTGTGAGCATCCGCACCGTCGCAGGTGTCTAGTTCACGTCCCGTCCGGACCGGGGGGCGCACCGGTTCGCTGGGACTGGTCGCCGTGCCGCCCCGACCGGTGCAACGTCGCAGGGTGTCTAGTTCCCGTCCTGGCCCGGACCCTGGTGCAGCAGCGGTTGCAGGTCGCTCGTTCCCGCCCGGGTCGACGGGGAACCGGTGGACGGCCGCCTTGCACCCGTCCGACCTGCCAGTTAGGTTCCCCTCACCTAAACGGGCGAGCCGCGCCCGGATCCGGTCGATGGGGAGCAGCCACCATGCACACGTCCCTGCGGCTCGCCGCCGCGATCGTCGCCGTCCTCGTGCTGGCAGCGTGCGGGACCGATGACGGCGCCGGGGTGCGGACCATCGAAGGTGGCGACTCGCCGGGCGGGTCGGGGACGGCCACCGGCACCCACACCGGCAGCGGTGCCGACACCGGTCCCTACACCGGCACGCAGACGGGCACCGCCACTCACACCGGCTCGGGCTCGGCGACCGCCGGCGGAGCGACCGGCGCGCCGACCCCGTAGCGCGCGCCCCGCCAGCC
>DASZZX010000399.1:0-2582 GCA_036260415.1 Nitriliruptorales bacterium
CCATGGCCAGACCCCCGGCTCCTACGCCACTCCGATCCCGCTCGGGACATCAGCCCGAGCGCCGCGGAAACATAGCGGCCCGTCTGCCCGCGGCACGCCGCGCGCCAGCTGGCCATGCTCTCACTGTCCGGCGTCGACCGCACCGGCGAACGCCTCCCGGGCGGCGTCCGCCCGCCGCTCCCGCAGAACCGCACGCTGCTCCTCGCCCCGCCTGATGAGCCTGTCCAGGTCGACGCCGGCGGGAAGGGCGGTGGGTGGCAGCGCCGCGCTGAGGCTATGCCACAGGTTCAGCTTGCTCTCGACAGCGACGGAGAGGGCCTCCAGCTCCACGAGGCGGCTCAGCGGCGAGTAGCCGACCACCTGTCCGTTGAGCTTCCCGCGACCGATCCGTTCCAGGGCGATCGCTGCCAGCTGCTTGGTGCGGGAGCCGGCCACGCCGAGGTAGCGCAGGATGCGTTCCAGGTCGCGACGATCCTGGGCGATCTCCGCAGCGAGCCCGCGCAGGAACGGCTCCAGGTCGGTGCTCTGGTTGTTCCTCCGCACACGCTCGGCCAGCTGGGTGCCGCCGACGGCGGCGGCGAGGTGGTCGCTCAGGTAGATCCCCAGGAGGGTCCTAGGGGGAGCAGCGCGCAGCCGTATCCGGGGGATCGCCACCACCGTGACCTCCTGCTCGACGGCCACGACCGTAGGGCCGCCCGACCGGCCGTCCCGACTGCTCGGACGGGGCCCTCGCGAGGGCGGTCGGGTGTCGTCAGCTGGCTGCGCGCTGGTCGGGATCGGTGTCGCGCAGCGCCTGCGTCAGCTCGTCCTTGCTCATCGCGGACCGGCCCGGGATGTCGCGCTGCTGCGCCAGCTCGTACAGCTCGTCGCGCGTGAGGTCGGCGTACCGGTCCTCACGGTCCGAGCGGTCGCGGCGACGGCCGAGGCTGGCCTCGAGCGCCTCCATCAGGTCGACCACCCCGCCGGGCTCCTCCGGCGGCGGCTTGACCGTCACCTCCTCGCCCTCCGCCTTGGCCTCCAGGTACTCGACCAGCCGCTCCTGGTACTCGTCGTGGTAATGGGCGGGCTGGAAGTCCGTGGTCAGCGACTCGATCAGCTGCTCCGCCATCGCCACCTCACGCTCGCCGATCTCGCGCGTGCGGTCCTCGACACCCTCGATCTCGGCTGGGTCGGCCACCTCGTCGGCGTAGTTCATCGTGGACAGCAGCAGGACGTCGTCGCGGGCCCGGATCGCGGCCAGGTACTCCTTGTTGCGCATGACGAACTTCGCGATCGCAACCTTGGCGGAGCGCTGCATCGCTTCGACGAGCAGGTCGTAGGCCTTGAAGGCCGCCTCGTCCGCCGGAGCCAGGTAGTAGGGCCGGTCGTAGTAGATCGGGTCGATCTGGGCGAGCTCGACGAAGTCGTGGATGTCGATCGTCCGCCGCGCATCGGGATCGAGCTGCTCGAGTTCGTCCGGGTCGACGACCACGTAGCGATCACCGTCGAGGGGATAGCCCTTGACGATCTCGTCGTAGGGGACCTCCTCCCCGGTCTGCTCGTCGACCCGCTTGCGCCGCACCCGCGCGTGGGTGGTCTCGTGCAGCTGCCGGAAGTGGACGTCGTGGGTGCGGACGGCCGAGTACAGCTTCACGGGCACGGTCACCAGACCGAAGCTGAGGTACCCCGACCATGTGGGCCTCGCCATCGCACCCCTCCTCCGACCCCATGCTGCCGCGCGGTCGGCCCCACGCCGGGACGCACGGACATCGCGGCGGCTGATCCTGGGTGGCCGCGCGGACGCGAACGCGGGGTAGCGCCGCGAGTGCTCGCGGCGGCAGCCTGACGGAGTGTCCGACCGGCTCGCCCGCTACCGCCAGCTCCGGGACTTCGCCGCCACCCCGGAGCCGCCCGGGAACGTCCCACCGCCGCAGCCCGGCGGGGAGCCACGCTTCGTGATCCAGGAGCACGACGCCACCCGACTGCACTGGGACCTGCGGCTGGAACGCGCAGGCGTGCTGGCGTCGTGGGCGCTGCCGCAGGGGATCCCGTGGCGGCCCGCCGACAACCGCCTGGCCGTCCACACCGAGGACCATCCGCTGGACTACCTCGAGTTCCACGGGGAGATCCCCGCCGGAGAGTACGGCGCGGGCCGCATGGAGATCTGGGACCGCGGGACCTACGAGGAACGGACGTTCACCGACGACAAGGTCGTGGTGAGGCTCCACGGCGAGCGGGTCCGCGGCACCTACGCCCTGTTCCCCATCCGGGACCGCGACTGGATGATCCACCGCATGGACCCACCGCAGGACCCCGGGCGCAGGCCGCTCCCGACCGACCTGCGGCCGATGCGGGGCGTGCCCGGCGATCTCCCCGACGGACCGGGATGGGCGTACGAGATCCGCTGGAGCGGCGAGCGGGCGTTGCTGACCAACGACGCCGGCCGCGTCACCATCACGGATCAGGCCGGCGAGGACATCGCCGGGAGCTTCCCGGAGGTGCGCCGTGTCGGGCGCCGCCTGGCCGCGATCGAAGCGGTCCTCGACGCGGTCATCGTCGCGGTAGACCGCGATGGCCAGCCGACCAACGACCGTGCGGTGGTG
>DASZZX010000400.1:0-7691 GCA_036260415.1 Nitriliruptorales bacterium
ATCGCGTCCGACGGCCGCGAGGAGACCGTGTGGTTGCGGCCGTTCTGGACGAAGTGCAGCTCCGCGTAGAAGGTGCCTTCGCGCAGCTCAGTGACATGGACCGACTCCAGGCGCACCCCCAGGTCCTCCAGCACGTCCACGAACAGGTCGTGGGTGAGCGGACGGGGCGTCTCCACCCCCTGCAGCGCGAAGGCGATGGCGGTGGCCTCCACGGCGCCGATCCAGATGGGCAGGTAGCGCGGGCCGGTCTTCTCCTTCAGAAGCACGATCGGCTGGTTCGCGGGCAGCTCGACCCGCACGCCGACGAGCTCGACCTCGATCACGGTTGCCGGTCTCCTCGTGCCGACGGTGCACCGCGGACGTTACCGCAACAGATGGCGGACGAGTCCGGGCACGTCCCGGGCGAGCACCGCTCTGTCGCGCACCGTCAGCACCGCCGGAAGCTGCCGCAGCCACCCGTCGAGATCGAGCCCGTACCCCACCAGGAACTCGTCACCCACCTCGAACCCGACCCAGTCGAGCGGCAGGTCGGCGATGCGCCGCACCGCGCGATCGAGCAGGGTGCACACGCGCAGGGAAGCTGGGGCGCGGGAGGCCAGGACCTGCAGCAGGTACGCCAGGGTGAGTCCGGTGTCGACGATGTCCTCGACCACCAGGACGTGCCGGCCGGAGATGTCGAGGTCGAGGTCCTTGACGATCCTGGCGGTTCCCACGGCCGCGTACGGGGTGATGGCGAGGAAGTCGATCTCCAGCGGGATACCGACGTGGCGGACGAGGTCGGCGAGGAAGACCGTGCCGCCCTTCAGGACGGTCACGAAGATGGGGTCGGTGTCCGCGTAGGCGGCAGCGATGTCGGCGGCGAGCTCGGCGACGCGGGCCTGGAGCCGCGCGGGAGGGATGAGCACCTGCGCCGGCTCGGGCGGGTCGGGGCGGCCACCGCTGGCCCTGGTGGAGCCGCTCACGGGTCCGTGCGCTCCCCGGACGGTCGCTCCGCCTCGCCGGCTCCGTCGCCGTGCGTCCACGCGGAGGCGTTGGTGGCGGCACGCATCGCGGCGTAGGCGCGCTCGGCGAGCCACTGGCCCACGGCCGCTCCGCCCTCGCTGCTCGGGCGGTCGAGCCGCTCGCCGGCCAGGGGCACCGTGCCCACCTCGCCGCCGCGCCACGCCACTTGCAGTGACCCGGTCGCGGACGTCCCCACCTCCACCGGCAGTCGGGCACGCAGGTCGAGGTCGGCGGCCGCGACCGGCGCGAGCATGGCCAGCGGCGGGGCGTCCAAGGCGACCCACCCGCCCGGGACGCGCAGCTCCACGTCGGTGTGGCCGTGGCTGACCGGCACCCGGGCGAAGGTGGTGAAGGCGAAGTCCAGCAGGCGCCGGGCATCGTCGAAGTGGGCCGTGGGGTCGGGCGCACCGAGCACCACCGCCACCAGCCGGCGGTCGTCGCGAACGGCGGCGGCGATGACGCACCGTCCGGCCGCAACCGTGTAACCGGTCTTGACGCCAACGGCTCCCGGGTAGCTGCCCAGCAGCTCGTTGCGGGACGCGATCGTGCCGATGCCCGGCAGGGTCACCGTGGGCCGGGCGGCGATGGCGGCGAAGGACGGGTCCTCCATCGCGGCACGGGTGAGGGCGAGCAGGTCGTAGGCCGACAGACGGTTGCGGTCGTCGAGGCCATCGGGGTCCTCCAACACGGCCTGTCCCAACCCCAGGACGGCCGCGTCGGCGCGCATCAGGTCAACGAACCCGCCGACGCTCCCGCCCACGCCGACCGCGAGCGCCGCGGCGGCGTCGTTGCCGGAGCGCGCGACCAGCCCCTCCAGCAGGTCCTCCACGCTCCAGGTCTCCCCCGGGTCCAACGCCACACCGGCCGCGTCGGCACGTGCGGTCGTCACCTCGGGACCGGCGGTGATCCGGTCGTCCAGCGCGGCTCGGCGCAGCACGCTGAGGGCGGTCAGGACCTTGACGGTGGAGGCGACCGGGCGGCGTACGTCGGCGTTCTCCGCCGCGATGACCTGGCCCGTGCCCAGATCCGCGACGACGTGGGCTGCGGCGGTCACGTCCGGAGGGGACGGCCAACCGTCCGGCGGCATGGCCGCCCCGTAGATGGGCGGCGGTGCCAGGGGCCGTTCGTCGGCGGGTGCGGCACCGGCGGCGGGGGGGCCGGACAGCGCCACCGTGACGACCGCCGCGGCCACCAACCCGCGCTGCGTCATGGAGGCAGCAGGGCCCGCAGCTGGCGGTTCAGCAGCGTGCGGCGCAGCCGGTCGCCGTGTCGAGCGAGGTCCTCCAGCTGGGTGGCGGCGTCGGCACGGCTGTCGGGGTTGCGCTGCTTGAGCAGCGGGGTCACGAGCTGCTGGTAGAGGGCAGCCTCCCGGTCGGCGAACTGCAGGTACATGCGCAGGTGCCGGGGTTCGAGGCCCAACCGCATCAGTTCGGCGGCTGCACGGGCTGCTTGCAGGTCGTCGGCATCGAAGCTGCGGTCCCCCCGCAGGAGACCGTGGTCGCGCAGTCCCCGGACGTCCGCCGTCCGCAGTCCCGTGGCGTCGCACAGCTGGGCGAGGGTCAGGTGGACCTCGGTGGCTGCGGGCTGCGGCACACCATCCACGGTGACCGCCCCGCCCACGGCCGCGCGTTGGGTCGCAGCGTCCAACTCCTCCGCCTGCTTGCTGCCGTCGACGGGCGGCAGCGGCACGTCGATCGGCTCGCCGGCGTCGAGCAGGGCGAGCTCCTCCTTGATCACCTTGAGGGGCAGGTAGCGGTCACGCTGTGAGCGCAGCACGTACCGCAGGCGCTGCACGTCGTCGTCGGTGAACATGCGGTAGCCGGAGTCGGTGCGGTCGGGGCGGATCAGGCCCTCGGACTCGAGGAAGCGGATCTTGCTGATCGTGATGTCGTCGAACTCGTCCTTGAGACGGTTCAGGACCTCACCGATCGTGTACGTCCTCACACACCACCGCCGCGGTGGTCCCCTCCCAGGTACAGCAGCTTGAAGCGGCCGATCTGCACCTCGTCGCCGCTGCGCAGCGTGCGCTCCTCCACACGGTCGCCGTTGACGTACGAGCCGTTGAGGCTACCCAGGTCCCTCAGCACGAAGTCGCGTCCCTCGCGGCGGACCACCTCGCTGTGGCGTCGCGACACTGTCACGTCGTGCAGGAAGATCTCGCAGTCGGGGTGACGGCCGACGGTGGTGTGATCGCGGTCGAGCAGGAAACGTGCGCCGGCGTTGGGCCCGCGCATCACGACCAGCATCCCGGTGCCGGGCTCGAGCGCCGGCACGTGTTCCAGCGTGGAGGTGGGGTCGAGCGCGCCCACGTCGATGGCCGCCGTGGTTCGGTCGACCTCGCCGGCATCCGCGGCGGAGCGCGTCACCGGCGTGCCGCACTGGGCGCAGAAGTTGGCTCCCTCCGCCAACTTCGATCCGCAGTGTGAACAGAACATCGGCGCCTCCGCTCGGGAGCGGTGTGGCCGCCAGCGAAACACCCGGCTGCGGCCCCGACGGTGTGCGCCGGGCAGGCTAGCAAGCGATCACGGATGCTCGCGGGGTCGGTCGCAGCACGCCGTGCTGGAGCCCGGACGGCCCCGCAGTCGGGTGTCGTCGGCCGCTGTGCGCCTGTTCACGGTGGGGAGACGGTGGGGAGAGCGACCGGGCTCGTCGGCGGTGGCCGCGGTCGTCATCGGCGCCCCGCAGCCGTTCGACGCAGCGACTCGACGCGGGCCCGGTCGTCGTCGGCGCCCCGCAGCCGTTCGACGCAGCTACTCGACGCGGGCCCGGTCGTCGTCGGCGCCCCGCAGCCGTTTCGACGCAGCTACTCGACGCGGCCGCGGTAGTCGTCGGCGCTCAGCAGCCGTTCGAGCTCGCCCACGTCCTCGGGTCGGATCAGGACCATCCAGCCGTCACCGTAGGGTTCCTGGTTGACCAGCTCGGGCCTGTCCTCCAGCTCGTCGTTGCGTTCCTCGACCGTGCCCGACACCGGCGCGTACAGGTCCGACACCGACTTGGTCGACTCGACCTCGCCGAACGGCTGACCGCGCTCGACCTTCGCTCCCGGCGTCGGCAGGTCCACGTACACGACATCGCCCAGCTGGTCCTGCGCGTAGTCGGTGATCCCCACCCGCACCAGCTCGCCCTCGCGGCGAGCCCACTCGTGCTCCTCCGTGTAGCGCAGGTCCTGCGGGTAGGCGTCGTCCGACACGCTGCGTCTCCTGTCGACCTTCGTCGTGGTCCCGCCGACTCCAGCAACCGTGAGGGCGGCCACCGTGGCCGCCTTGCGGATGGCACCGGGGCCGTCCGGAGGAGGTGCCACCGCCGTCCTCGGCGCGACATACGAGCAGACCCGCTCCGGGGCGACAAGTCGGTCGGCTCAGGGCCTCGAGGAGGCGGCCGTCCACGAACGAGGGCCGCGGGAGCGTCGCCGCGCGAGCCGCGCGCGAGGGTTGCCGGTGACATGACCGGGCGAGCATCATGGCCCTGGAGGAGCCGAGGCGGCACCGGACGGAGCGGGCATGGCGAAGGTGGAGTTCGACGGCATCTGGAAGCGCTTCCCCGACGGCACCGAGGCGATCAAGGATCTCAACCTCGAGATCAGCGACGGCGAGTTCGTGATCCTGGTCGGGCCCTCCGGCTGCGGGAAGTCCACCGCTCTGCGGATGGTGGCGGGACTCGAGGAGATCTCCGACGGGAGCATGATCATCGGCGACCGGGTCGTGAATGGCCTCACCCCCAAGGAACGCGACATCGCCATGGTCTTCCAGAGCTACGCGCTGTACCCCCACATGTCCGTGTTCGACAACATGGCTTTCGCCCTCAAGCTCGCCAAGATGCCCAAGGACCAGATCCAGGAGCGTGTCAAGGACGCCGCCGCGACGCTCGGGCTGTCCGAGTATCTCCACCGCAAGCCCCGTGCCCTGTCCGGGGGCCAACGCCAGCGCGTGGCGATGGGCCGCGCGATCGTCCGCAAGCCGCAGGCGTTCCTGATGGACGAGCCCCTGTCGAACCTGGACGCCAAGCTGCGGGTGCAGATGCGGGCCGAGATCGCCGAGCTGCAGAACCGCCTCGGCGTCACGACCATCTACGTGACCCACGACCAGATCGAGGCGATGACCATGGGGGACCGCGTCGCGGTGCTCAAGCGGGGCGAGCTGATGCAGGTCGACACGCCGCAGCACCTCTACGACCACCCCGACAACCTGTTCGTGGCGGGATTCATCGGTTCGCCTGCGATGAACCTGGCGGAGGCGTCGCTGGAGCGGGACGACGGCCGCCTGGTCGTGCGGCTGGGCGCCACCACCGCCCTGGGCGTCGACGACCGAGCGGTCGACCGCTACCCGGGCGTCGTCGACCACGTCGGCAAGAAGGTCGCGGTCGGCCTGCGGCCGGAGCACTTCTTCCGCCCCGACGGCTCCACACCACGGGACCGCGTCTGGCCAGGGCGCAAGGTCACGTTGGTGGAGCAGCTCGGAGCGGAGATGCTGGTCCACTTCGGCACCAGCGCTCCGCCCATCATCACCGATGACATGCGCGAGGCGATCGACGACGAGGACGCGTTCCGGGCGCTGCAGGAACAGGCCCGCGAGGGCGGGCAGGTCTTCACCGCCCGTCTCGAGCCCGGTGACCCGCCCGACGTCGACCAGCTCATCGACATCGGGTTCCGCACCGAGTACCTGCACTTCTTCGACATCGAATCGGGTCGGGCCCTGCGGTGACGCGGCGGTGACCCCGAACCGTTGACGAGGCTACGAGCGTGCTCGTAGGGTCGCCGCTGCGGCGTCGCGCGACGCACGACCCGCGCAGGTCGACGCACGATCGACGGACGAGCGGAGGAGCGAGCATGCAACGGCGCGGTCGACCCTACCGGTGGCTGGTGTCGCTGGCGGCGCTGGCGGTCCTGGCGGGTGCCTGCGGCGGCGGAGAGGAGGCCACCACCGGCGGAGGCGGCGAGGAGGGTGGGCAGACGATCTCGCTGCTCCACGGCATCAAGGGTCAGCAGGAGCAGGCTGCCCTGCAGGCCGCCATCGACGCGTACCAGGACGCCTCGGGCAACACGGTGGAGGTCGAGTTCTCACCGCAGTTCGAGACAGTGATCGTCACCCGCGTGCAGGGTGGCAACCCCCCGGACGTTGCGCTGTACCCCCAGCCCGGGCTGCTGAAGCGCACGGTCGACCAGGACCGCGCCACCCCGCTTGAGGACGTCGGCGTGGACGTGGCCCAACTCGAGGACGACCTCGTGAGCGGCATGGTCGACACCGGGACGTTCGACGACACCACCTACGGGGTCGTGACCGGGCTGAACTTCAAGAGCCTGCTGTGGTACCCGGCGGACGACTTCGAAGCGGAGGGCCACGAGGTCCCCGAGACCTGGGAGGACATGCTGGCCCTGACCAAGACGATCTCCGACACCGGGACGCCGGCGTGGTGCATCGGCATCGAGAGCGCCGAGTCCACCGGGTGGGTCGCGACCGACTGGATCGAGGACATCATGCTCCGCCTGCACGGGCCCGACGTCTACGACCAGTGGGTGCAGCACGAGGTCACGTTCGACTCCGAGGAGGTCCGTCAGGCCTTCCAGGAGCTGGAGGAGATCTGGCTGACCGAGGGCTACGTGCTGGGCGGGACGACCGCCATCCTGCAGACACCGTTCCTGGACGCCGCCGACCCGATGTTCGAGGACCCGCCGGGCTGCTGGCTGCACCGCCAGGCGGGCTTCATCGCCGCCGAGTTCCCCGAGGAGGCCGAGCTCGGGACCGACTACGACCTGGCGTTCCTGCCACCGATCGACGAGAGCGTCGGCAACGGGGCGCTGTTCCAGGGCGACACGGTGGCCGTCCACTCTGACAGCCAGACGGCCGGCGAGTTCGTCGAGTTCCTGGTGTCGACCGAGGGCCAGGAGGCGTGGTTCGGGCACGAGGGCGCGGGCAAGCTGTCGGTCCGCTCGGACTTCGACCCCGAGGTGTACCCAAGCGACGCGCTGTCGCGGCAGGGTGAGCTGTTCACAGGTGCCGACTTCGCCCGGTTCGACGCGTCCGACTCGATGCCGGGCGAGGTGGGTGCCGGTGCGTTCTGGACGGAGGTCGTGGCCTGGATCAGCGGCGGCCAGGACCTCGACACCACCCTGAAGAACATCGACGCGGCCTGGCCGGGCTCGTGAACGAGCCGCAGCGGGTCTGAGCACCGGGGGGGGCGGGCGGGGCCGGGCCGCCGCCCCCCACCGTGAGGAAGGAGCCGGAAGGCAACCATGGGGGAGCTGGTCAGCGTCCTGGTCGCGCTCGCGCTGGGCGTCGGCGGGGTGATGGTGCTGTTCTGGGCGCTCAACGCCGCCGTGGAACGCCTCCCCGAGACGTGGGAGCAGCGCCTCAAGCCGTACGTGTTCGTCGGTCCTGCACTGCTGATCGTCGGGCTGTTCCTGCTGTACCCGGCTGTGGACACGCTCGTGCGCAGCTTCCAGGGTCCCGCCTCCGACGAGTGGGTCGGCCTCGACAACTACCGCTACCTCGCCACGGACCCCAAAGCCCGCGAAGCGATCTGGAACAACGTCCTCTGGATCGTCGTCGTCCCGACGGTGGCGGTCGCGGTCGGCCTCGCCGTCGCCGTGCTGGCCGACAAGCTCGCCACCCGGTGGGAGAGCATCTCCAAGTCGATGATCTTCCTGCCGATGGCGATCAGCTTCGTCGGTGCCAGCACCATCTGGCTGTTCG
>DASZZX010000401.1:0-17800 GCA_036260415.1 Nitriliruptorales bacterium
ACCACCGTGGCCCGTACCCTGCACGACAGGTGTGCCGGGAAGCCTGGTCGGCGTCAGCGAGCGCGACGAGCCGGAGCTGCCCGTGTCACGCACCCCGAGGCTGCTGTCGAACCCCCGTCCCCTGACCTCGTTCCTGCGCACCGAGGCGGGCGGCGCCGCGGTGCTGCTCGCCGCGACGGTCGTCGCCCTGCTGTGGTCGAACAGCCCGTTGGCGGACGGCTACGAGCGCCTGTGGCACCTACGACTACGGCTGGGCGCAGGCGCGTGGGCCGTCACCGAGGACCTGCGGCACTGGATCAACGACGGTCTGATGACGATCTTCTTCTTCGTCGTCGGGCTGGAGATCAAGCGGGAGCTCGCGGTCGGGGAGCTGCAGGACCCGCGCACCACCGCTCTGCCGATCGGCGCGGCCGCCGCGGGCATGCTGCTGCCGGCCGCTCTCTACCTGGCCGTCACCGCTGGGACCGACGCGACGTCGGGTTGGGGCATCCCCGTCGCGACCGATATCGCGTTCGCCCTCGGCGTGCTCGCGCTCTTTGGCCGCGGTCTGCCGGCCGGCGTCAAGGTGCTGCTCCTCACCATCGCGATCGCCGACGACGTCGGTGCCATCCTCGTCATCGCCGTGGCCTACTCTCAGCACCTGTCCGGCGGTTGGCTCGCGGGCACGGTGGCGAGCCTGGCCCTGATCACCGTGGTGCGCCGGCTCGGCGTCACGCGACCGTCGGCGTACCTCCCGTTGGCGGTGGCAGCGTGGTTCGCCACCCTCCAGTCCGGGGTGCACGCGACCATCGCTGGCGTGGCGCTCGGGCTCATGACGCCCGCTCAACCGGTCGGCGGACGCCACGTCCTGGAGGAGCTCGAGCACCGGT
This sequence comes from Nitriliruptorales bacterium, assembly GCA_036260415.1. Taxonomy (GTDB): domain Bacteria; phylum Actinomycetota; class Nitriliruptoria; order Nitriliruptorales; family JAHWKO01; genus DASZZX01. The sequence continues at coordinate 870 of DASZZX010000401.1, forward strand.
TACACCCGATCAGCAGCTACCTGGTCCTGCCGTTGTTCGCCCTCGCCAACGCCGGCGTGTCGCTCGGTCTGCCGGCGCTGCGGGCCGCCTGGACCAGCCGCGTGACCCTCGCCATCGTGGCCGGTCTGGTGGTGGGCAAGAGCATCGGCATCGCCGGAGCCGCGTGGGCGCTGCACAGGAGCGGCGCCGGCCGACTCCCGTTGGGGGTGGACCTTCGCCACGCCGGCGCGCTCGCGCCCGTCGCTGGCATCGGGTTCACTGTGTCGTTGTTCATCGCTGACCTGACCTTCGCGTCCGGTGGCCGGCTGGAGGAGGCCAAGATCGGCGTCCTCGCCGCCTCGCTCCTCAGCGGGCTGATCGGTGCCGCGCTCCTGCGGCTCGTGGCTCGCCGGGCCCCACCCGAACGGGCGGGCGACGACGCCGCTCCACCCACGACCAGCTGACCCCGGCCAGGGAGGCCCGGTGCCCACGGTCCCGCCGTTCGCCCCCCTCCGGTCCCGCGCCGAGGGCCTGCGGTGTTGACACCGGTCGGCGAGCACGAGCTGCTGCTGCTCTGGTTGCAGCTGGTGCTGCTCCTGGCCACGGCGCGCGGCCTCGGTGCGCTGCTGCAACGCGTCGGGCAGCCGGCCGTGGTCGGCGAGCTAGGCGCCGGGGTGCTCCTGGGCCCGTCCCTGCTCGGGCGGCTGGCGCCGGGACTCGCGGAGCGCCTGTTCCCCGGCGGCGACGTGGAGAGCGCCCTCCTGCTGTCGGTCGCCTGGCTCGGCATCGTGCTCCTGCTCACGGTCACGGGGTTCGAGACCGACCTCAAGCTGCTGCGGCGCCTGGGACGCGAGTCGGCGGGGGTGGCAGCCGGCAGCCTCGTCGTCCCCCTGCTGCTCGGCTACTCGCTGGGTCTGCTCCTGCCCGAGACCTACCTGGGGGAGTCGGGCAGCCGCTCGGTGTTCGCCCTGTTCATCGCGGTGGCGCTGAGCATCTCGGCCCTGCCGGTGGTCGCCAAGATCCTGCAGGACATGCGGCTGATGCGGCGGGACTTCGGGCAGATCACCGTCGCAGCCGGGATGGTCAACGACCTGGTCGGCTGGCTGTTGCTCGGGACGCTGATCGGGGTGGTGAACACCGGCGGCGTCCGGCTCGGTCCGCTGGTGACGTCGGTCGCGGCCATCACCGCTTTCGTCCTGCTCACGCTGAGCCTCGGACAGCGGGTGGTGGACGCGGCGCTGCGCAGGGCGCGCCGCAGCGATCCGACCGGCACCGCCGGCACCCTCACCGTGGCCGTGCTGACCGTGCTCGCGGCCGGCGCGGTGACGCACGCCATCGGCATGGAGGCGGTGATCGGTGCCTTCGTGGCCGGGATCGTGCTCGGCCGCTCCCGGTTCCTGCCGGGCGCGGTACGTCAGAGCCTGGAGCACATGAGCAACCACGTGTTCGCGCCCATCTTCTTCGCGACCGCCGGGCTGTCCGTGGACGTGGGCACGCTGTTCACCCCCGCCGACATCGCCGCCGCCGCGGCGGTGCTGGCGGTCGCCGCGGTCGCCAAGCTGCTGGGGTCCTACGCGGGTGGCCGGTTCAGCGGGTTGTCCCCCATGGAGAGCATGGCGGCCGGCGTCGGGCTCAACGCGCGCGGTGCGATGGAGATCGTGCTCGCCGCCATCGGGCTCCGGCTCGGCGTCCTCAACGCCAACTCCTACACGGCGGTGGTGCTGATGGCCATCGCCACCTCGATGGCGGCACCGGCGCTGCTCCGCCTGGTACTGCACCGCATCGAAGCCGGGCCCGAGGAGGCCGCCCGCCTCGACCGCGAGGAGCTGCTCGCCACCAGCGTGATCGCCAACGCCCAGAACGTGCTGCTGCCCACTCGCGGCGGGGCCAACTCGCTGATGGCGGCACGGATGCTGAACCTGGTGCTGCAGCCGGACGCCCACATCACCGTCCTGACGGTGGACCGTCGCGACGACGACGCCGAGGCCGAGGCCCGTGCTGACCGCGCCGGGGCGCTGCGGGACGTCCTCGGGCAGCGCCCGGTGGACCTGCGAAGGGTCATCGCCGACGACGGGCCGGCAGCGGCCATCCTCCGGGAGGCCCAGCTGGGCTACGAGCTGATGGCGCTCGGCCTGAACGAGGAGTTCCGTGGCACCCACGAGCTCTCGCGCAGCCTGCAGCGCATCCTCGTCGGGGCGCGATCGCCGATGCTGCTGGTCCGCCGACCCCTGCGCAACCAGCGTGAGCGCGGCGACGGCACGATCCGCCGCGTGCTGGTCGCGGTCAGCGGGACGCGCACCGGCCAAGCGGCTGAGGAGGTCGGTTACGTGGTGGCCGCGGCGGTCGGTGCGGAGGTCGACGCCGTCCACGTGGTGAGCCGGCCGGAGGGGCCGGCGGCCTCCACCGCGCGGGCCGCCACCACGCTGCTGCAGCGCACGAGGAACCTGGCCCGACGCTTCGGGCCGGCGGCGTCTGGGGTGCTGCGGACGGGTGCCACCCCGCACAAGGAGCTGCTGGCGGCCGTGGAGGAGCGCGACGCGGATCTGCTGGTCCTCAGCACACAGGCGCGCACTCAGGAGGGCCGCCCGTTCCTGGGGCACGGGACCGAGTACCTGCTGGAACACGCCGCTCCCGCGGTGGTGGTGGTGGTCTTCCCCGCCGGAGCCACGTGAGCGTGGCGCCTCTCGACGGCATGTGCCGACGGCGCGATCCGGACTAGGTTCCGCGACCTGCCAAGGATCGGATGCGACGCCGATGGACGGTGGGAGGCGGTCGCCGGGTGCGCTGCCGCTTGGGGCCTTCGCGGTGGCCGTGACGCTGGGGGGCGCCAACTTCCTCGGCGTGCGGTTCAGCAACCGCGAGCTGCCGCCCTTATGGGGAGCGGGACTGCGCTTCGCGCTGGCGGCCACGATGTTCGTTGTGATCGCCGTGGTGTTGGGCCTGCGCTGGCCACGCGGTCGCCAGCTCGTCCTCACCGTCTGGTACGGGGCCCTGAGCTTCGCCCTCAGCTACGCACTGTTGTACTGGGCGCTCGTCCGGGTCACCGCCGGGGTGGCGACGGTGGTGCTGGCCGTCGTGCCGCTCGTGACGCTGCTGCTCGCGGCCGCGCAGGGACTGGAGCGGCTGCGCCCGCGGGGTGCCGTCGGGTCGGTGCTCGCGCTGGCGGGGATCACGTGGATGGCGGTCGGCCCGCAGGACGTCGACGTGCCACCGACCGCTCTCTGGGCCATGCTCGCGGCTGCGCTGGCGATCGGTCAGAGCATCATCTTGGGCAAGAGGCTGGCGGCCAACCACCCCGCCATGACGAACGCGGTCGGCATGACGACCGGCGCCGTGCTCCTGCTGGCGATCTCGGCCGCTGCCGGCGAACAATGGGCGCTGCCGCGGCAGGCGGAGGCCCTGTGGGCCGTGGTCTACCTGGTGACCCTCGGGTCGGTGGGCCTGTTCGTCCTCGTGCTGCTCGTGGTGCGTCGGTGGACGGCCTCCGCCACCTCGTACATGTTCGTGCTGTTCCCGGTCGTGACGATGGCGCTGGGAGCCTGGGTGGCCAGCGAACCGGTCACCGCCCAGGGGATCACCGGCGCGGCGCTCGTCATGCTCGGGGTGTGGTTCGGAGCACTCTCCCCCGGCGCGAGGCGGATCGCGGCGCCGCTGCCGGCGCACGCGCCACCCCCGGTCACGGAGACCCGGTCGGCGTCGTCCTGACGACGGTCCGGCTCGACCGCGACGAGCGGGACGTCCCGGCGGCATCCGGGGGGCGCGGCGGCGGGCGGCCGGCCCGCCTGAGGTCGCGCCGCCGCGCTGGCGTTGCCGGGCGGACGTCCGAAGGGCCCGTACCCCCCGTGGGATTCGAACCCACACTGACACGTTCTTGAGACGTGTGCCTCTGCCGGTTGGGCTAGGGGGGCGTGCTCCCTCAGGGTACGCATCCGCGGCGGCGGCGCCCTACCGCCACAGGGCTTGCTTCCGCTCCGGGCCGTCGTCACGACGCAGCCACCGCCGCTCGGACAGCCGGACAGACCTCCGACTGCGCTCGTAGCCATCGGCGGTTAGCATCGCCGTCTGCTGTTCCCACGAGCTCGTCCTCCGTGTCCCCCGATCGGAGCACCGGTGAGGAACCTTCGAACGTTCGCCTCGCGGGTCGTCGTCCTGACGCTCGCTCTCTGGCTGCTGGTCGTCCCCGCCGCGTCGGCGTACGTCGACCCAGGCTCAGGCGCCTTCATCTTCCAGGCGCTCATCGCCTTCACGATGGCGGCGGGGCTCACCGTCAAGACGTTCTGGCGCCGGCTCAGAGCCCTGTTCGTCCGGCGGCCAGCTCCGCCGGTGGCCGCCGGGGAGCACGACCCCACGTGAGCGGCGCTCATGAGGAGCGACGCGACAGGACCTGTCGTCAGAGGACCTGTCGTCGGCCGGCGACGACGACCCCGGATGTGGTCACATGATCAGCGGCGCTCCGGAGGAGCGGCGCCAGAGGGTGGTCACGTGAGCACAGCCGCTCAGGGCCGGCAGGAGTCGGCCCTGGCCGCCTCCTTCCGGGACCCCAGCGGCTTCGTGTACGAGCGGGACGGCACCCTGTACCGGCAGGTGGATCGCTCGTTCGCGGAGCAGTACGACCTCCTCCTCTCCTCGGGCCTGTACGACAGGCTGGTGGCCGAGGGGCTGCTCGTCCCCCACGAGGAGATGGGGCTCGGCCTCGCTGCCGTCCCCGACCGTGCGTACCGGGTGCTGCGCCCGGAACGCATCCCCTTCGTGTCTTATCCCTACGAGTGGTGCCCGGGACAGCTCCGCGACGCCGCGATCGCGACCCTCCGCATCCAGACGCTGGCGCTGGACTACGGGATGTCGTTGCGGGACGCGTCCGCCTACAACATCCAGTTCCGCCGCGGCCACCCCGTCCACATCGACACGCTGTCGTTCGAGCGCTACCGGGAGGGCGAGCCGTGGGTCGCCTACCGGCAGTTCTGCCGGCACTTCCTGGCACCGCTCGCGCTGCAGACGCGGGTCGACGCGCGACTGGCGGGTCTGCTCCGCGCCGATCTCGACGGGGTGGCCCTTGACCTGACCAGCGAGCTCCTGCCGCTCCGCACGCGGCTGCGCCCCGGCCTGCTCACTCACCTGCACCTGCAGGCCAGAGCCGAGCGCCGCTACGCCGCCGCATCCGCGGACGGCTCCGTCCGGCAGGTGCCGCGCAAGGCGTTGCTGGGCCTCGTCGACAGCCTGCGGGGCACGGTGGAGCGGCTGGCGTGGCAGGGGCGGCACACCGCGTGGTCCGGCTACTACGCCGAGGCGGACCACTACAGCGACGCCGCCATGGCGCACAAGCAGGAGGTGGTCGCCGCCGTCCTCGACACCATCCGTCCGGCCAGCGTCGTCGACCTGGGTGCCAACACCGGCCGGTTCAGCCGGCTCGCAGCCGACCGTGGGGCCGCCGTGGTCGCACTCGACGCGGACGCGGGCGCGGTCGAGCAGGCGTGGCAGGACGTCCGCGCCGGTTCCGACGGTGAGATGCTGCCCCTCGTGGTGGACCTCGCCAACCCGAGCCCGGCGCTGGGCTGGGCGCACGAGGAACGGGCCTCCCTGGCGGCGCGCGGCCCGTTCGACGTCGCCCTGGTGCTGGCGCTCATCCACCATCTCGCCATCGGCAGCAACGTGCCGCTGGACCGGATCGCGGCCTTCCTCGCCCGTCTCTGCCGTCACGCGGTCGTCGAGTTCGTCCCCAAGGACGACCCACGCGTCCGCCAGCTGCTGGCCTCACGTCAGGACGTCTTCGCCGACTACTCGGCCGCGTGCTTCGAGCGTGCCGCTGACCGCCACTTCACTCTGGAACAGCGCGAGCAGCTGCGCGACTCCACACGGATCCTCTACGTGCTGCGGGCGCGGCGGCACCGATGAGGCGCCCCGTCGCCTTCCATCCGGTGCTCATCGCCGCGTTCCCGGTGCTGTTCCTGTGGTCGCAGAACCGCACCGAGGTCACGGGCCGCCACACCCTGCCGGTTCTCGGCGTGACGGTCGTCGCCACGGCGGCGCTGGCCGCGGTGGCGACGCTGCTGTTGCGTGACCACCGGCGGGGTGCCCTGGCAGCGTCCGGCATCGCCCTGCTGTTCTTCTCGTTCGGTCACGTCGACGGACTCGTCGACCTGCGCCGCGACGTGCTGCTGTTCGTCTGGGGTGCCCTCGCCATCAGCGTCACGGTCGTCGCCGTCCGTCTGCGTGGGGGGCTCCAGCCCGCCACCAGGACGCTGAACGCCGCCGGGGCCATCCTCCTCGTCACGTCGTTGCTGCCGGTCGCCACCGAGGCGGTGGCCGAGGACGCTCCACCCCACGTGGCGGCGGCCGGCTCCACGATCCGCGCCGGCCGGGTGCTGGAACCTCGGCGGGACATCTGGTACGTGATCCTCGACCGTTACGCACGCCACGACTCGATGCGGCGGCGATTCGGGTTCGACAACCGTGAGTTCCTGTCCTTCCTGGAGGAGCGCGGCTTCGACGTCGCCGAGCGCAGTGTGGCCAACTACCCCAAGACCGCGCACTCGCTGGCGTCCTCGCTGAACATGCGCTACCTGGACCACCTGGCCGGCAGGACGCGCGGCGACGACTGGGGAGCCGTCTACGCGATGGTGCAGCGCCACGCGCTCGGACGCTTCCTCACGTCCCATGGCTACCGCTACCTCCACCTGGGCAACTGGTGGGACCCCACCCAGGACAGCCCGTACGCCCACGCCAGCTACCGCTACGACAGCCGCTCCGAGTTCGCGCAGGTCTTCGAGGACACGACCGCGTGGCCGGCCGTCCGCGACCTGTTCACCGACGACGCCGCAGACGGATGGCGGGAACGCAAGCGCGACGCCACCGCGTACCTGTTCGACAAGCTGGACGAACTGGCCGCCCACGACTTCCCGGATCCTACGTTCGTGTTCGCCCATCTCACCATCCCTCACGAGCCCTACGTCTTCGACGCCGACGGGCGCCACCTGTCGGAGGAGGAGGCTGACCTGCGCACCGAGGGCGAGAACTACGTGGGCCAGGTGCGCTACGCCAACCGTCGCCTCAGGGTGTTCGTCGATCGCCTGCTGGACAGCCACCATCCGGATCCGATCGTGGTCATCCAGGCCGACGAGGGGCCCCACCCCGAGCGCTACACGTGGTACCCGCGGCACTTCAACTGGCCGCGCGCGACCGACGACGAGCTCGCCGACAAGCTGCACATCCTCAACGCCTACCACCTGCCGGGGGTCGACGACGCCGAGATCGCCGAGGACATCACCCCGGTGAACACGTTCCGGCTGATCCTCGACCACTACTTCGGCGCCGACCTCGGGAAGCTCCCCGAGCGGGTCCGCGTCTTCGAGAACCACTACAACCTGTACGACTTCACCGACGTCACCGAACGGGTCCGCTGAGCCGCCGGCCCGGGGAAGCGTCCGCGGCCCGCCCCGACCGCGTGCCGGTCACGCCGGCACCGCCCGGCTGACCGCCGGCTCGAGCAGGGTCAGGCTGCACGCGTCCGCGTCCAGTCGGGCGCGCACCCCGACCGGCAAGGCCAGCTGGTGGTCGACGTGTCCGACGGGGAAGCCGCGTACGACGGGGACACCCAGACCGGCGAGTTCGGCGTGGACGACATCCTCGGCGGTCGCGGATGGGCGGCCAGGCGGCGGCTCGCAGCCCACCAGCTGCCCGACCACGATCCCGGCGACCCGTGCGAGCAGGCCGGCGCGGCGCAGCTGGACGAGCATGCGGTCCAGCCGGTACGGGGCCTCGTGGATGTCCTCGACGAAGAGGATGCTGCCGTCAAGGTCCGGCTGGTCCGCCGTGGCCAGCAGGCTGGTCAGCAGCGTCAGGTTGCCTCCCACGAGCCGACCCTCGGCGCGCCCGCCGGCGATCGTCACCGCCGTGCGCGCCCCCGGCAGCTCACCCGCCCAGCCGTCGAACAGCAGGCGGTGGAGGTGGTCCGCCGCGCCCCGCTCCAGCGCGTGGAGCCGGCCGGCGAACGGTCCGTGCAGCGTCACCAGCCGAAGGCGTGACCACGCGGCCAACAGCAGAGCGGTGACGTCGCTGAAACCCACGAGCAACTTGGGGTCACGTGCCAGCGCCGCCCAGTCGAGCCGGTCAAGCAGGCGGGTGAGCCCGTACCCGCCGCGGACTGCGAAGATCCCACGGACGGTCGGGTCGGCGAACGCCGCGTCGAGGTCGGCTGCCCGGTCCGCGTCCCGACCGGCGAGGTGGCCGCGCACCTCGTGCACGTGCGGGGCGAGGACCGGCTCGAGACCCCACCCGGCGAGCACCGCCACGCCCGCTGCGAGACGGTCGGGCCGCAGCACGGGCCCGCTCGGGGCGGTCACCGCCACCCGGTCGCCGGGGCGCAGCGCCGGGGCGCGCAGGACGGTCACAGCAGATCCGGGCGGACCCACTCCCGGCCGCGGACGTGGTGGTCGAGGAACGCCAGCACCGTGCGGTACCACAGCCGCGCGTTGTTGGGGACGAGTACCCAGTGGTGCTCGTCGGGGAAGTACAGGAACCGTGCGTCCACGTCGTGGCGGCGCAGGTCCGTCCACAGCCGGAGCGCCTCGCTGACCGGGACCCGGAAGTCGCCCTCCCCGTGGATCACCAGCACCGGCGTGCGGACGCTGCCGATGTGGCGCGACGGTGAGTTGGCCTCGTAGGGGGCCGGGTCCCGGTAGGGATCGCCGAACTCGTGCTCGCCCCACACGGCCGCCAGGTCGCCGGTGCCGTGGAAGGCGTGCAGGTCCCAGATGCCGGCGTGGGTCACGATCGCGCGGAAACGACCGGTGTGGCCGGCGATCCAGTTGGCCATGTAGCCACCGAACGACGCGCCCATCGCCGCCAGCCGTCCGCCGTCGACCGCCGGGTGGGCGGCAACGTCGTCCACCGCCGCCATGAGATCGGTGTAGGGCGCCCCGCCCCAGGCTCCCCACCCGCGCTGCACGAACGCCTGACCGTAGCCGGTCGACAGGGCCGGATCGGGAAGCAGGACCGCGTAGCCCTCAGCCGCCAGGACGTGCGGGTTCCATCGCCAGTGCCAGTCGTTCCAGCTGCTCAAGGGTCCCCCGTGGATGAACACGACCAGCGGGACGGGGTCACGCGCGGACGCGTCGGCAGGCAGCACCAGCCAGGAGCTCACCGCGCTGCCGTCCGCCGCGGTGGCGGTGCGGCGCTCCACGGTCCCTGGGCCGCGCAGACCCTCGGCCGGCGAGGGCAGCTCCATGGGGTCCTGCTCGACGCCGGAGGGGTGCAACACGACCGGGTGCGGAGGTCGTCGCAGGTCGGACCGCAGCGCGTAGAGGCGCGTCCCGTCCGGGGCGACCCGCACGTCGTGGTAGGCGCCGTCCGCGGTGAGCCGCGTGATCCTGCCGCCGCGCCCGGCGCTGCCGTCGAGGTCGACCCGGAAGATCGGCCGGTGACCGCGCTCGTCGGCGCAGAAGAACACCGCCGCGCCGTCCGGCGACCACACCGGGTCCCGTGGCCAGAGATCGAAGTCGCCGGCCACCTCCTGCGCGCCGCTGCCGTCGAGTTCCGCCACGACCAGCGTCACCTCGAGCGCGCGGTCGGGTCGCCCGGGGAACGTGCGCACGCACGCCACTCTGCGGCTGTCGGGTGCGCAGGCCACGTCGTGGTAGTGGTGGTCGTCGGCGAGCAGCACCGTGCGGTCGCCGGTCGCCAGGTCGATGAGGGCCAGGTCGAACCGGCGGGCGGGGAGAGGTCCGACGTTCCGCCACCAACCGGTGACCACGTGCCGGCCGTCCGGTGTCACGTCGAAGCTGGCGTCGTACAAGGCACCGCCCGCGTCGGGCGTGACGTCACGCGGTCGCGCTGGCTGCTCACCGTCGATGGCCGCGTACCACAGGTGACGTTGGCGCGGCTCGAGGAACCGGTCCCAGAAGCGGATCGGGTAGTCCGCGAAGAGCAGGGCGCCGACCCCTGCGTCATCGCGCCCCTGCGCGCGCGCCCGATCCTCCTCCCACCCCGCCGCTCCCGGGTACACCGCCACCGCGAGGACCGCCGTGGACACGTCCTTGGCAGCCCGGAGAGCGTCGACCCCGGCGGGCGGTGCGGTCAGCAGACGCGCCTCCCCGACCGCGCCAGGCAGCCGCCACAGGGCGTGCCGCGGCTCCTCGTCGTTCTGGTCCCCATCAGCGTCGGGGCGAGCGGACGTGAACAGGAGCGACCCGTCCGGCAGGAACGCGGCCTGCGCCTCGCCCCGTCCCGGGCGGGTCAGCCGGCGCGCTGGCCGCTCACCCGACGGGTCCACCTCCCACAGCGCGCTCACGAAACGCGTGCCGTCCTCGGACGGCTCCGCCACGGACACCACCAGCCGCTCGCCGTCGAGCGACAGCGTCAGACCGCTGAGACGTGGCAGCGCGAGGAAGCGGTCGAGATCGAAACCGGGGCCGTGTTCGGACCCGGTGTCGGACCCGCTCCGGGGCCCGCGCCCACGGCCGCGCTCGCGCACCCCTTCAGACACGTGGCGTCTCCTGCAGGCCACGGTCCACCCCGGCGCGCAGGTCACCCATCAGCCGCCCGACCCGGCTGGGCGCGCCGGCCGGCTCGCCGTCCCGCACGGCCGCCACCAGGGCCGATCCCACGATGACACCGTCCGCGTAGGCCGCCACGTCTGCGGCCTGCGCGGCGGTCCTCACGCCGATGCCCACCAGCACAGGCAGGTCGGTCGTCCTCCGGAGCCTCGCCACCAGATCGCGGGCGGAGGCATCCACCTCCTTCACGCCGGTCACACCGAGCAGGCCGGTCGCGTACACGAAGCCGGTGGAGGCGTCGGCGATGGCGGCGAGCCGGGCGTCGCTGCTGACGGAGGCGGCCAGGAAGACCGTCTCGAGGCCGGCGCCGGCGGCGGCGTCCCGCCACTCCTCCGACTCGCTGGCCGGCAGGTCCGGCAGGATGGCGCCGGCCAGCCCGGCCGCCGCAGCGTCGGCGGCGAACCGGTCCAGCCCGCGCGCCGCCGGGATCGTGTAGTAGGTCATCACCAGGGCCGGTGCGGCCACGGCGGCGGTGACGTGCCCGGCCACCGCGAGGAAGTCGTCCACCCGGTAGCCGGCGTCCAGGGCATGCTGGCAGGCAGCCTGGATGGTCGGCCCGTCCATGCTCGGGTCGCTGAAGGGGAAGCCGATCTCGAGCAGGTCGGCGCCCGCGTCGGCCGCGGCCTGCAGGCAGGCTGCGGACGTGTCGAGGTCCGGGTAGCCCGCCGGGAGGTAGGCGACCAGCGCCCGCCGCCCTTGGCCCCGCAGCTCCTCCAGCGCGGCGCGCACCCGCCCCGCCACGCTCAGCCCTCGATGCCCAGCAGGCGGGCCACCTCGTCCACGTCCTTGTCACCCCGTCCCGACATCGTGACGAGCGTGCGCGTCCCCCCACCCAGCGTCGCGGAACCGTGGTCGAGCAGCCAGCCGACGGCGTGGGCTGGCTCCAGCGCTGGCAGGATGCCCTCCAGCCGTGCGGTCACCTGGAAGCCGCGCAGCGCCTGCGCGTCGGTGGCGGCCACGTACTGCGCTCGACCGGTGGCCTGCAGCCAGGCGTGCTCCGGCCCCACACCCGGGTAGTCCAGACCGGCGGACACGCTGTGGGCCGGTCGCACCTGCCCGTCCGCGTCGATCAGCGCCCACGACCGCGCGCCGTGGAGCACCGCCTCCCGCCCCTCGTTGAGGGTGGCGGCCGAGCGGCCGCTGCCCACCCCCTCACCGGCGGCCTCCACACCGACGAGCCTGACCTGCTGGTGCGGGACGAACGCGTGGAACGATCCGATGGCGTTGGAACCCCCGCCCACGCAGGCAACCACCGCGTCGGGCATGCCTCCGGCCTGGTCGGCGAACTGGGTCAGCGCCTCCTCGCCGATCACCCTCTGCAGGTCGCGCACGATGGTGGGGAACGGGTGGGGGCCCACCACCGAACCGATCAGGTAGTGGGTCGACGCCACGTTGGTCACCCAGTCGCGCATCGCTTCGTTGATCGCGTCCTTCAGCGTGCGGGTGCCGGCCGCGACCGGGACGACATCCGCTCCGAGCAGGCGCATGCGCACCACGTTGAGACGCTGTCGGCGACAGTCCTCCTCCCCCATGTACACCACGCACTCCAGCCCCAGCAGCGCAGCCGCCGTGGCGGTCGCGACGCCGTGCTGCCCAGCCCCGGTCTCGGCGATCAACCGGGCCTTGCCCATACGGGCCGCCAGCAGCGCCTGACCCAGCACGTTGTTCAGCTTGTGGCTGCCGGTGTGGGCGAGGTCCTCGCGTTTGAGGTGCACCTCCACGCCCGCTGCCTCCGACAGCCGTTCGGCGAGGTACAGGGGGGTCGGGCGCCCGCCGTAGTGGCAACGCAGGCGGTCGAGCTCGGCGCGGTAGCCGGCGTCGGCCCACGCGTCGGCCCACGCGTGGGCGAGCTCGTCAAGCGCCCCGATCAGCGCCTCCGGCACGAACTGGCCACCGAAGCGCCCGAACCAACCCGGCCGGCGACCACGGTCCCCGCTGGCGACGCTGGGGCGGCGACCGCTCTGGCTGACGGAACCGCTCATCGGTACTCGGTGGCGGTGAGCGGGGCGGCACCCGCGGAGACGAGCAGGGCCACCGCCGCGCGTGGGTCGGCGGCCCTCATCAGGGACTCTCCGACCAGCACCGCGTCGGCACCTGCCAGAGCCACCGCGCGCATGTCGTCGGGGCCACGGATGGCCGACTCGGCCACCGCCAACGTCCCCTCCGGCAGGTGCGGGCGCACCTTGGCGAAGGTGCCGCGGTCGAGCTCGAAGGTGTGCAGGTCGCGGGCGTTCACGCCGACGGTCGTCGCACCGCTGTCCACGGCCACCCGCGCCTCCTCGGCGTCGTGCACCTCGACCACGGGCTCGACGCCCGCCTCGCGGCACGACCGGATCAGGGTCTGCAGATCCCGCGCGGTGAGAGCCGCCACGATCAGCAGGACGGCCGCGGCACCGGCCGCGCGCGCCTCCAAGACCTGGTAGGGATCCACCACGAAGTCCTTGCGCAGCGCGGCGATCCCCAGCGCGCTGACGGCAGCGAGATCGTCGAGCGTGCCGCGGAAGCTGTCGGGCTCGGTGAGCACCGAGACCGCCGCCGCGCCGCCGTCACGGTAGGCCGCCGCCTGCGCTGCCGCGTCGAGATCGGCCACGAGATCGCCCCGCGACGGCGAGGCCCGCTTCACCTCGGCGATGACCGAGACCCCGGGCCCGCTCAGCGCGGTGTGCAGGCTCGGCGGCGGCGGCACTGAGCTGGCGCGCGCGCGCAGTGCGTCGAGATCCTCCCGTTGGCAGGCGTCGGCGACCCGGCGGCGCGCGCCGGCGATCAACTCGTCCAGGTAGGTGGCCACGACGGTCCCGGTTGGCGCGGCCATGGTAGTGGCGGGGCGGAGAGGGCATGCTCGCGACGGGCCGACCACAGCGGGGCACCGCCCGGACACCGACGGTCGGGGACGCCGGGCGCCGGCTCACGACGGCTCGCTCGTCGTCCTCCTCGCGGCCGCCCTCTTCTTGGCTGCCTTCTTCGCGGCCTCCTTCCTCGAGGTCGCGGTGTCGGCGGTCGTTCGCTCGGAGCTCGGCTGCTTCGCGGTCGTTCGCTGGGTGCTCGTCGCTTTCCGGGTCGTTGGCTTCGCGGCCGTCGCGTCGGAGGCGGCCGTCCCGGGTGCGACCTTCTTGGCGGCGCCCCTGCTGGCCGTGGTCGTCCTCGGGGCGGTCTTGCGGGTGGTGGCCTTCGCGGTGGCCTTGGCGGTGGCCTTCTTGAGCGTCGCCTTGCCGGACGGGGGCCTTCCGGGGGGGCCCGTGCCGGGGGTCACCTTCTTGGCGGCTGCCGTCCTGGTGACAGTCTGCCCGGCGGTCGCGTCAGGGCCTGTGACCTCCGAGGGGACCTTCTCGGCGGCTGCCTTCTGGGTCGCGGACGACTCGGCTGCGGTCGGCTCGGTCGCGGCCCTCCTCGCGGCCGCCTGCTTGGTCGCGGTGGTCCTCGCCACCCCCTGCTCGCCCGCCGCCTCCTTATCCGCCCTCGTCTCCGTCGAGGGGGTTCTCCCCGCCCCCTTCTCGCTCGCGGCCGTCTCCGCGGTCGACTTCCTCGCGCCGGTGCGTTCCTGCCCCACGGTTGCCTCCCTGCACGCGCGCCACGCACGGTAGGTCGCCGGTCGTCCGCTGGTCGAGCGACCCTTGCCGCGTCGTCGACCTGGCCACCCCATTCCTGTGCGGTGCGATCGCGGCGTTCGTCACGGTCGCGGAGGGAGCGGTCCCTCCGTGCGCGCGTCACGGCCGCTGAGCGAGCGGTCCTTCCACGCGTTCCGCGGCTCGCACGGCGGTCAGCAGCGCCATGGCCTTGCTGCGGGTCTCCGCTTCCTCCTCGTCGGGGTCGCTGTCGGCCACGATCCCGGCCCCTGCTTGGGCGTAGGCCACCCCGTCGCGCAGGACGAGCGTGCGCAGCGCGATGCAGGTGTCGAGGTTGCCCGAGAGGTCCACGTACCCGACCGCGCCCGCGTACACGCCCCGCCGGTGGGGTTCCAGCTCGTCGATGATCTCCATCGCCCTCACCTTCGGGGCGCCCGAGACGGTTCCGGCCGGGAAGACCGCACGCAGCACGTCCACGGGCGTGACCGACTCGCGGAGCGTGCCGGTGACCCGGCTGACCAGGTGCATCACGTGTGAGTAACGCTCGACGTTCATCAGCTCGTCCACCGACACGGTGCCGACCTCGCACACCCGGCCAACGTCGTTGCGCGCCAGATCCACCAGCATCACGTGCTCGGCGCGCTCCTTCTCGCTGTCCAGCAGCTCACGTTCGAGCGCTCGGTCCTCCTCCTCGCTCGCGCCCCGCCGGCGCGTGCCCGCGATCGGCCACGTCTCGATCCGGCGCCCTTGGAGGCGGACGAGTGCCTCGGGCGACGAGCCGACGACGTGCAGATCGCCGAGGTCGATCAGGAACAGGTACGGAGACGGGTTGATCACCCGTAGCATGCGGTACACGTCGAAGGGCGTGGCAGAGGTCGGAAGCGCGAAGCGCTGGCTCGGCACCACCTGGAACACGTCGCCGGCCGCGATGTACTCCTTCGCGCGCCGCACCAGCTGCTGGTAGACGCCCGGACGCAGGTTGGACGGGACCCCCTCCACGGGCAGGGGCGGGGGCGGGTCGGCGAGCCGTGACGGCGCCGTCCCGGCGAGCCGCTCGAACAGCGCATCCGTGACTGCCAGCGCCTCCTGGTAGCGGTCCTGCGGCCGCTCGTCGACCACCACGTTCGTGACCACGGTCAGCTTCTGCAGCAGGTGGTCCATGGCGACCACGTGCCGGGGGAACAGCATGACCAGCTCGGGTAGCTGCAGATCGTCCGTGGCGGTCGCGGGCAGCCGCTCGATCTCGCGGACCGCGTCCCAGCCCACGTAGCCCACCGCGCCTCCGTGCAGAGGCGGCAGCGATGGGATGGCGGCCACGCGCAGCGCTCGGGTCGCGCGGTCAAGCGCGTCCAGCGGACCCGTGGCGTCGCGCGCGGACCGAGGCGGTGTGCCCTCCCACTCGACCCGTCCCCCGCGGCCCCGCAGCACCAGGAACGGGTCGACCCCGACGAACGAGTAGCGACCCCAGCGCTCGCCGTGCTCGGCGGATTCGAGCAGGAAGCTCGGGCCGCCACCGGCCAGCTTGGCGTAGACCGACAGCGGGGTCTCGAGGTCGGCCAGCACCTCCCGCCAGACCGGAACGACGGCGTGCCGGGTCGCCAGATCGAGGAACGCCTCCCGGCCGGGGCCGCCTGTGGTCACCGCTTCCCCGGAGCCGCGTCGCCGCTGCTCACGTCGCTGGTCAGGGCGGTGGGGGCGACGGCCAGGACGGAGCGGTGGAAGCAGGACCGCTCGCCCGTGTGACAGGCCGGGCCATGGCCGGCGTCCACCAGGACCAGCAGGGTGTCGCCGTCGCAGTCGTAGCGCAGATCCTTCACCCGCTGGGTGTTGCCGGAGGTCGCGCCCTTGTGCCACAGTTCCTGCCGCGAGCGGGACCAGAAGACCGTCTCCCTCCGCTGGAGGGTGAGGTCGAGGGACTCTGCGCTCATCCACGCCACCATCAGGACCTCGCCCGTGTCGTGCTGCTGGACCACCGCGGGGATCAGCCCGCGGTCGTCGAATCGCAGCTCGGCGCGTAGGCGCGGCGTGAGCGGCATGGAGGTCCTGCCTCGGGCGTGGCGGGGCAGCCTACCCCCGGCAGGCGGCACGGCTGGTCGGAGCGGCGGTGGGCGGGCAGGCAGCGTACGTGGCGGTGGTCGGTGCCGGCACGGACGATCCCGAGCTCGAGGCGTTGGCGGAGGAGGTCGGCCGTCGGCTCGCCGCAGCCGGCGCCACGGTGGTGTGCGGAGGGCTCGGAGGTGTCATGGCGGCAGCGAGCCGCGGGGCCAGGGCTGCTGGCGGCACCACGCTGGGGATCCTGCCGGGTTCCGACCGCAGGGACGCCAACCCCTGGGTTGACGTGGCGGTGCCGACGGGGATGGGGGAGCTGCGCAACGCCCTCATCGTGCGGACCGTTGACGCGGTCATCGCGATCGGTGGGGGCTACGGGACGCTGTCGGAGATCGCGTTCGCGCTCAAGACCGGTGTGGCGGTGATCGGCCTGCGCACCTGGTCACTCCCGGAGACGCGCCCCGACCCGCTCACCCGAGCGCGCGACCCGGAGGAGGCGGTCGGCAGGGCGCTGGGCGCCGCCCGCCGTCGGTAAGCGTCCGGGAGGACTCGGCCCCGGCGACGGTCCCGGCCATCGCCCGTCGATCGTGCGTCGTCGCGGGCACCCGTGACCGTCGGTCCGCACGATCCGGCCTCATGGCCGCAGCCCACTCGATCGTGCGTCGCCGCGGACACCGTGACCGTCGGTCCGCACGGTCCGGCCTCATGGCCGCAGCCCACTCGATCGTGCGTCCCCGCGGGCACCCGTGACCGTCGGTCCGCACGATCCGGCCTCATGGCCGCAGCCCAC
>DASZZX010000402.1:0-1778 GCA_036260415.1 Nitriliruptorales bacterium
CTTGGGTCGGGACCAGCCGCAGGTCCTGGCGTACGCCGGTGAACAAGTGGGAACCGGCGCCGAGGAGGATGGGCGCGACGTGCAGGCGGATCTCGTCGATGAGCCCGGCGTTGAGGTACTGGCGATCGATGTCGGCGCCGCCCTCGACCATCACGTCCTGTGCCCCGGCGGCCGCCTGGGCTTGGGCCATGACGGCGTCGATTCCCTCGGTGACGAAGATGTAGGACGTGCCGCCCTTCTTGACGATCGTTTCTGCGGGTCGGTGGGTGACGACGAAGCACGGTGCGTGGAAGACTGGCTCTTCGCCCCAGGGTCCGATGCCGAGGTCGGCCATGCGCCGGCCGATGATCACCGCGCCGATGGTGCTGAAGTGATCGGTTAGCCAGCGCTCGACCTCGGCCGCCGATTTCCCAGCGAACATCCACTCGTGCAGGCGCTCGCCGCCGCGTCCAAAGTGCGCCTCGGCGGATACCTCCGGACCGGTGGTGTAGCCGTCCAGGGACATGGTGATGTCCATTAGGACTTTGCCCATTGTGAGTTCTCCTTCCTATCGGGTTGTGTGTGATGGTACGGTGGCCCGGTTAGACCAGCATCCACCGAAAGGTAGATCTGGCTGGACAGGGTCCGTCGGTCGCTGCGGTCGTCCGGCCCCCTCGATAAGGTATCTATGTCACGTGCTTCATGTCGGCAGTGGCTCCTCTCCGTACTGCAGGCGCCCGGCAGGCCGGTAGACCTGGATCGTCACCCCGCGGGGGGTGGTCTGCGATTCGACCAGTTCGAGCGCCAGGTCCGGGCCGGTGTCGGGGAACAGCCGCGTGCCCTGGCCGACGACTGCCGGGAAGACGAACAGGCTCATCTCGTCGACCAGGTCGTTGTCGAGCAGCCACCGGATCAGGGTGCCGCTGCCGTGCACCTGCAGCTCACCTCCCGGCTTGGCCTTCAGCTCCCCGACGGCGGCCGCGACCTCACCGGAGAGGACGGTCGTGCCCGCCCATTGCGGGTCGGTGAGCGTGGTCGACGCCACGTACTTGGGCATCGTGTTCAACGCTTTCGCGATGGGGTTGATGCCCGGATCTGCCACTGCTCCCCAGGAGCCGGCGAAGATCTCGTAGGTCCGTCGGCCGAACAGGAACGCGTCAGCGCGCTGGTAAACCTCGTTAAGGTACGTCCGGGCCTCGTTGTCCCAGAGCGGCGTGGTCCATCCGCCGCGGTCGAACCCGCCGCTGCGGTCCTCGTCCCGCCGGCTGATGCCCTGCATCACTCCGTCGACGGAGACGAAAGTGGTGGTCGTTAGCTTCATGGTTGCGGTTCCCTTCTCGTTGGTTTGGTCGTCGTTCGGTCGGACCGGGCCGCACCGATCTCATCGGTCGGTGGCACGGTCCGTGCCACAGAACCTTGTCCACTTACTGCCTCCTTCCATTAGGGTGCCTTCGATGGTATTGCGGGACGGGTGGAGGGGCATCCACCGAAAGGTAGATCGTGTGGGTAGAGTTCTGCGCGGTCCGTCCGACACGTGCTCCGCGAGCTTCGCTGGGCACCGCCGGGCCACACTTCCGAGAACACCTACCTTCTAGGAGGTCGGGTGAATAGGGAGACGGGAGGCCCCTGCGTGCTCCGTCCTCCGCGGGGGCGTCCGGGCCCTTCGCCCTCGACCGCGAGCGCATCGACCGTGGCCGTGCAGCCAAGAGGCCACTGGTCGACCGGCTACGCCCGGACGGCAGAAGCGTCGACCTGGTAGGTCAGGTGCGTGGCCAGTGGGCTGTTGGTCGCCTGGCTCG
>DASZZX010000403.1:0-12058 GCA_036260415.1 Nitriliruptorales bacterium
GTCGCGGACGGCGACGGTGAGGCGGTCGGCGACGCCTCCGACGTCGGTGTGGCGGAGGACATCGGACCCGGCGCCGGGGCGACCCCGCGGGACATCGGCGGCCCGGGACGTCGACGCCCGTCGCTGAGGTCGCCCGGCTCGGGGAACTCCTCCGGCGGCACGGCCTCGAGCAACCGCTGCGCGGCGTCCCGCCACACCTGCGCCGGGAGGGTCCCGCCGAAGACCCGTGGGATGCCGGCGATGCCGACCAGCGGGCGGCGCTCGTCGGGGTCGCCGACCCAGACCGCGAGCGACAGGTTGGGCGTGTAGCCGGCGAACCACGCGTCGACGAACTCGTTGGTGGTCCCGGTCTTGCCCGCTTGCGGGCGGTCGATACGGGCACCCGTGCCGGTCCCCTCCGCGACCACACGCTGCAGGATCTGGTTCACGGTGCGAGCGATGTCACGATCGACGGCGTCGTAGCAGCGGCCGTCGTCGCGTTCGCCGAGCCCATCCGGGCGCCCTTCGAGGACCTCCGCAGACGGTATCCGCTCGGCGGGCGGCTCCAGCTCCCGCCCGTCGGCCCCACGGACCTCCAGCACCGCCCTGGCAGGACAGGCCACACCGTCGTTGGCGAGCGTGGCGTACGCGCTGGCCAGGTCGAGCACGGTGGGGCCACGGGTCGTGCCGCCGATGCCGATCAGGCCGACCGGCTCGATCGGGCTGCGCACCCCGAGCCGGGACAGGATCTCTACGACCCGGTCGGGTCCCACCTCCAAACCGAGCCGGGCGTACACGGTGTTCACCGACCGCACCAAGGCACGTTCCAACGTCAGCGACCCGTAACCGCGGCCGTCGGCGTTGTGCACCGGCTTGGGGCCGCCCACGTCCAGTGTCCGGGGGGCGGGGTAGCGACGCGACGGTGCGATGCCCTGCTCCATGGCGACGGTCAGCACGAACGGCTTGAAGGCCGAGCCGGGTTGGCGCTGCGCCTGGGTCGCCAGGTTGAACTGGGCGTAGTTGGTCGACGAGTAGCTCCTGGTGTCGCCGTAGAAGTCCCAGCCGCCGTGCATCGCGAGGATGTCGCCGGTCCGCGGGTCGAGCGCCACCGCCCCCGCCTCCACACCGGTCTGCGGCGTGGGGACGTTGCCGCGCACGGCCTCCTCGAGCTTGGCCTGCGCCCCGAGGTCGATGGTGGTGGTGACCTGCAACCCTCCGGTCAGCACCTGCTCCGGGCCGTAGGTGGCCTCCAGGGTGGACCGCACGTAGGTCACGAAGTGGGGAAGGAGCGCGGTGAGAGGTTCACGCGGGCGGACCTCCAACGGCTCGGAGCGGGCCGCCCCCGCCTCCGCGCTGGTGAGCGAGCCCAGCGCGACCATCCGATCCAGCAGGGCGTTGCGACGTTCCAGCGCTCCCTGCTGGTCCACCCGCGGGTTGCGCCGTGACGGGGCTGGAAGCACCTGCACGAGCGCCGCCGCCTGCGCCGCGGACAGCTCGCTGGCGTGGATCCCGAAGTAGGTGAGAGCGGCCGCCTCGATGCCGTACGCGCCCTCACCGAAGTAGACGGTGTTGAGGTAGCGCTCGAGGATCCCGCGCTTGCCCACGTCCCGCTCGAGCTGGATCGAGATCACCGCCTCGCGCACCTTGCGCGCCACGGTCCGTTCCCGCTGCGTGAAGGCGTTCTTGACGTACTGCTGTGTGAGCGTCGAGCCGCCCTGGTGCACACCACCTGTGCGCAGGTTGCTCCACACGGCCCGCAGCAGAGCCATGGGGTCCACGCCCCGGTGCTCGTAGAACCGCGCATCCTCGTGCGCGACGACCGCCTCGAGCGTGACGTCGCTGATCGACTCCAGGCCGACCACGCGGCGGTCCACCTCCGAGCTGAAGCGCGCCAACGGCGTGCCGTCGCGTGCGAGCACCACGGAGGGTCCGGTCAGCGCGGCGGGGTCGGGCACGTCCCAACGCACCTGCAACGCGAGCCACGCGAAGAACGCGACCAAGGCCACACTCGCCACGATCGCGCTCGCACCAATCCAGAGCAGGCGGCGGACCAGCTCGTGAGCGGACACGCTGGCAGCCTAGGTGTGCGCGCCGCAGGCAGACCAGGTGCGGGTGCCGGCGCCGCGGTGCGGCTGCGATAGCGGCCCGTACCATCGCTGCATGAACCGCACCGCCGGTCTGCTGCTGGTCGCGCTGGGCGCGGGCGCCGTCGTGCTCGGCCTGATTGTGTGGGCGGGCGGCCTGTCGTGGTTCGGACGGTTGCCGGGTGACATCCGCATCGGGGGGGAGAACACCCGCGTCTTCATCCCGCTGGGGTCGATGCTGGTGGTGTCGGTGGTCCTCACGGTCCTGCTCAGCGTGATCAGCCGCTTCCTCTAGCGCAGAGCAGTGGGACCCGGATGACGGACGCGCTCCGACCGGGGGATCACGAGGGCTTGCGCGACCCCGACGGTCGCGGGGCGCGGCAGAGTGCGATCAGGTCGAGGCTGTCGTGGAGCCGGTCCGCGCGCACCTGGAACCAGGCGGTGCCCACGCGGTGCACGAGCGCTCGCATGCCGGCGGGCCACCGGGCGGGCGGTGTGGCTGCCAGCACCTGCGGCAGCGGCCGACGCAGCAGCCGCTCGACGGTGCGCAGCCGCGCCCCGTGGTGCACGCCGAGGACGGATCCCACCCGCAACCCTGCCGAGGCGAGCTCCTCCACCAGCTCGTCAGGGGCGAACTCACGCACGTGGAAGGGGTTGAGCGGCGCGGACACGGGGCTGAACGTCAGACGGTTCGGTGTGGCCAACAGCAGTTCACCGTCGGGGCGCAGGACCCGCGCCAGGCTGGCCAAGTAGCGGGGGACGTCCCAGACGTGCTCGATGACCTGGAGCGACACCACCAGGTCGAACCGGCCGTCCTCGAACGGCAGCCGGCTCAGCTCAGCCCGGACGGCCGCGACGGCCGGGTACGTGCGAGCGACGTGCGCCACGGCCGCCAGGTCGAGGTCGACCCCGACCACCCGGGAGGCGCCGGCGGCGGCGAGCAGGTCGGCACCGTAGCCCTCCCCGCAGCCGGCATCCAGGACCTGGCGGTGCGCCGCCTTCGCGGCTGCCAGCCGGTAGGCGACGAGGTGGCGCTCGTACCAGTAGCGCTCGTCGGGGATGCCGGGCAGGGTGCGCTCGCCCGTGAGGGCGAGTGGTGGCGGGTCCCGGGTGCGTCCGCCCCTGAGGGCGAGTGGTGGCGGGTCCCGGGTGCGCCCGCCCGTGTGGGCGAGTGGTGGCGGGTCCCGGGTGCGCCCGGCCCTGTGGGCGAGCCGGCGGGGTGGCCTCACTCCCCTCCGTCCTGGCCTCGTGCCGTTCAACCCCGGGTGGACCGCCCGATTTGACGGTCACACGCTGCGAACGCTAGCAAGCACGGTACGTTGACGAGCCGCCGGCGCGGCCGCGTCCACTCGGACCGTCCGACGGATCCCCCGTCCCATCCCGCTCGAGCGGCCGCGCATCGTGGGCGTCCGCATCGATCCCGAGGAAGGACCTGTCCGTGAAGGTCATCGTCCCCGTCAAGCGCGTGCCTGACACGGCGGGCGACAAGCCGCTCGATCCCCACGACGGGACCCTCGACCGCGACCGCGTCGAGATGGTGCTCTGCCCGATGAACGAGTACTCCATCGAGGAGGCGGTGCGCCTCAAGGAGCAGCACGGAGCGGAGGTCCGGGTGCTCCTGGTCGGGCCACAGAGCGCCCAGTCGGTGGTGCGCAAGGCGCTGTCGTACGGGCTCGACTCGGCGGTGCAGATCAGCGACGACGCGATCGCCGGTTCCGACGCCATCGCGACCGCCAAGGTCATCGCCGCCGCCCTCCGTCAGGAGGAGTTCGACCTGATCCTGATGGGTGCCCAGGCGACCGATGCGCGCACCTCCATCGTCCCGGCCGCGGTCGCCGAACTGCTCGGCCTGCCGGCGCTGACGTACGCCCGCCGGCTGCAGATCGACGGTGATCGGGTGACCGTCGACCGCGAGTCGGACGAGGGATGGGACGTGGTCGAGTCGACCCTGCCGGCGGTCGTGTCGGTGGTCGAGGCGATCAACGAACCGCGCTACCCCTCGTTCAAGGGGATCATGGCCGCGAAGTCCAAACCGCTGGATGTCAAGCAGCTGAGCGAACTGGGGTTGGACGCCTCCGAGGTCGGTTTGGCGCACTCGTGGGCCGAGGTCCTCGACTTCGAGCCGCGCCCGCCCAAGGAGCCCGGCCGCCAGGTCCACGACGACGGCACCGGCGAGGTCGGGGCGCAGGCGCTGGTGGACTGGCTGGTCGAGCACAAGATCCTCTGACCCGAACGCCTCGCCACGCGACCGGAGCCTCCGCAGATGAGCGAACTGCTGGTCCTGATCGACCACGCCGGTGGCGCACCCCGCAAGGTCTCCACCCAGATGCTGACCCGCGCACGCGTGCTGGCAGCCGCCACCGTGTCACCGGTGTCGGCGGTCGGGGTCGGCGCGGGTGCCGCGCGGACCGCCGACCGGCTGGGACAGTTCGGTGCGCAGAAGCTGTACGTCTGGGACTCGGAGGAGGCCACCCGCTACGTCACCCTCCCAGTGGTCGAGGCGTTGCAGCAGGTCTTCGAGCGGTCGGGGGCACGCAGGCTGCTGTTCCCCTCGACCAACTTCCACAAGGATGTCGCCGCCCGGCTGGCGGTACGACTCGGGGCCGGCATCATCACCGACGCGTCCGATCTGCAGCTGTCGGACGGGGACATGATCGTCAGCAAGGACGTGTTCGGGGGAGCGACCATCACCCGCTCGCACGTCCGTGGCGACCGCCCCGCGCTGATCGGTGTGAAACCCAACGCGTTCGCGGCGGAGGAGGTCGCAGGCGGCCCGGTGGAGGTCGTGGACCTCGACGTGGCGCTCAGCGACGAGGCCAGGCGGTCGAGGGTGGTGGAGGTGGTCGCCCAGGCAGCGGGCGATCGCCCCGACGTCGGCGAAGCGTCGATCGTGGTGGCTGGTGGGCGGGGCTTGGGCGACGCCTCCGGCTTCGAGCTGATCGGCGAGCTCGCCGACGTGCTGGGTGCGGGTGTCGGAGCGTCGCGGGCGGCGGCGGACGCCGGCTGGATCCCCCACCGCCACCAGATCGGCCAGACCGGCAAGACCGTCGCCCCGCAGCTGTACATCGGTGCGGGGATCTCCGGGGCGATCCAGCACCGCGCCGGGATGCAGACGTCGCAGCTGATCGTCGCGATCAACAAGGATCCCGAGGCGCCGATCTTCCAAATCGCCGACCTCGGCGTCGTCGGCGACCTCTACAAGGTCGTGCCCAGGTTGATCGAGGAGATCCGCCGGCGCCAGGGTTGACCCCGCCCGGGGTTACGCTGCGCCCACCGACCAGGGGGACCGGTGGTCAGCTGGGACCGTCGCAGCCCGGCCGAGCGTGACCGGATCCGCGACACGGTGCTGCGCGGATGGATGACCGCTGCGGCCGACTTCAGCCCGTTCTGGAGCGAGCGTCTGACCCGGGCCGGCGTGTCGGCCGCGGAGATCCGCTCGCCCGAGGACCTGCAGCGGGTGCCGCCCGTCCGCGAACTGGAGCTGCTCGACGCGGGCGGTCCAGGCAGCCCGGCGCTGCTGCTGCGACCGCGCGAGGAGCAGATCAAGGCGCGGGCCAGCCTGGTCACGCTGATGCGGATCGCACGCGGCATCCGACGGGAGGGTGACGGGGGCAAAGCCACGGTGCTGCTCGGCGAGTACAAGCCCATCCACCTGCACGCGAGCGGGCGAGACCGACGTCTCGCCATCGCCTACACCCGGTCGGACCTCGACCGTCTGCACCGGGCCGGCGCGCGCGCCGCCGCGGTCCTGGACCTTTCCCGGGGCGACCACCTGGTCTCCGCGATCCCGGCCGACGGCACGCTGCGTTTCTGGGGGCTGTACCACCTGGCCCTCGGTGCCTCGATCCTCGCCGTGCACGCCCGACGCGTCGGCCACGGCCTGGAGGAGGTCGCTGTCGGGTTCCGGCTGGCCCCCGCCACCGTGGTGGCGGTCCCGGTCTCGGAGGCGATCCGGCTGGCCGCGACCCTCGCCGACGCCCACGTGCGGCTGTCGGGGGTGCACACGGTTGTGGTGGCCGGCCCGCCCCCGGACGTGGAGGCCCGCCGCGCCATGGTGGAAGCCTGGCAAGCGGCCGGGGCCACCCGGGGCGTGCGAGTGCTCGCCGTGTGGGCCCCGGTCGGGGCGCGCGCACTGTGGGCCGAGTGCGCCGCCGCCGCGCCCAACACCACCGGACTGCACACCTACCCTGACCTCGAGCTGCTGGAGGTCGTCGACCCTGTCAGCGGACGCCCGGTGGATCACGGTCCGGGCGATCTCACCTACACCTCCGCAGGCTGGCACGGCACCGGGCTCATCCGCTTCCGGACCGGCGACCGGGTCGGCGGCCTCACCGACGAGCCCTGTCCCGCCTGCGGGCGGACCGTCCCCCGCGTGCTCCCGGACGTCGTACCTGCGGCCTGGCAGCCGCTGGCGCGCACCGCGGACGGGCCCCGAAGGCTGGATCTGCGGGGCGCGGCCCTGGTGCTGTCGTCGGAGCCTGGTGTCGGCCCCTGGAGGGTGGAGCTGCGCGGCCCGACCGCGCGACGCGCCGGCGACGCGTACGTGGTGCAACTCGCCGGCGAGCTGGCGCCCGCCCACCTGCGTGCGCTCGACCGACGGCTCGCCGCCGGTGTCGGGCTCGCCCCGCTCCAGCTGATCGTGTCCGACCACGAACAGGTGGAAGCGACCGCCGACGGCGTCTTCGCCGATCGCCGCTGACCGAGGAGGTCGCACCGTGGGCCGTGCCGCTGTGGGCCGTGCCGCTGTGGGCCGTGCCGTCGCCACCGCCGTGCTCCTGCTCACGGTCGGAGGGCCGCTGCCGGCGCCAGCCGCAGGTGCGGTGCAGGCCGACGTCGATCGCCGCTACGGCGGCGCGGGCACCAGCCGCATCGAGACCGCCGTCGCCCTGTCCCGCGAGGCGTTCGGGGACGGCGCGGTCGACGCGGTCGTGGTCGCCTACGCCTTCGGCTTCCCGGATGCGCTCGCGGCGGCGCCGGTCGCCTCGGCCGCTGCCGGCCCGGTGCTGCTCAACGAGCGCGACCGACTGAACGGGGGTGTGGCCGCCGAGATCCGCCGCCTCGGCGCGGACCGGGCGTACCTGATGGGCGGCCCTGCGGTGCAGTCGGAGGGCGTCCGCCGCGATCTCGAGCAGGCCGGGCTGACGGTTCAGCGCGTGGCCGGTGCCGATCGCATGGCGACCGCTGCGGCCGCCGCCCACACCGCCGTTGGTCTGTGGCGTGCCGCCGGCCACACCGCTGCGGGGGGGAGGGCGCTGGTGGCCCTCGGCGCCCACCCCGACCCAACCAGGGCATGGCCCGACGCGCTGGCGTCCGGGGCGCTGGCGGGGACGGGGCGCTTCCCACTGCTCCTGACCCACCAGGACCGCGTGCCCGCCGAGACCAACGACGCGCTGCGCGACCTGGGCACCCAGCACGTCACCGTGGTCGGAGGGACCGCCGCCATCCCGGACTCGACCCGCGACCAGCTCGCCGCCAGCCGGCGGGACCGCATCGGAGGGGCCACCCGGTTCGAGACGTCCACACGGCTCGCCGACGAGTCGGTGGCCCATGGCGCTCGCCGTGCCACGGTCCTGGCCGCCACCGGCAACGACTTCCCCGACGGGCTCGCCGCCGCACCGGTCGCGTCCGCCCTCGGTGGCGTGCTGGTCCTCGTCGCGGGGCGCGACCTCGTCGACTCGTCGCACACCAAGGCCTGGTTGGAAGCCCACCGCGGCGCGGTCGGGCGGGTGCGTGTCGCCGGCGGCCGGGTGGCGGTCGCCGACGAGGTGCTCGGCCAGATCGGCTTCGCGCTGAGCGACCTGGCGCTCGCACTCCAGCCGGTCGCCAGCGGGTTCGACTTCCCGGTGCACGTCGCGGCCGCACCCGGCGAGGGCGGCCTGTACGTGGTCGAGAAGCCGGGACGCATCAAGCGGCTGGACGGGTCGCTGTTCCTCGACATCACCGGCCTGGTGTCGGACGGCGCCGAGCAGGGGCTGCTGGGCCTCGCCTTCCACCCCGGCTACGCCGCCAACGGCCGCTACGTCGTCCACTACACCGACAACGCGGGTGACACCGTCGTCGCCGAGTACCGCCGCGGGGGCGGTGCGCCACGCACGCTGCTCACCCGCGACCAGCCGGCGTCGAACCACAACGGCGGGTCGCTGGAGTTCGGCCCCGACGGTCACCTCTACGTGGGGTTGGGCGACGGGGGCGGCAGCGGCGACCGCTTCGGCAACGCGCAGGACGCGGGCGACGGGCTGGGGGCGATCGTCCGACTGCACCCCGACACCGGCGGGTGGCACGAGTGGATGCACGGCCTGCGCAACCCCTACCGCTTCTCGTTCGACCCCATCGACGGGCTGATGCACATCGGCGACGTGGGACAGAACCGGTGGGAGGAGGTCGACGTGGTGGCCTGGGACGCGCGTGGCACCAACTTCGGTTGGCCCTGCCGCGAGGGCGCCCACCCGTTCGACCCCGACCGGCCGGGATGCCCGTCGGGGGGGCTCACCGACCCGGTGTTCGAGTACCCGCTCGGCCAGGAAGGGACCTGCGCGGTCACCGGCGGCATGGTCTACCGGGGCAGCGCGATCCCCGCCCTGCGCGGCCAGTACCTCTACGGCGACTACTGCGGGCGCTTCATCCGCGGGTTCCACGAGCGGCACGGCATCGTGACCGACGTGCGCCACTGGATCAGCACGTCGGGCAACGTCACCGGTCTCGGCCGCGACCACGGCGGTGAGGTGTACGTCACGCTGCAGGACGGCACGGTCCAGCGCATCGTCGCCTCGTAGCTGTCCTCAACGGCCGCCGGCCGGGTGCGTGGGAGGCCGGCTCCGCCGAGGCTGTCCACCAGCGGGGCGCCCGTACCATCGCCCCGTGCTCTACCTCGACCATGCCGCCACCACCGTGCCCCGCCCCGAGGCGAGGGACGCTCTGACGCGCTGGCTCGACGGGGACGCCGGCATCGGCAACGCGTCGTCGGCGCACGCGGCAGGCCGGCGCGCACGGCTCGCCGTGGAGGAGGCGCGGGAGCGCATCGCGGTCGCGTTGGGGGCGGCGCCCGCCGACGTGGTGTTCACGTCGGGCGGCACGGAGGCCGACAACCTGGCTCTGAAGGGGTTCGCGTGGGCCGGTGCCGAGACGGGACGCCGCCACCTCGTGGTGTCCGCGGTCGAGCACCCCGCGGTCCGCGACACCGCCCGCTGGCTGGCGGCCGTGCAGGGTTTCACGCTGGACGAGGTGCCTCCCGCCCGTGACGGGTGCGTCGACCCCCAGCGGGTGCTGGAGGCGGTCCGGCTCGACACCGCGGTGGTCGCGGTGATGGCGGCCAACAACGAGCTCGGCGCGGTCAACGACGTGGCCACGCTCGGCGCCGCCCTGCGCGAGCGGGGGGTGCCCTTCCACGTGGACGCGGTGCAGGCGTTCGCCTCGCTCGACGTGGACGTGCGCCGGTGGCCGGTGGACGGCCTCGCGCTGTCGGCGCACAAGTTCGGCGGCCCCGGCGGGGTGGGCGTGGCGTACCTGCGGAGGGGCGTGCCGGTGGTGCCGCTGCTGCACGGCGGCGGGCAGGACCGGGGCGTGCGCTCCGGCACGTTCGCGGCGGCATTGGACGCGGCCTGCGGGGCGGCGGTCACCGCCGCGGCCACCGACCGCGAACAGCTGCGCCCGCGGCTCGCCGAACTGTCGGACCTGCTGGTGGAGGGCCTCCTCCCGCTCGGCGGGATCCGCCGCAACGGCCCCACCGACCCCTCGTGGCGGCTCGCCTCCCACGTCCACCTGTCGATCGAGGGCGTGGACGGCGAGGCGCTGCTGTTCGCACTCGACCAGGCGGGTGTCTGCGCCTCCACCGGGTCGGCCTGCCACTCGGGGGCGAACAGCGCCAGCCACGTGCTCACCGCCGCGGGCCTGGACGACCTCGCGTCGCTGCGCCTGTCGCTCGGGTGGACCACCACCCGCGCAGAGGTGACGACCGCGATCGCGGCCGTCGGTCAGGCCATCGCCGAGCTGCGGTCCGTGGGCGGCGGGGGCGTGAGGTGAACGTCGCGGTGGCGCTGAGCGGCGGTGAGCGGCAGTGAACGTCCTGGTGGCGATGAGCGGCGGGGTCGACTCGTCGGTCGCCGCCGCCCTGCTCACCGACCGGGGCCACGACGTGACCGGCGTGCACCTGAAGCTGGCCGACGTGCCCTTGGACCGCCAGCGACCCGGACAGGGCTGCTGCACCCTCGACGATGCCCAGGACGCCCGCCGCGTGGCGCAGCTGCTGGACATCCCCTTCTACGTGTGGGACCTCCGCGAGCCGTTCCGGCGCAGCGTGCAGGGGGACTTCTCCGCCGCCTACGCGGCCGGTCGTACCCCCAACCCGTGCATCGCCTGCAACCGTGAGGTCAAGTACGCGGCGCTGCTGCGGCGAGCGCGCGTCTTGGGCTTCGACGCGTTGGCCACCGGCCACCACGTGCGTCTGAGCACCGACGGATGTGGCCGCTACCGGCTGCTGCGGGCCGCCGACCGTGCCAAGGACCAGACCTACGTCCTGTACGTGGCCACCCAGCAGCAGCTGGCGCACTCGCTGTTCCCCACCGGCGAGCTCACCAAGCCGCAGGTCCGCCAGGAGGCCGAGCGGCGCGGACTGCGGGTCGCCTCCAAGCGCGACTCCTACGACCTGTGCTTCGTGCCGTCCGGCGACACCGCCGCCTACCTGGCGGAGCGCCTGCCGAGCGCGCCCGGACCGGTCGTCGACCTGGACGGCACCGTGTTGGGCGAGCACGGCGGTGTCTGGCGGTACACGGTCGGCCAGCGGCGCGGCCTGGCCCTGGGCACCCACCTGCGGCGGTACGTGGTCCACATCGACGCCGCGCGCAACACGTTGGTGGTCGGCCCGCGCGAGTCACTGGCCAGCCGCTGGGCTGACCTCGGCCAGGTCAACTGGGTGCCCGGTGTGCCCCCGGTCGGGCCCGTTCGCGCCCAGATCCGCGCCCACGCCCCGTCCGT
Organism: Nitriliruptorales bacterium; assembly: GCA_036260415.1. GTDB lineage: Bacteria > Actinomycetota > Nitriliruptoria > Nitriliruptorales > JAHWKO01 > DASZZX01. The sequence continues at coordinate 11,034 of DASZZX010000403.1, forward strand.
CCCCGCGACCCTCGTCCGGACGGGTCACGGCTGGAGGGTGGAGTTCGCCGCGCCGCTCGAGGCGGTCGCCGAGGGCCAGGCCTGCGTCCTGTACCGCCCCGACGACCACGAGTGCCTGGGTGGCGGGGCGGTCGTCGCGGCCGACCGGGCCGCCGCGGGGGTCGGCTGACGCGCGACGGCCGTGGGCTGGCACACCGACCGGGATCTCGCCCGACCTGGGACCTCCGAGACCCACGGTTACGATGTGCGGCCGACCGACCGCATGTGAGAGCCCCATGCCCGACGTGAACCTCACCGACCTCGAGACCATCCGGCGCTTCTCGGTGGCCACCCGAGGTGAGACCGCCGACCTCGACGAGGTGGTGGCCGCGCTGCGCAGCGACCTGGAGGCCCTGACCGGCGTGATCCGTCGCAGGCGCTCCGTGGACGACGTGGTCGGGGCGCCGCCGGGGGTGCAGGGCTCGGCAGTGGTCCGGCGTGTCACGCCCGGACGTGGGCGCACCGGTGAGAACCGCGTGATGGAGACCCCCATCGGTACGCCCCCCGCGGACGCCGCAGCGACCGATCGGGGGCAGCCCACGGGAGCCCCGGTGGAGCAGGCCGCGCCGGCGGAGATCGTCCCGGTGGAGCCCACGCCGCCGCAGTCCGCGCCGCCGGAGCCCGCGCCGCCGGAGCCCGCGCCGGTGGAGCCCGCGCCGGTGATCAGGAGGACCCCGACGGAGCGGACCGGAGCCGAGCGGGCGACGGTGCAGCGGGCGGCCCACGAGGCCACAAGGGAGACGACCACGGCGAAGCAGGCCACGGCGAAGCAGGCCACGGCGCAGCAGGCCGCGACGAGGAAGACCGCGGCGAGGAAGGCCACGAAGAGGAAGACCCCGGCGAAGAAGACCGCGAAGAAGGCCACGGAGAAGAAGGCCACGGAGAAGAAGGCCACGGCGAAGAGGGCCAAGGCCAGCGAAGCGGCCGTCAGCAAGTCGGCCGTCAAGACGCCCGTCCGGAAGACCGCAGTGAAGAAGGCGAGGACC
>DASZZX010000404.1:0-3346 GCA_036260415.1 Nitriliruptorales bacterium
GGCAGGCAGCGACCACCCGGTAGCCGGCGGCGCGGATGCCTTCCAGGATCCGCGGTAGCGCCGCGACGGTTTGGCTGCGGTCCCCGCCGCCGTCGTGCAGCACGACGATCGCCCCGGGGCTCAGACCGGCCAGCGTGCGCCGCACGATCTCGTCGCTGCCGGGCCGCGTCCAGTCCCGCGGATCGACCGTCCACATCGCGGTGTGCAGTCCCCGTCCGGTGAGCCGGGCCACGACCTCCCCGTCGTAGGCACCGTACGGGGGTCGCACGCAGTACACGGGCTGACCGGTGATCCGTTGGATGAGGTGGGTGGTTGCATCGACCTCGGAGGAGAAGGCGGTCTCGGGCAGGCCGGTCAGTTGGCGGTGGTGCATCGTGTGGTTGGTGACGACGTGGCCCCGGCGCGCCACCTCGGAGGTCAGAGCCGCGAAGCGCTCCGCCTCGGTGCCCGTGACGAAGAACGTGCCACTGACACCGAACCGGTCGAGCATGGCCAGGATCTGGGGTGTGTACGCGGGGGACGGGCCGTCGTCGAAGGTCAACGCCACGGCCCGTTCCCCCGGGGCCACGCCGCTCGCACCGTCGTCGGCGAGGGTGCGGACCAGTCCCGGGGCGCTGCGGACGGGACCGTGCAGACGCAACGAGTACTCGAAGTGCCGCCACGCCGTTCCGTCGAAGGCGGCCACCAGCACCCGTAGGTCGTGTACCTGACCGGGTTCCAGCGGAATCGGGGGGGCGATCGGCCGGAACACCAGGACCGCCGGATCCGAGGCGTGCTCGACCCGCCCCTCCACCTCGAGCCCGTCCAGGGTGACGTACACCGACGACCAACCGGGTGGACGCAGCGCACGGTCGAAACGGATGTGCAGATCCCGCAGCCGCGACAGATCATGGTCGGGTGCCGGATCCAGCTCCACCTCCCGGGGTCCTCCCGGCGATCCGACGTGGGCGCGGCGTAGCTCGGCCTCGATCGAGGGGTCGAGCGTCGCCGGTCCGCCGAGCAGCACCGCCCCGGACGGCCGTCGCTGCACGATCAGCTCAGCGTCGACCGCCGGCAGCCGGCGAGGTGGGGTGAGGAGCAGCGGCGCCGCGCGCGCGGCCGCGTAGGGCCCGCCGGTCAGGGCGTCGGGGAAACGCTCACCGCTTGCCACCACCACGGTGTCGAACCGCGGGAAGAGCCGTGCCGCGACCGCGACCGCGGTCTCGTACCGGGTCGGGCCAGCGATCCGGCTGACGGTCCCCGCGACGGCGTCGACGTCACGGAGCACGTCGTCGGGCACGACCGCCGTGCCACCGACGACGTGGACCGTGTCGAAGGCCCGTTCGCTGAGGAGGCCTCGGACGGGTGGGGTGATGCGGTCGCCTGCGGTCAGCAGGATCGGCAGTCCGTCCCGCGCCGCGGGGCTGGAGGCCGCCAGGGCGTCCGGGAAGTTCGTTCCCGACACGACGACGGCGGTGGTGGTCTCCGGGATCAGCGCGGCCACCGCCACGGCCGTCGCGTACCGGTCGGGTCCGGCGTGACGGCGCACCTCGAACCCCAGCGCCCCGACCTGTCGTTCGACCTCCCCGGACAGGGCCGCCGACCCCCCGAGGAGGTGGACCGCGCCTCCCGGGGCCAGGACCCGGATCAGCTCGTCACGCGTGGTGGACGTCAGCCCGTCCCGGTGGGTCAACAGCAGCGGACCTCCGAGTTCGGCAGCCAGAGGCGCTCCCCCCAACGCGTCCGGGAAGTCGTCGGAACGGGCGAGCACGACCGCAGGAGCAGACGACCTGGCTGGGTAGTGGCGACGGCTGACCGCCGTTGCGGTCGCGACCCTGTCCGCGCCAGCGAGCCGCTCGACCGCGAGGTCGCTCACGCCGACCCACCACTGCCGGGCTGCCGTGCGCCCCCGCGCGTCGACCATCCTGATCTCCACGGCGTGGTGGCCCGCTCCCAGCCGGACGGGGGCACGGACGTGGCGCTGCGCGCCGGCCGTCTCCAACTGGTGGCCGACGACCGATCCGTCGACGCGTACCTCCACGGAGCTGACCCCAGCGCTGGCCCACAGGATCGCTCCGACTGTCACGGGTCCTGCTGCGACGACGTCTCCGGGGCGCGGTTGGGGCTGGATGACCGACGGGTCGACCGACACCGGGACCGCCGCTGCCCCGCCGGCCAGCAGCGTCACGCATACCAACCCCAGCACCCAGGCGACCGGGAGCGTGGTGAGCCGCGGACGACGATGCTCCACCGGCGGGCCTTCCTCCAGCCCTGGCCCGGTGCTCACGAGGCTGGCGTGGGAGGGACGCTAGGTCCGACCGGTTGGGGGCAGAAGGGCTCCACGTCCGAGACCCCGTGGGAGGCACATCCCGCCGCGTGCGCGACCGAGGGGTGACCGAGGCGGGACGGTGACGACCAGGCCTCGGGACGACCGCGCCCCTTCGTGCAGACGTTCGTCCTGCGGGTCGAGCATCGGATACGTGCGCCCTGCGGCTGCTCTGGTGCGACGCGTCGAGGTCTCGGGGTCACTGCCAGGCGGCGGCTGCCCAGTAGCGGCCGGCCCAGTAGCGGCCGGCCCAGTAGCGGCCCGACCAGTTGGCGTCGGCCCAGTAGCGACCCGCCCAGTAGCGACCCGCCCAGTAGCGGCCTGACCAGCGCGACTCGGCCCAGTAGCGGCCGGCCCAGTCGCGGCCGGCCCAGGTGGAGGCGGCCCAGTAGCGGCCGGCCCAGTCGGCGTCGGCCCAGTAGCGACCCGCCCAGTAGCGGCCGGCCCAGTTGCGGGTGGTGGAGGGCTGGTCGTTGGCCGTGTGGTGCTGCCACCGGTCGGGGCCGCCGGCCCCGGCGGGCTGCCAGGACAAGGGTCCGGCGGCCGGGTCGGGGTGGGCGGGGCGGGCCACACTGGTCGGGTCGGTGGTCAGGGGAGGCAGGTCACGGTTGGCCGCAGCGGCGCTGGTGGTCCACGCCGCTCCCACGTCCAGCGCCCCGTGACCCACCGCCAGACGGTCGCCGGCCACTGGGCGGGCCCCCCCGATCAGCCGGCCCTTGACCTCATCGGGGGTCAACCCCGGCTGGGCGTCCAGCAGCAGCGCCGCACCCCCTGCCGCTACCGCCGCCGCCATCGACGTGCCCGACCCACGGAAGTAGCCGTCACCTACCACCGCCGACGGGTTGGCCACATCGATCGTGCTACCCACCGCACGCAGCGACACCACCGACCGGCCCGGCGCCACCATCTCCGGCTTGACCGGCCCCTCCGCCGCCCCGCGCGCACTCCACGCGGTCACCGCATCGTCACCCCACTCCTCGGTGCCAGCATCATCCAACGCCCCCACCGTCACCACGTACGGGTCCACCCCGGGCGTGCCGA
>DASZZX010000405.1:0-10419 GCA_036260415.1 Nitriliruptorales bacterium
ACCGGGATGCGCCGCGGCGAGGTCCTCGGCATGCGGTGGATCGACGTGAACCTGGAAGCGGGACGGCTGGCGGTGCGCCAGGCCTACGTCAGCATCGACGGCCGTGCGCAGTTCTCCGAACCCAAGACACGGCGGAGCCGACGCACCATCGACCTGGACGAGCGCACGGTCGCCGCCCTGCGTACGTGGCAGGAGCACCAGGATGCCGAGCGCCGCGAGTGGGCGGGCGCCTGGCAGGACCACGGCCTGGTCTTCACGCGTGAGAACGGCGCACCGATCGACCCGGACACCTTCTCGAAGGCCTTCGTCCGCCACGCGCGGCAGGCGGGGCTGCCGCCGATCAGGGTGCACGACCTCCGCCACACCCACGCCTCTCTGCTGCTCGCCACAGGGGTCAACCCGAAGGTCGCTTCCGAGCGGCTGGGGCACCACTCGACGGCGTTCACCCTCGACGTCTACTCACACGTCGTGCCGGGCATGCAGTCGGAGGCCGCGGAGCGGGTGGCGGACCTGGTGCTCGGCGACGACGACGACCCCCAGGCGAAGAGCCCCGATGACGAGACCGACCCGGAAGGAACGTGAGCGAGCTGTGAGCGAGCGAGGAGCCGAGATGACCTGCACGTACCCCAGAAAGCAGCAAAACCCCTGGTCAGAAGGGGTTCTGCGGAGCGCGCTGGGAGGGATTCGAACCCCCGGCCGCCTGATCCGTAGTCAGGTGCTCTCTCCGGACTGAGCTACCAGCGCACGTGTTCACCGGGCCAGAGTACGACCCCGCGGAGGCTGAGGGATTCGAACCCTCGAGGGACCGAAAGCCCCAACGGGATTAGCAATCCCGCGCCATAGACCAGACTAGGCGAAGCCTCCTGGCACCGTCGAACCGACCGGTCCGCGGGCTCGAGCAGGATACCGGCGCCCTCGTCTCCCCGCGAACCTTCGTTCGCCCCGTGCGAGCGTCGGGGTCCCCACCGGTCGCTCCGGGCTAGGGTCGTGTGGCCACGACGCCACACGTGTAACGCACCGGAGGAGACGGCTATGCCCACGCGCACCGCGGAGGCCCGCTGGGAGGGCACGCTCGAGCAGGGCAAGGGGAGCATGCGGCTGCCGAGCCAGGGGTACGAGGGACCGTTCACCCATGGCTCGCGCTTCGCCGAGGAGGAGGGCAGCAACCCCGAGGAAATGGTCGCCGCGGCGCACGCCGGCTGCTTCTCGCAATACCTGGCTGCGCTGCTGTCCGAAGCGGGCTACGAGCCCAACGCCATCTCGACCACCGCCAACGTCACGATCGAGCAGGTGGAGGGCGCCCCCACGATCACGCGTATCGACCTCACCACCGAGGCGGATGTACCGCAGCTAGCCGACGACGAGTTCCAGCAGAAGCTCGAGCAGAGCAAGGTCGAGTGCCCGGTCTCCAAGGCGCTGTCCAACGTCGGCGAGATCACCGCCACGGGCACCCTGCGCGCTTCCTGACGTCGCCCCGGCAGGGGCGAGCAACGGCCGCGCGGAGGTTGCAGGCGCCCACGGGTACCGGCCGTAGGGCCGCCCACACCGGGTCCGGCGCTGGCCCTGAGCGCAAAGAACCGCGCGCGTTGCCGGCTCGCTGGTCGCGGGTGCTGTGTCGTGCCGTCGATGGAGGCGGGCGCCGTCCCCTCCCGGCATGGTCGTGGCGAGTTCCAGCCCGTCGTCTCCTCCGGGGCTCCGATGCCGCAGAGTGGGCCCTCAGCCGCCAGGTGCTCCTCACCGCTCCGAGAACAGGGGCGTGTCGCAACGTCGCCACGGTCGACATCGCGGCTCAGGGCTGACGCTCGTGCCGCTGGACTCGCCCCGCAGTATCCTCGTCTGGTTCGGTCTGCGCGTGTGCATCACGGGCGGTCGCGCTCGGCCGGCACGTTGGGCATCCCGGCAGCGCGGAGCCGGAGAGGTCGATCCGGCGAAGGCGCGCCAGGACTTCGAGTGGGGCAGTGGGATGTGATGCCGCTCAACCGTGCCCTAGCGGTGCAGGCTGCCGAGCCTTTTCTCGATGAGGCACAGGATCCGAACAGCCCCCAGGGATCGACGCCGGACGACACGAGGGAACTGAACAACGCCTCGAGGTTCACGACACTGGTCAGCGACGCGATCGTCGGGGCTTACTTGCTCATCGGGGGCGTCGCCCTGGCCATCGGGTGGGGTGAAAGGCTCCTCGCCGACATCCGAGCCGGCCTGGTGGGACGGTCTGGTCCATCGCGTTCGCCGGGGTGGTCTCGGCGGTGCGCTGTTCTCCACATCCGTGACGACAAGGGCTCCGGGATCTTCCGGCCGTTGATCGGTGGTGACAACCGCTGCTCCACCTCGCTGATGCAGATCGGCCTGTGGACGGTGCTCGTTGCAACCGCTCTGGCATTCCTGCTGGGGAGGGTGGTCTTCGAGGCGCGGTGCTCGACACGGTGATCGATCCCGGGCGGTGGGAACAGGATGTTCTACTCCTCGGCGGCCCGTTCGCGGCCGCCGTCCTCGCCAAGGGCATCGTCACCTACAAGTTGGACAACGGCACGCTGCAGGCGACCGAGCCGACCGAGGCGACGCCCAGCCAGGTCTTCAGGGGCGACGCCGACAGCGCCGACCTGTCGACACCCAGCACCTCGTCTTCAAACCGGCGAGGCGCTTGCCGCCACCCGTCAGCTGCTTGGCGATGGGCTACTTCGTGTTCCACTTCCTCGGTGGCCTGGTGCTGCCTGAGATCCCGCCCGTGCTGCTCGGGCTGACGAGTGCGGCGGCCAGCGTGTACGTGGGCAACAAAGCCGCGCATCGCAACGCGCCCCAGATCACCTCCGTCTCACCCCTGACGGCCAAGGCCGGGGATCACATCACGGCCTTCGGCATCAACTTCGACCCCGTTGGACCGACCCGCTCGGACCTCCGGATCACGGTCGCGCTGACCGGCCACGACGGCACGATCTACCCGACCAGGTGCGACAGCGCGACCGTCGAGTTCACCATGCCGGATGGCGTCACGGTGGGGCGCATCGGTCGTCGTCACGTCGACGGCTGGCATCGAGACAGAGCCGCGGGAGATCCGGGTCGTGTCGGCCGAACCGTTCGTCGTCAGCACGGAACCGCAGAAGCTCATCAGGAGCAGCCAGGCGAAACTCCTGGGACGCAACCTCGGCCGACAAGGAGAGCAGGTCTTGGGTGACAGCCGGCTCAGTCCCCGTGCCTGGTACCCCGAACGAGTCAGGCAACGAGCTGGTGTTCACGGTGCCGGCGGAACCGGAGATCGTGGATGGCAAGGTGGCGGTCATGGCTGAGTACGAGACCGGCACCTCCGTCGAGCTGACGGTGCCCATCGAGACATCGTGACGCGCCCCCTTCGGGGATCCTGACCCGACAGACGACCTCTCGGCCAGTAGGATCGGCGGACCCAGGCGCCCTCCTAGTGAGGTCGTAGGCGGCTCCCCACCCCACGGAGCGGTTGTTTCCGTGAGTCAAGTGGCCTCGGCCCGAGTGGGAAGCGTCGCCACCGACCCAGCGGCACTCCCCTCTGCTCAAACACGTGCAGGACTCGCCGCCGGACACGACCGGCCTGCGGCCGGCGTCACCGCACCTACGCGTCGTGCCACCCCGCGCGATCCCGCCAGTCCCCGCGCCACAACCCGACGCGAGCAGTTGCTCGGCCGCTCGAGGTTTCCGGATCTTCACCCGGCTCGGAATGGTCGCCCCGTCAGCGTCGGTTCCCTGTTCGTCGGCAGGGAGTACCTCGTGAGCGGCGCGCGCGTGCTGAGCATCACCCTCGGTCTCGCGCTCGTGGCCGCCGCCTGCACCACCTCACGGTCCGACGACGGGGCGGGCACGGCGGCCGGTGCGGGGGCGGCACCCGACGGACTCCCGGAGGGCCCGTCCGCACTCGACGACATGACGGACCCGTCGTTCCCGCAGCCACTGGTCGACCCCGTCCAGATCGTCTCCGGAGGGCCGCCGCCCGACGGCATCCCACCCATCGACGAGCCCCAGTTCGTCTCCGTCGCCGACGCGGGGCAGTGGCTTGCATCCGATGAACCGGTGATCGCGGTCGAGATCGACGGCGATGCCCGCGCCTACCCCGTCCAGATCCTCATCTGGCACGAGATCGTCAACGACACCGTGGCAGGCGCCCCCGTCACGGTCACCTACTGCCCGCTGTGCAACACGGGCGTGTCGTTCGTCCGGGTGGTCGACGGCGTGGAGGTCACCTTCGGCACCTCGGGTCGACTGTTCGCATCGGCGCTGGTGATGTACGACCGGCCGACCGAGTCCCTGTGGACCCACTTCGACGGCCGGGCGGTCGTGGGCCTACTCACTGGCGAGCAGTTGGAGGTGATCCCCTCACCCCTCCTGGCCTGGTCGGAGTTCGCTGCCAGCTTCCCGGACGGCAGGGTGCTGGATCGCGACCGCACCCGCTTCCGCCGCAACTACGGCACGAACCCCTACGAGGGCTACGACCGCCCCGACGCTCGACCGTTCCTCTTCCGCGGAGAGGTGGACGACCGAGCCAGAGCCATGCAACGTGTCGTCGGCGTCGAACGTGGCGGTGAGGCCACAGCATGGCCGGTCGAAGCGGTGAGCGGCGACGGTGCAGCGGTGACCTACGGGGAGGTCGGCGGTGACGAGATCGTCATCCTCTGGAAGGCCGGTCAGTCCACCGCTCTGGAGGCGAACGAGGTCGATGCCGGTCGCGACGTGGGATCGGTCGGGGTCTTCCTCCCCCAGGTCGGCGAACGGAGGCTGACGCTCCGGGCGGAGGGTGACGGCTTCAGGGACGCCGAGACCGGCTCGGTGTGGGACGTCGCGGGGCAAGCCACCGGCGGACCGCTCGAGGGCGCCAGCCTGGATCGGATCAACCACTTCGTCACGTTCTGGTTCGCCTGGTCGACCTACCAGCCGGGGACCACGCTCGTCGAGGACGGAGCGTGACGCGCGACGGCCCATCGGGATGCAGCCGCGGCCGATCCGAGAAGGCCATCGGATACGGCGATGCCGCGACCCACCCCTGGTGGCATGGATCCGTGTCGGACCGCCGCCGACCGGCGCGGCCAGGAACGCTTCCCAGGTCCGGCTGCCAACAGCCCGGTCCGGGGCCAGGTTGGGCCAGTCCGCAACGCGCATGCCACCTCGCCGGGGACCCGGACCGGCACGATCGGCCGGTGCCTCCGAACGGTCCGCAGGTACCCGCCGACCAGCGCGGCCATCCCGTACACCCGCGGTCCGGCCACGCCGGGCACCAGGGCGGCCGGCGGGCGGAGCGCAAGTTCCACCAGCCGGTCCGCCACCTCACCGGCATCGACCGGCTGGAACTGGAACCCAGCCGGGACGGGGACCACCGGCAGGCGGGTCATCCGGCGTCTCGCAGCCGGGGGGACGACGAATCTCTGGCGTGCCGGTTCCGCCGGTGACCAGGTGGTTGAGGCAGCGAAGTTGGTTTCAGCGTGCATGGCAAGCTCCTCGTCAGGCCCTTCCCTCATCCGATGGGCACCGCCCATCCGACGGTCCCCGCCCCGGCGGCGCGACGACGCCCCACCGCACGCCTCGATCTCGACGATCCCTCGAGAACAGCGCCGGCCTTCCGGCGGGTAGGCGCTACCCGAGGGTCCTCGCTGCGTGGTCGCGGATGGCGAGGGCGGCTTCGATTGCGTCGAGGAAGGTGGTGACGTCGAGGGGCTTGGTGATGTAGTCGAACGCCCCGTCATCTCGCAGACCCTGGACGCGGCCGGGGCTCGCGTCCGCGCTCGCGATGATGACGGGGATGTCGCGTGTCCTCAGGTCGGCCTTCAGCCGGTGGAGCACCTCGTGTCCGGGGACGTCAGGCAGGTGCAGATCCAGGACGATCACGTCCGGCCGATGCTCGTTCGCCAACTCGATCGCGAGACGTCCCTGCATCGCTGGCAGGACCCTGACACCAGGTCGCCGCCGGAGCATGGCCTCCACGAGTCGGAGATTGGCCAGGTTGTCCTCCACCAGCAGCAGAGTCCGCTCGCCAATGTCGGTCGGCCGGTCCGGCGCCAGCAGCGGCTCGAGGGTCCGCGGCGGTGCTTCGCTGGGGGGCATGTCGATCCAGAACGTCGCGCCCCGGCCCGGTTCCGTCTCGACACCGATGCTGCCTCCCAGGCGCTCGACCAGCTGCTTGGTGAGCGCCAGCCCCAGTCCCGTGCCTTCCACGTTGGACGTCTCGGCTCCCAGCCGATCGAATGGCTCGAACAGACGACCCAGGCGACCGGGGCTGATGCCGGGACCAGTGTCGCGGATCGAGATCCTGACCCTGTCATCGGTCAGCCGTCCGCAGCGGATCGCTACCTCTCCACCGTCGTGGTTGTACTTCACGGCGTTCGAGAGGAGGTTGAGCAGGATCTGCCGACATCGTTGGCGATCCGTCGCGATCCACGTGTCGGAGCCGACGGGCTCGGTGACGAGCCGGATGGAGCGGCTCTCCGCGAGCGGTCGCATGAGCGCGACCGCATCGTCTATGACTTCGCCCGGGTGGACTCCTTCGACTGAGACCGTCAGTGTCCCCGCCTCCACGCGCGACAGGTCGAGCACGTCGTTGATCAACGCGAGGAGGTGGTGGCCAGCCTTCTGGATGTGCCCGACCGCTTCCTGGTCCTCCGCGGGGAGCTGCGAGGTCTCGAGCAGTTGGCCGAACCCGAGGATGGCGTTGAGGGGGGTGCGCAGCTCGTGGCTCATCCGGGACAGGAACTCGCTCTTGGCGGTGTTGGCACGGCTCGCCTCCTCGCGAGCCTGCTCCGCGACCTCGTTCGCTCGCTGCAGAGCGGCGCGCTTGCTCCGCTCCTCGTGGAGGAGTTGGCACCGCTCCAGGGCGAGGCTGACGACCGCGCCCATGGTCCGCAGGAGGTCGGCCTCCTCCTGGGCGAAGAACGGAGCGTACGGACTCGTCCACACCACGAGCTCTCCACCGTCGCTGCCCAGTGGGACGACCTGGCTCGCACCGCTTCCCTTCGCACCCTGGAGGGGCGAGCCGGCCGCGGGCGCGTCACCGTAGGAGGCGACGACCCAGCCCTCGGCGTTGATCAACGTGGCTCCCCGGCCACCGACGAGGCGCACCATCGGCGGCAGGAGCCGTCTGGCGACCTCCTGCTCCGTATCGGCACGCAGGACAGCCGTGGTCGCTTCCTGCAGCTGCCGCTCCTCGGGTCGGCGCCACGACAGACGCACCATCCGTGGCGGGCTGAACCCGAACCCGAACGCCACCGCGCTCGCGAGCGCACTCATGTCCACGGCCAGTCTCAGCACGATATTCCCGTCCGAGGGCTGGCTCGCCACCACCAGCAGCGCGACCACCAGGACCGCGGTCGCGACAGCCATCAGGCGCATGCGACGCCGAGCGACCGTGGGCTGCCCGCGCCCCGCGCGCCACAGGCGCACCACGATGAGCGAGGACACGGACAGCCAGTACGTCAGCACCAACGTGAAGTACGCAGTGAGCCGGCGGGAAGCGGACGAGCCAGCGTCCCCGTTCGAGACGAGGATGGCGAACGTCGCCGTCACGACCGCCGCCAGGCCGGCAGCGGCCGCGACCTCGATCCAGCGGGGGAGGTCACGGAAGGAAGCGGTGAAACGGAGCAGCAGGTACGGGAGGGCGAAGACGATGACGACCAGTCCATCGCGCAGCCATGGTGGCAGCTCGAGACCGACCGTCTCCGGCAGCCAGATCCCGATGAGCGCGACCCCCATCGAGCCGAACGCAGCCGCCACCCACCACCCGGCTCTCCCGGACCGTGGCGCCCGGATCACGGCGATCCCGGTCAGCAGCAGGAAGGTGGCCACGACCGCGAGCCGCCCCAAAGGCAGCACGTCCACAGCGAGGTGGTCCACCGTCTACCCCGAGCCGTCGCGAGCGAGCTGGTCGATGTAGAGGTCGACCAGCCTCGGATCGAACTGCGTCCCCCGTCCCCGTTCGAGCTCGGCGACCGCCTCGTCAACCGGCCACGCCGCCTTGTACGGCCGCTCGTGCGTCAACGCGTCGAAGACGTCCGTGACGGACACGATCCGACCTACCAACGCGATCTGCTCACCCGCCAGCCGGCCGGGATACCCGCTGCCGTCCCACCGTTCGTGGTGGGTCAGCGCGATCGTCTCCCCCATCCGCAGCACCGGCGATGAGCTGCCCCCCAGGATGAGGGCACCGATCGTCGTGTGCGCCTTCATGCGGGCGTACTCCTCCGCGGTCAGCGGACCGGGCTTGAGCAGGATCTCGTCGGGGACACCGATCTTGCCGATGTCGTGCAACGGCGCGGCTCGGCGCAACGACTCGACGTCGGCCGCGTCGAGTCCAACGCGGTCACCGAGGAGGGCGGCCGCGACACCCACACGTTCCGTGTGCTCGTACGTCTCGTCATCGCGGAACTCGGCGGCCAGTGAGAGTCGGCGGAGGAGCTCGATCCGCGCCTGCTCGAGCTCGGCGGTGCGCTCTCGAACCCGGTGCTCCAGCAGGACGTTCTGGGCGCGGGCGGCGTGGTGCAACAGCCGTGTGTCGAGCAGGTTCGCGACCCGCAGGCTCACTTCGATCGGATCGAACGGTTTGGTGAGGAAGTCCCTGGCGCCGGACGCCAACGCGCGATGCTTGGTTTCGGTCGTCACATCCGCGGTCAGGACGAGGGTGGGGACGTAGTCATCCGGATCGGTGATCCCGGCCAGCCTCTCCAGCACGGCGAACCCATCGAGGCCCGGCATGTGGAGGTCCAGCAGGAGGAGATCGACCGGGTAGTCGCGGAGCAGCTCGACCGCATCGTTGGAGTCGGTCCGGCTCGCCACGTTCCGGTACCCGTCGTTAACGAGGATCCGCTCCAACAACCGCACGTTGGCCGGTTCATCGTCGACGACGAGGATCCTGGCATCCAACCGAGCCGCGGCGAGACCCGCGGCCCCGATCGCGGTGCCGTCGATCGCCATCGCAGGCGGTCGCTCGCCCCACCGCGTCACTGCCAAGCTTCCGTCTTCCGAACGCCGGTTCGCTGATGCGGCGCTCCGGGACGGGCTCCCGCGAACGTCCAGGAACGCAGACGGGTCGCGGGACACCGCGAGCATCTCCGCCTGAGTCATTTCGGCCCATCGCGCAGCCTCCTTGAGGACCGTCTGACCGGTGGGTGCGGCCTCCGGTGGAAGGTTGGCGCTGACGGGCTGCGGGCACTGCACCGACGATCCTCAGATGCACGAGGGAACAACGAGCAGCGCGACCGCCGACCATCCAAGCCGACATCAGCGCGTCGACACCTACTTCAGCCCGCAGACGGACCCTCGACAGAAGCAACGGCCCCTTCGCGAGATCAGGGCCTCCTGACCTTCGTGTGGAAGGGGTCCTGCAGCCCCGTCGTAGACCCCGGCAATGCGCCTCCAACCTGCGGTTAGTGGCGGAGGGTGAGGGATTCGAACCCTCGGGACCCCTCGCGGGGCCCGGCGGTTTTCAAGACCGCTGCCTTCGTCCGCTCGGCCAACCCTCCTCGAGCCGCCGAGGGTACCCAGCCGCCCACTCGCCCCGGTCGGGCCGCGCTCGCACGCCGACCGCGACCGACGGGCACCTGCTCGCCATCCGGGGACGAGCGCCCCTGCCGGGGCGACGTCAGAAGGTCGCGGCGCCCCGACGTTCAGCGGGCGAACAGCACCTCGCGGCCGAGGTACGGCTGCAGGGCCGCCGGCACCGCGACCGAACCGTCCCGGCGCTGGTGCGTCTCAACCAGCGCGATGATCGTCCTCGGCACGGCCAACGCCGTGCCGTTGAGGGTGTGCACCAGCTCGGTCGCGCCGTCCGCCCGGTAACGAACGCGCAACCGGCGGGCCTGGTAGTCGGTGGTGTTCGAGCACGAGGTGAGCTCGCGGTACGTCTGCTGACCGGGCAACCACGCCTCGATGTCGAACTTGCGCGCGGCCGACGCGCCGAGGTCTCCCACCGCGATGTCCACCACCCGGTAGTGCAGCCCTAGCGCGCGCATGATCTCCTCCTCCATCGTGAGGATGCGCTGGTGCTCGTCGCTGGAGGCCTCCGGCGGCACGAAGCAGAACAGCTCCACCTTGTCGAACTGGTGCACGCGGAACATGCCGCGAGTGTCCTTGCCGTAGGAGCCGGCCTCGCGGCGGAAGCAGGTCGAGAACCCGGCGTACCGCACCGGTAGCTCGTCGAGGATCTCGTCGAGGTGCATCCCTGCGAGCGACACCTCCGCCGTGCCGACCAGGTACAGGTCGTCGTCGCGGGTGGCGAAGATCTGCTGCTGGTCGGTGGGGAAGAACCCCGTCCCATACATCGCCTGCTCACGCACCAGCACCGGCGGGATCACCGGCAGGTGCCCGTGACGCTCCGCCACGTCCATGGCGTACCGCACCAGCGCCAGCTCCAACAGCGCCCCCTCCCCCTTGAGGTAGAAGAACCGGGCACCGCTCACCTTCGCCGCGCGTTCCAGG
>DASZZX010000406.1:0-6024 GCA_036260415.1 Nitriliruptorales bacterium
CGGGGCGACGCCCTCGAGCAGGCCCAACCCCCCCAGCTCGCGGACGAGATTGAGCACGTCCGTGCGGATGGTGGCGACGTCCACGCCGTAGACCGCGCTGAGGTCGGCGGCGATCTCGTCGATGCTGCCAGACCCGTCGAAGCACTCCCACAGGACACTGCCGATGGGGTCGAGCACGGCGGTGATGCCTGTCTCCGGGTGCCACAGGACGGTCTCGCCGTCCAGGTCCGCCCTCGCCACCCGCGCCGCTCGCACGGGCACGAAGGTGGGGTCGAGGAGGTCGGCAGCGACCGGGTCAGCAGTCGTCGACTGCCCCGCGGACCCCTCGTCGGTCAGCACAGGTCCCCCTCCGCACGGCGCCACGCGCGGGCCCTATGGCCCGCGCCCCGGAGCGCGACGGTACGGAACCGCCTGCGCGTCTGACTACGCCGCCCAGCGCACATCTCCTACGCCTGACGTGCGCACGTCCGCTGTTCGCACGGCCGCGGCCGCAGCAGCCACATCGGGGACCGGACGAGGACGGCGTCGTGTCACCGGCCTCGCGCCTGCAGCACACCGCCCCTCGTCCGCCGACACCGCGCCGGCAACCGTCTCCCGTGGGGCCGCCTGCCGACAGACCCTTCACGCGACGGACCATCGAGCTGGCAGAGCGGTGGGGCAAGCCCTCCGACGATGGCGTGGCCATCTCCCTGGGGCCTCTCACGGGCGGAGCTCGCCGCTTGGGCTGGTCTTTCGCGCGAAGCCGCCGTCAAGGCGCTGCAGGTCACGGCACGTCGGCGGTTGCGTGACAGAGCCGCCGTGTCCCCCACGGTGTCCCCTCGACGGGTGCGACCCTCGACCAGGCGTGCGCCGTTCGCGCCCCACGCCGTCGCCGGATCCGGCCGCCTCATGGCACGGACCACACCCCGTGGGGCCCCGCCCCGCCCCGACCGGGATGACCGCCCGCTCGGCCCGTCCGGCCACGTCGAACACCGCGATCGCCCCGCCGGTGTGGTCGGCGACGGCTGCCAGCTCCCCGTCCGGCGTGATCGCGACGTGGTGGGCCGCCCCGCGGACCGCGAGGGTGGCCGCCACCTGGAGGGCGGCGGTGTCCATCACGTGGACGCGGCGGACCGCGTGGTCGGTGACCCACAGCTCGGACCCGTCGGGGGTGAAGGCCAGGTGGTGGGACTCGGCACCCAGCTCGATGCTGCCTCGCAGCTCCCCTCCGGCGATAGCACGTGCAACGGACCACGCCAGTCGGTGACACAGATGGCCGTCCGGCCCGATCCGCAGGTCGTGGGGTCGCTGGCCGGTGGGCACGGTGCGGGTGGGTCGCCGACCCCCGGGCGCCACCGACGTCGTGGAGCACGGCCGCGCCCGCCAGGTCAACGAGCGCCAGCCGGTTCGTGCCGTTGAGCGTCACCCCAGGCCCGTGCCCCGTCGCCTGTGACGTCGAGGTCGTGCGGCTCATGGTCGACAGGCACCTGGGCACGCACCGCCCCGTCCCGGCCGACCAGCAGGACCGCCGCACCGCCCCGTCCCAGCCGACCAGCAGGACCGCCGCACCGCCCCGTCCCGGCCGACCAGCAGGACCGCCGCCCCGCCACGTCCGCGACCACGAACCCGTCGTTGATCGGCTTCACGTCGTGCGGTCGGGTGCCGGCCGCCACCACGGTCGCCCGGGCGTCGGTCACGATCGCGAGCTCGCCGGCGCCGTACAGGGCGTCCGCCACCGTGCCGTCGCGGGCGACCGCGAGGTTGTGCGGCCCGCCGGGGTCCGCGCCTCTGCGACGATCTCCCGGCTGTCGAGGTCGAGCAGGACGGTGCGGCCCGCTTCCTCCAACGCCACCCACGCCCGGTGCCCGGCGCGGCCCGGTCGCGGGCGGCGGTGCGGCGGGTTCTCCCGGGGCGGGAACGGCGGTCGACGGTGACGTGGCCGGCATGTGCGGGCGGTCCCTCGAGGGGCTCGCCGCCGTGTGGGCCGCGCCGTCGATGGGCTGGCCGCCGACGTCGCCGGCATGGTCGGTGCCCGCCCCGGCGCCGTGCACGCGACCCCGGCGGCCAGCACGACAGCAGCCGGCAGGCGGTGGCGAGCATCGGCACACGCTGGGGCGGGCGCGGCAGCCAGGGGCGGTCCGGGCGCGGCGCTCCAGTCCGTCCGACCCTACCGACGCGTGGCTCGGCTGGGCGGTTCGGTGGGCAGGCGCGACGCGGCACCATGGGGTCTGGGGCCCGGCCACGACCGGGCACCGACTCGGAGACATGGTGTGATGCGCATCGGGATCGACCTCGGCGGGACCAAGACCGCGGGTGTCGCGCTGGCCGACGACGGCAGCGAACTGGCACGCCACCGGGTGGAGTCCCCACGCCACGACTACGACGCCACCATCGCGACGGTCGTCGACCTGGTGCGGCGTCTGGAGGGTGACACCGGCCAACGCGGCACCGTCGGGGTGGGCATGCCCGGCACGCTGTCGCCGCTGACGGGCCGGGTCAAGAACGCCAACTCGGTGTGGCTGAACGGTCACCGCTTCGACCGTGACCTCGGAGAGGCGTTGGGCCGGGAGGTGCGCTGCGCCAACGACGCCAACTGCCTGGCCCTGTCGGAGGCGGTCGACGGTGCCGCCGCCGGCCACCATGTGGTGTTCGCGGCCATCCTCGGCACCGGCACCGGCGCCGGCGTGGTGGTGGACGGGAGCGTCCTGTCCGGCCGCAACGGGGTGACGGGCGAGTGGGGGCACAACCCCCTCCCGTGGGCCCGCGACGACGAACAGCCCGGACCGGCGTGCTACTGCGGACGACGCGGCTGCATCGAGACGTGGCTGTCGGGGCCGGGACTGCAACGCGACCACCGCGCCGCGACCGGCGAGCAGCTGCCGGCGGAGGAGATCGCTGCGCGGGCGCAGGCCTACGACATCGGGGCGGATGCGACGCTGCACCGTTACGTCGATCGGCTGACCCGTGCCCTGGCGCACGTGGTCAACGTGCTCGACCCGGATGTGATCGTGCTGGGCGGCGGGTTGTCCAACATCGAGCGGTTGCAGCGCGAGGTGCCGCTCCGGCTGCCGGCCCGTGTGTTCGGCGGCGAGGCCACCGCACCTGTGCGGCGCGCCGCACACGGCGACGCGAGCGGCGTCCGCGGCGCTGCCCGGCTGTGGCCGTCGGACCATCCTGACAGCCGCGAGCAGGGTTGAACCTGCCCGCGGCGGCGGGCATCGTGTCCGCTTGCCCCGGTCCGCCGCGACCGCGCAGCCTCGCTACCGTGCCGCCGTGGCTGACCTCGACGAGCTCGCCCGCTCGGTGGAGTGGCACGGCGACCACCTGGTGGTGATCGACCAGACCCTCCTTCCCGCCGCGTTGGAGCTGCGCCCGCTGCGGACGGTGACGGACGTGGTGGAGGCGATTCGCGGGCTGGTGGTCCGCGGGGCGCCGGCCATCGGGGTGTGCGGTGCTTTCGGGGTGGTCATCGGTCTCGACGAGCAGCCCCCCGCAGACGTCGAGGCGGCGCGCCAACAGCTGGAGCGGGTCGCCGTCCGGCTGGTGGCCGCCCGTCCCACCGCCGTCAACCTGCGGTGGGCGGTGGAGCGCGTGGTGCGCGCTGCTCGTGACGCCGCCTCCACAACCGACGTGCGCCGGCGTGCGCTCGCCGCGGCGCAGCGCGTCGCCGACGACGACCGCGCGTCCTGCCAGCGCATCGCGGAGTCGGGCCGGCGCGAGCTCGCCACGGCCGGGCACATCCTCACCCACTGCAACACCGGCCGGCTGGCCACGACCGGGCTCGGCACGGCGCTGGGCGTGGTCTACGCCAAGGCAGCCGCCGGCGACACGGTGGAGGTGCTGGCCACCGAGACGCGCCCTCTGCTGCAGGGCGCGCGGCTCACCGCCTGGGAGCTGCGCGACGCCGGCATCCCGGTCACGCTGCTGGCCGACGCCGCGACAGGGAGCGTGATGGCCCAGGGGCTCGTCGACACCGTGGTGGTGGGGTGCGACCGGGTGGCGCGCAACGGCGACACCGCCAACAAGGTCGGCACCTACACCATGGCCGTGCTGGCCGACACGCACGGGTTGCCGTTCTACGTCGCCGGTCCGATGACCTCCTTCGACCCCGACGCGGCGGCCGGCGCCGACATCCCGATCGAGCAGCGCGACGCGCACGAGCTGCTGCGGGCCGGCGGCGCCGTGATCGCGCCCGACGTGCCGGCGCTCAACCCCGCGTTCGACGTGACCCCAGCCGGGTTGATCACCGCGTTCATCACCGACGTCGGGATCCTGCGCCGGCCGTTCGAGGCATCGATCGCCGCGGCGTTGGAGGAGGCGCAGCGCCGAGGGCTGCGCTGACGAGCCGGGTCAGCGCTCCGACGGCTGACCGTACGTCCGCAGCTGATCGGCCACGCGGCTGATCTCCTCGGCGGGCAGCGTGCGCGGTTCGCCCAGCTGGCGGGCGTGGTGGTGCACGCGGCACAGCCACTCCAGCTGCACCGCGCGGTGATAGGCCTCCTCGAGCGTGGCACCCACCGTGGTGGCCCCGTGGTTGCGGAGCAGCACGGCGCTGCGGTCCCGCAGCCCGTCGGACACCAGCTCGGCCAGCGCCCGGGTGCCGTAGGTGGCGTAGTCCACGACCGGGACCGGTCCGCCGAGCAGCGCCACCAGGTAGTGCACGGCCGGCAACTCGTCGGACACCGTGGCCAGTGCCGTGGCGTAGGGCGGGTGGGTGTGCACCACCGCGCCGGCGGACGTGGTTCGGTAGATGGCCAGGTGCATGGCCAGCTCGGACGACGGCGCCAGTTCACCGTCGGCCACCTGTCCGTCGAGGTCCACCACGGTGACGGACGCGGCGTCGAGCGCGTCGACGTCCACGCCGGTCGGGGTGATCGCGACGTGCTCGCCGGCCCGCACGCTGATGTTGCCGGACAGCCCGACCGCCAGACCGTCGCGCACCATCCGGCGCGCGTGGTCGGCCACCTGCTCGCGCTGACCCGCCAGCCGCATCCCTCGAACTCCTTCCCTGACGGTCCGTCGCTCGACGCTACATCCGCGCCGGCGGCGGTCGAGAGCCGCGCTCCTCCCCCAGACAGGCTCTCGCCGCGGCAACGGGCGGGGCGACGGGGCGCGGGTCCCAGTCGAGCTCGCACCGCAAGGACCGGCCGGGAAGGTTACGGGGGGTTACCGGCGGCCTGCTCCAGAGGTACACGCTTCCGTGCGGAACACAGGTCGTGACCCCGGCCGGCGCGGTCGCGCGCGCCGAGTCGTCGCCGCGGCCAGGGGCCGGTCGGGACCGGTGTGTCCACCGTCGCGACGCAACGCCCGCGACCATCCCGAAACATGAGCGTGGCCATCTTCGACAGCCAAGGAGGAGACGATGGCGCTTGTCGACGAGCTGATCGAGGCCAACGATCGCTTCGCGGTGGGTTTCGACGCGGGTGACCTCCCGAGCCCTCCACGTCGTCGGGTCGTTGTGCTGACCTGCATGGACTCCCGGCTCCATCCTGAGGACTTCCTCGGCTTCGGGATGGGCGACGCGCACGTGATCCGCAACGCCGGAGGACGTGCGTCGCCCGACGCGATCCGCTCGCTCGTGATCTCCTCGCGCGAGCTCGGGACCCGCCGTCTCGTGGTGATCCACCACACGGATTGCGGGATGCTGACGCTGACGAACGAGGATCTGCGCACCACGCTCCGCGAGGATGCGGGGGTCGACGCGACCGACATCGACTTCCTCCCCTTCTCCGACCTCGAGGGCAGCGTCCGCGAGGACGTGGAGACGATCGTGTCCTCGCCCTTGCTCGCCAGCGGCCTCGAGGTCTCGGGGTTTGTCTACGACGTCGAGACTGGCCGCATCCGACAGGTCGTCGACACGGTCGCGACGGCAGGTCCTCCGAGCGACGGCGCCTCGCCCACGTCCGACACCGACCTCACCGACGGCTGAACGGCCACTCGCGTTCGGGGCGTCACCATGCCGGTGACCGACGTCGGCCGCGGTCGCACCACGCGACCTCCCAGGTGCGCTGTTCCGGCCGCGTCGACCGCCTGCGGGCGTTTGAA
>DASZZX010000407.1:0-11476 GCA_036260415.1 Nitriliruptorales bacterium
CCCACGACGGTGGCGGATCGTTTGCCCTCGAGCGCGGCCCGGGTGGCGGCTGGCAGCTGCCCGGTGGTCACCAGGAGGATCGGGCTGGCCTGGTGAGCGGCGAGCGGCCCGACCGAGAGCGCGTCGGGCCAGCCGCGACCCGGGTCGGCATCGGCACCCTCGGCCACGTACACGTGGTCGCCGCCGACCCGCCGGGCGATCTCACCAGCGGTGGCGAAGCGGTCGGGACCGGCGATGCGCTCGACCTCGGTCACCGACGTGCGCGCCAGCAGATCGCCCTCGACCTGCTCGGACAGCACCGCGGTGCCGCCCAGCAGCAGCGCGGTGCGGGCGCCGAGGTCGTTCACCGCCACCGCGATCGCGTCGTGCAGGCGCTCGGTGGGGTTGAGCAGGACCGGGGCGTCCAGCCGGCGGGCCAGCGGCGCACCGGTCAGCGCGTCGGCGTAGCCGTACGCGAACGCGATCACCACCGTCGCGGCACCGCCGGGGTGAGCCTCGCGGGCGAGTAGGGCGGACGTCTCCACCCTGGTGGCGCCGGCGTGACGGTCGACGGCGAGGTCGGGGCAGTCGGCGTCGGGAGCGGGCTGCAGCGGCGTCCGGTCGCCGAACGGCAGCACCGCTCGCGCCACCCCCCACGCGGCCTGGTAGGTCGCGAAACCGTTGGCGGTCAGACCGCCGTCCTCGTCGGGCTGGAACGCGAACGCCCCGCGGTCAGCGGGCGGTGCCTCACAGCCCAGCTGCAGCGCGCGCAGCGCCGTGGACGGCATGTCCTGCTCGGCGTCGGCCCAGGGGCCGGACGACGGGTCCTGCCCGGCGGCGAGGAGGGCCTGGATCACCAGGGCGGTGGAGTTGGCGTCGGTGCCGGTGGTCGGGTCGAAGCCGAACCCGCCGTCGTCGTTGCGGACGGACGCCAGGTAGGCGAGGGCGTCGTGCTCCGTCGGGGTCGCCAGTGCGGCCAGGGCCTGCACCGCGAGCGCCGTGCTGTTGGTGTCGGGCGTCAGGTCGCGGCAGGTGTCGTCGTCGCGGGGCGGCGGGCGGTGGGGTGGGAAGCCGCCGCCGGCGCACTGCTGGTCGACCAGCCATCGGGTGGCGTCCGCGGCCGGCTGCTGGCCGGCTGCGTGCAGCGCCAGTAGGGCGAGTGACTGGCGGAAGACCCCGTCGGCGCTGGGGTCCTGCGCGCCGTGCAGGCCCGCGTCGCCGCCGGTGGTCCGACGGGTGGCGTGCAGGCGTTGGACGAGGTCGTGCTCAGGTTCCGTCCCGCCGAACGCTCGTGGGTCCTCGCCGGCGGCGTCGGCGAGCAGGACGAGGTAGGCCAGGGCGCCCGGCCGGTCGCGGGCCTCGCCGTCGCGGACGTAGCCCTCCGCGTTGGCCTTCACGTAGCCGAGCGCGCGCTGGAACTCGTCGGCGCCGACGTCGGCGGCGGCCATGCCCAGCGCGGCTTGCACGGTGGCGCCCACGTCGGGTCCTCCACCGAACCCCGGCACCGATCCGTCAGCGCCGACCTGGTCGGCGATCCAGCCGCCCGCGAGCCGGGCGGAGAGGTCGAGCTCCGCCGCCGGCAGGGCCAGCGACGGGCTGGTGGCGAGGGCGAGCGTGACGGTGACGAGGATGCCGAGCAACGCGACGGGGACGCGTTGCGGCCAGCTGCGACGTGTGTGCATGGGCGTGCCCCTTCCGGGTGCCCGCGGCACCCGGCCCGTGGGGCAGGTCCCCGGGCTCCCAACCGCAGTCCACGACGGTTCCGTGGAGCCTGGTGCCGGGCGGCTGCCGCGACCCGGCGCGCCGTCGGTGTCCCGGCTCGCCGCCGCTCGTCCAGGCGGGACGAGGGTCGGCCCACGGTTGCGGGTCAGCGCCGGACTCGGACCGGCTTCCCCGATGCAGCGCGGCGCCAGCCTAACGCGGGGAGGCGAGCTGCTGCGCCCCGGCAGGACCGTCCGCCACGGCCGGGACGAGCTCCACGACCGGTTCAAGGCGGTGGGCGAAGCGTCGCATCGACCGCAGCAGCGGCCGGCCGGTCAGGCCGATCAGGACCGCGTTGGTGAGCGCGCCGGCGGCGTCCCACCCGAGCGACGTCAGGGAGTAGAAGCCCAGGTAGCGCTGCAGGACCTCGGCGGGAGCCAGCCCCGGGGCGTAGGACAGGGGGGTGCCGGACACGAACGGCCAGAACCACAGGTTCATGATCGCGCCGTACACCAAGCCCCAGACCCAGCCGTAGGCGGCCAGCACGGCGACCTCCAGGCGCGGCGGCCAACGGCGGGTGAGGCGCCCAACCGTCCCGGCTCCGGCGGTCATCCAGCCCAGTGCCAGCATCTGGAACGGCAGCCAGGGTCCGATGCCGCCGGTCACGACCGCGGAGACCGCCATCGCGGTGAGCCCCAGGAGCAAGCCGAAGCGCGGTCCGAACGCCGCCCCGGCGAGCACGGCGAGGAAGAACATGCCGCTGCCCCCGCCGGGCAGGTCGAGCAGTCGCAGCAGCCCGGCGCTGGCGGCCAGGACCCCGAGCAGCGCCACGGTCGCCGCGTGCATGGTGCCGTGGCGCACCTCCAACGCCACCGCGGTCACGACCAGCGCCCCGATGGCGGCCGCGACCAACGGCGCGTCGGCACCATGTGCCTCGGCGGGCAGCGCCTCGGCGGGGACGAAGAACGGCCACAGGAATGCGGCCGCGCCGACCACGACCGTCAGGGCGTACACGATGCGGGGACGTAGCCATGTGGCGGTGGTCGTGACGCTGGGGCGCGGTCGCCGGCGCCGACGTCCGAGGCGCGTGGTGGCGACCCTCACCAGGCGTGCCCGTCCGGCGCGGCCACAGCGACCGCGACCTCGGCGACGGTCAGGAACGGTGGCACCACGCGCAGCACCTGCGGGGCGAACAACGACCCTGACAGCACCCGCCGCGCCGGTCCGGCCGCCACCACCTCCCCGTCACCGAGCACGACCGCCCGGGTGGCGATCCGGGCGGCCAACTCGACGTCGTGGGTGGCCACCACCGCGGCGCCGCCGGCGGCGAGGTGAGCCGACAGCGCCGCCTCCAGCGCGTCGCGGGATGCGGCGTCGATGCCGCGGGTGGGCTCGTCGAGCAGCAGCACGTCGGGCGCGCCGATCGCGACGGCCGCGATCGCCACCCGCTGGCGCTCGCCGCCGGACAGGCTGCGCGGGTGACGGTGGGAGATGCTGGCGAGCGAGAAGCGCTCGAGGGTGGCGTCGATCGCCGCGGGATCGTCGCGGCCGAGCAGCCGCAGCGTCTCCCGCAGCTCGTCGCGCACGGTGGGGGCGAAGAGCAGCAGGTTGGGATCCTGCGGCAGGTAGGCGACCGTCCCCCGACGGTCCACCGTGCCGCGCCGGGGCTCCAGGAGTCCGGCCAGGATCCTCAAGAGCGTGGTCTTGCCGGACCCGTTGCGCCCCATGAGGACCACGACCTCGCCGCGGTGGGCGACCAACGCTGCGTCGCGCAGCACCACCCTGCCCCCGAGGTGGACCTGGATCCCCAGCCCGCCGAGCAGCATCTCGCCGGGAGCCCGCTCCGCGTCGGGAGGAGGGTGCCCTGGTGGGCGGCCGTGGCGACGCAGCGCCGCCTGCGCCTGCCGCACGGTGAGCGGCGGCGGGTCCCATCCCAGGAGGGCGCCTAGGTGGGTGACCTCGGGAGCGCCGGGGTAGGTGGTGAGCACCGCCTCAGGCGGTCCCGGGAGCCCGACGCGCCCCGCGTCGACCACGACCGCCCGGTCGGCCAGGGGGGCGGCGCGCTCGAGGCGGTGCTCGGCCAGAAGCACGGTGGTGCCCAGGTCGGCGTTCAGGCGGGTCACGGATGCCAGCACGTCATCGGCGCCCTGAGGGTCCAGCTGGGAGGTGGGTTCGTCGAGCACCAGGCAGGCGGGTGCGGCGGCGAGCGCCCCGGCGATGGCGCAGCGTTGGCGCTCCCCCGCGGACAGGGTGGTCGGGGAGCGGTGGCGCAGGTGCGCCACCCCCAACGCGTCCAGTGCCTCCTCGACGCGACGGCGCATCACCACCGGGTCCGTGCCGAGGTTCTCCAGCACGAACGCGACGTCGGCCTCGACGCGATCCACGACGAACTGCGCCTCGGGGTCCTGGTGGACGAACCCGACCACATCGGCGAGGTCACGCGGTCGGTGCGCGCGGATGGAACGATCGAAGGTCACCACGTCGCCGGCCAGCCGTCCGCCGCTGCTGTGGGGCACCAGCCCGTTGGCGAGTCGCAGCAGCGTGCTCTTGCCCGAACCGGACGGCCCGGTCACCAGCAGCACCTCGCCGGTGGCCACCGGCAGATCCACACCGGCCAGCGCAGGGGCACCCGACCCCGGGTAGTGCACGGCGACGCTGCGGTAGTCGACCGCGATCACGCCACGGCCTCCGGGCTGGCGCGGGCGAGCCGTGGACGGCCCACGGCGGGGATGGCGAGGGGCGCGAACGCCAGCACGACCAGCGGGTCGAAGCCGGGTAACGGTTCGGTGCCGATGCGCCAGCGCAGGGTCGGCTCCCCGACGAACGCCAGCCACGCCACCGCGACCGGCGCGACGGTCGTGAAAGCAGCGGCGAGCGCGTCGGCGCGGGTGGGTCGCCGGGCTCGGTGCCGGGGTCGTCGGGAGGCGCGCGAGGCGACCGCCACCGCCGCAGCTACGGCGGCCGTCGCCGTGAGCGCCAGTGCTGTGGCCACGGTCCGGGCGCGACCGACGAGGGCGACGAAGGTGCCCGCGAGGCAGATCAGCCCCCCGAAGGCGAGCCAGCCAGCCGCCCGCTCGGGGGCGTCGGGACCGAGCCGGCCGAAGCCGCGTGCATCCATCGACTCGGCGAGGTGCATCGCCCGCTCCATGCCGCTCTCGAGGATCGGCACGGCGACGCGCAGCAGGCGCCCCCGGCGCACGCTGCGGCCGCCCGTGCGGGCGCGGTCGGCCTCCCGGACCGCAGCGATCGCTGCGAGCGTGGACGGCACGAACGTGAGCGCCACGGTCAGGACCAGCCCCAGCTCGTGGAAGGCGCGTGGGGCGCTGCGGACCAGCTCGTGGTGGGACACGACCGCGTTGAACGCGGCGAACGGCGCCACGACGCCGACGATCAGGAACCCGTCGGTGGCGGCCCGCAGCAGCACCGTGGCGTGCACGGTGCCACCGACGGTGAAACCGCCGAGGATCACTGGGAGGGTGAAGGCCGGCAGGCGGACGAGCACGTCACCGGTGGCTGGGTGGGTGGTGAGGCCCTCCAGGACGACGCGCACGCCGACGAACAGCACGGCCACCGCGAGCACCAGCGGGAAGGCGCGGGCGAGCCCGCCATCGGGCGCGTGCGTCTCGACCACGAGCACCGAGATCGCGACCACCACGGCGACGTAGGTAGGGTTGGGTGCCAGCTGCACGGTCACGACCGCGGCCAGCGCCCACCACGCCCAGGTGGCCGCGTGCAGGCGTCCGGCCTCGTTCACCGGTCCGCACCCAGGATGGCCACCATGTCCCGGTCCCTCGCCGTCGCTGGCCTGTTCACCGCCGCCCTGCTGCTGGTCGACGGCGCGGGTGGCCCTCCCGGCTCGCCGACGGCCGTGGCGGCCGAGCCCCAGCACGCTGCCGGGCTGGTGATCGACACCGGCAGCCAGGTGAAGACGGTGTGCGTGCGGTTCTCCGAGACGAGCATCAGCGGTGAGGAGCTGCTGCGTCGCGCCAGCGTAGACGCGGTGCTGGCCGACCACGGCTCGATGGGCGCGGCGGTCTGCTCGCTGTGCGGCACCGGCTGCCCCGCCGAGGACTGCTTCTGTGAGGCGGAGCGCAGCGGCCGTTACTGGAACTACGTGCACGCTGAGAGCGGCGGGTGGCGTCGGGCGAACCGTGGTGTGAGCAGCCGCCGGGTGGAGCACGGCGACGTCGACGGGTGGGCGTGGGGCACGGCCGGCAGTCAGCCCCCCTACGTGGGGTTCGACAGCGTCTGCGGGGCGCCGGCCGAGCCCTCCCCGAGCGCGGCGGGCTCCTCGCCACCCGCGCCGGCCGCCCCCGTCACACCCACCACGGCGGGCTCCGGGGACGCCCCAGCGCCCGCGACCACGCAGGACGCCGCCCCGCCCGCCACGCCGGAGCACGCGGCCCCGCCGGCGAGCGCTCAGGACGCCGCCCCGCCCGCCACCACACAGGACGCCGCCGTGGGCGATCCGGTGGCCTCCTCGCCCACGGAGGCGCCCTCGGCGGATCCCCCGGTCGCCACCCCACGAGCGACCGGCGGGCGCCGCGCGGGACCAGCCTCGCCCGTCGGTGCCGACCCCACGCCGGCGGGTCTCGCCGCCGAACCGGCGGGCGCCGGCGGGCCGGCGCTCGCGCCGCTCGGCCTGTTCGTGGTGGTGATGGTCGGGCTCGGCGCCCTGATCCGGCGCCGGCGCCGCGATCGGCCGCCGACCTGACGAACGTCGGGGTGCGTCCGGCGCCTCCGTCCGGCCTCGCTCGTAGCGTGGCGCCGAGCGGATCCCAGTTGCGATCCATGGGAGGAGCAGTGGTGCAGCACGTCGAGGTCCGGGGCGAACGCATCCCCGCGCTGGGGTTCGGCACCTGGCAGCTCAGTGGTGATGCCGCCCACGAGGGGGTGCGCCACGCCCTGGAGCTGGGCTACCGCCACATCGACACGGCGCAGATGTACGCCAACGAGGAGGAGGTCGGCCGCGCCGTCCGTGACAGCGGCGTGGACCGCGACGAGGTGTTCCTGACCACGAAGGTGCCGCCCCGCAACCTCGAGCCCGGCGTGCTCGAGCGCAGTCACGAGGGAAGCCTGCGTGCGCTGAGCATGGACCGGGTCGACCTCCTGCTGATCCACTGGCCCTCCGACCGGATCCCGCTCGGCGCGACGCTCGACGCGATGCGGTCGCTGCAGGAGCAGGGCAAGACGCGCCACATCGGCGTCAGCAACTTCACGCCGAGCCTGGTGCGTGAGGCGCTACGGCACGCCGAGGTGATCTGCAACCAGGTCGAGTACCACCCGTTCCTCGGCCAACGGGCGCTGTGCGAGCTGGCGGTTGAGCAGGATCTGATGCTGGCCGCCTACTCGCCCCTCGCCAAGGGGCGCGTCGCGAAGGACGCGACCCTGCGGGAGATCGGCGCAGCGCATGACAAGACCCCGGCGCAGGTGGCACTGCGCTGGTTGGTGCAGCAGCGCAACGTGGCGGCGCTGCCGCGGTCGTCGAGCCCAACGCACCGCGCGGAGAACCTCGACGTCTTCGACTTCCACCTGTCCGATGACGAGGTCAAGCGCATCGAGGAGCTGGATCGCGACCAGCGGCTGATCGACCCCGGGCTCGCCCCCGACTGGGAGCGCTGACCGCGGGACCGACCGTCGGCCCGGCCACCCGTGCAGCCCACGCCGCGGTCATCCCGTGCAGCCCGCGCCGCGGTCATCCCGCGCGGCGCACGTCGCGGGTCACCCCGCGCGGCGCACGTAGTCGCGAACGACGAAACGGCCCAGGTCGTCACCGGTGGCCTGGAAGACCTGCCCGCCGGTCAGCCGGGCGAGGCGGTCCGCGAACGCGACGAGGCCGGCTTCCTGCTCCAGCAGGAAGACGTGCAGGGCAATGCCCGAACGCGCCAGCCGCACCGCCTCGCGCAGGGTCTTCTCGACGGTCTCGCGCACCGGCGGCCAGTGGAACTCGGCGAGCTCGCCGACGAGGTGAGCGGTCGGTTCTCCGTCGGTGACCATGATGACCTGCTTGACCGGGCGGGCGTCGTCGTTGAGCAGCCGGCGCGCCAGCAGAAACGCGTGCTGCATGTTGGTGCCGTAGACACGCTCGAACCCGGCCGCCCCCAGGTCGGCCGGCTGCAGCCGGCGGGCGTAGTCCGAGAAGCCGATCAGGTAGAGGGCGTCCTGCGGGTACTTGCCCTGGATCAGGGCGTGCAGCGCCAGGGCCATCTTCTTCGCCGGGATGAAGTGGCCCCGCAGCGGCATCGAGAACGACAGGTCCAGCAGCAGGGCCGTCGCGGTCCGCGGGCGGACCTCCATCTCCTGCACCTCGAAGTCGTCCGGGGAGAGGCGGACCTGCCGCCCGGGCCCGTGGCGCAGCACCGCGTTCGCGACCGTACGCTGCACGGCGATCGGCTCACGATCACCGAAGCGCCACGGTCGCGTGTGGCCGGTGGGCTCGGCGTCCACCCCCGCCGTCCGCGTCGTCGTCTGTCGCCGGATGCGGTCGAACAGCGTGGTCAACACCCGTTCCCCCAGCATGCGCGCCCCGCGCGGGGTCAGCTGCAGCCGCCCGTCGCGGTGCTGCAGCGCGCCCGCCTCCTCCAGCGCCCGCTCGATCGCGCGGAGGCGGCGCAGGTCGGTCGCGGCGTCGTCGCCGAGCGTGCGCCGGATCGTTTCCTCGTCCACGTCGTCCAGCGTCGCGCCCGGGTAGTCACCCTCGAGCTGGCGCTCGAGCTCGTCCAGCTCGCCGATGCGCTCGAAGGCGTCCACCACGCCCGACAAGGGCACCGGCTCGTCGCCCCACCTCGCACCCTGCCCGCTTCCCTGGTTCCAGGGCAGCTGCGGCAGCAGCCCGCGCAGCTGCTGCTCGAGCTGCGACATCTGGAAGGCGAGGTCGAGATCGTCGAGCACGGCTTGGGCCAGTTGCTGCAGCTCCTCCCGCTGCCGAGGGGTCATGCTCGCCAGCAGACGGCTCATGGCCGCCATGCGCCGGGCGAGCACCTCGAGCAGCTCGTCGAGGTCGGCGGGACGCTCCGGGAAGTGGTGACCGTGGGCGTCCATGAACGCCTCGAAGTCGGGCTCCTCGCCGCGCGCCCGCGCGACCAGCATCGCGTTGAGGTCCGCCAGCATCGCGGTGATGCCGGCGAGGTCCTGTGGGGTGAGCCGCTGCAGAGTCGCCGACAGGTCGCGGACGTACGCGTCCAGAACCTGCCGCCGCAGGTCGTCGACCAGCTGGGCGAACCGGGCGGCGGCCACCTCGGAGGCGAACGTGTGGTCCTGCAGCTCGCGGATCGCCTGGCCCAGGTTGGCCGGCAGGGTGTCGAGCCGGAGCTCGCCGAAGCGGGCCTCCGGCGATGCGTCGGCCGCGAGAGCCTCGCGTTCCAGCGCGACGATCTCGTCCAGCCGCCGGCGGACGTCGGCCAGTGGCCCGTCGAGATCGACCTCACGCCGCAGTCGCTCGCGGCGGGCGCGGAGCTGGCGCAACAGGTCATCGATGCCCCGGCTACGCCCGCGCACGCCGCGGCGGCGCAGGCGTTGCAGCGCCACGTCGGCGCCCGCACCCATGAGGAGGTCGTCGCCGAGCCGCTCCAGGACCGCACCGACGTCCAGCTCTTCTCCCAGCGGATCCTGGGTGCCGTCCCAGCGGCGGTAGCGCGCCCGCATCAGGCGGGCGGGACCGGGCGGCCCACGAGCCGGTGAACCTCCGCGCCGTCGACGGTCTCCTCCTCGAGCAGGCGCTGCACGAGTGCCTCCAACGCGTCACGGTGCTGCTCGAGATCCTCCAGCGCGCGCTTCTCGGCCTCCCGCAGCAGACGCGCGACCTCCTCGTCGATCAGCCGCTGCGTGGCCTCGGCGAACGGTCGTCGGGAGAACGGGCCCGTGCGGCGCTCTCCGTCGTCGCCGAGCGTGAGACCCGGGTGCTCCGCGTAGCCGACCGGACCCAGCTTCTCCGACAGTCCGAAGTCGCGGACCATGCGGGCGGCGATCTCGGTGGCCTCCCGCAGGTCGTTGGCCGCGCCCGTGGACCCCTGGCCCAGCACCAGCAACTCTGCCGCGCGCCCGCCCAGGCGGACAGCGAGCGTGTCGACCAGGTACTGCTCGGTGTGCAGCCGCCGCTCGTCGACGGGCAGCTGCTCGGTCGCCCCCAGCGCCCGGCCGGTCGGCAGGATGGTGACCTTCGCGACCGGGTCGGAGGGCTCCGACAGCGCCGCGACGATCGCGTGCCCCGACTCGTGCACCGCCACGCGGTGCTGCTCGTCCTCCGAGAGCACGTTGGACTCTTCGCGGCGACCCAGCATGATGCGGGTGCGAGCGCGGTCGAAATCGTCTGCGGTCAGCACCTCACGGCCGTCGCGGACCGCGGTGATGGCGGCCTCGTTGGCGAGGTTCTCCAGATCCGCGCCGCTGAAGCCGGGGGTCGCCCGGGCCACCGCGTCCAGGTCGGCATCGTCGGCCAGCCGCTTGTTGGCCGTGTGGATCTGGAGGATGGCGAGCCGGTCGTGACGCCGGGGCAGGGCGACCATCAGCCGACGGTCGAAACGGCCAGGCCGCAGCAGCGCCTCGTCGAGCAGTTGCGGGCGGTTGGTGGCAGCGATGACCACCACTCCTTCGGCCGGCTCGAACCCGTCCATCTCCGCCAGAAGCTGGTTGAGGGTCTGCTCCTGCTCGTTGTTCGCCCCGATCGTCGCCACACCACCTCGTTTGCGACCGACCGAATCCAGCTCGTCGATGAAGATGATGGACGGCGACAGCTTGCGCGCCTGGGCGAACAGGTCGCGCACGCGGGAGGCCCCCACGCCGACCAGCATCTGCACGAAGCTGGAGCCCTCCACCGAGATGAACGGCACATCCGCCTCGCCGGCCACGGCACGGGCGAGCAGCGTCTTGCCCGTGCCGGGCGGGCCGATCAGCAGCACTCCCTTCGGCCCGCGCGCCCCGGCGCGGCGGTAGCGCTCCGGATCACGCAGGTAGTCGACGACCTCGCGGACCTCCCGCTTCAGCGCGCCGTACCCGGCGACGTCATCGAAGCCCGTGTCCGGCCGCTCGGTCGTGATCACGTCGGCTTGGGACCGCGTCATCCCGCGCAGTTGGGAGAACTGGCCGCGCGCCCGCCGGCCCAGCCACACGAACGCGGCGACGATCAGGACGAACGGCAGCAGTCCGAGAACCACCCCCCATACCCCGGGCGAGGTCGTGCGCGCGTCCATCTGCACGCCCTTGTCTCGGAGCGTCGCGGTGAGCTGGTCGTGGTCGAGTGCGGCCGGTACCACCGTCGTGAACCGCCCGCCCTCCTGCAGCTCGCCCTCCACGTCGCCTTCGGGACCGATCGTGATGCGTTCGACGTGGCCCCGTTCGACGCGGTCGAGGAACTGCGAGTACGTGAGATCCTCGACGTCGCCGGGCGGGAACGACCCGAACAGCAGGAACCCGACCGCGAGCACGGACCCGACCAGCAGCAGCCACCGCGCCCACCGCGGCAGGTCGGCCAGGGGCGGCTCTCCACCGTCGGACGGCTCGCCCGCCGTGCTTGCTCGCCGAGCCGGTCGCGGCTCGCCGGGTAGGTGGCCGCCGCGCGGTGGTCCGTTGGAGGGGGACACGCCCCGAGGCTACCGACGGGCCCCACGGGGCATGGGCCGACCGTCCGACGGCTGGTACTGGTGCGCGACCGGCTCGACATCCCTCGTTGGCCTCGCCAGCGACCTGGCTTCGACCATCCCCCCGACGGGCTGGTCCGGTCTGATCCTCCGCACGTCGGCTCTTCAGCCTGGTCGGCCTCCCTGCCGACGTCGGCACGGCGTCACCCGACCCCGGTTCG
>DASZZX010000408.1:0-4131 GCA_036260415.1 Nitriliruptorales bacterium
CGCTCGTGGGCGTCCTCCTCGGCGAGGTCGGCGGTCATCGCCTCGACCGCCGCCGCCGGCACCCCACGGTCGCGCAGCTCCGCCGCCACGCCGTCCGGTCCGACCTTGTCCAGCTTGTCGAGGGCGACGAGCGCAGCGTCCTCGAGTCCCTCGGGCACGTCGTACGCCTCGATCAGGCCACGCAGGGCCTCACGCGAGTTCAACCGCACCTCGACGTCGCCGAGTCCTAGCGCCGCCAGCGCGTCGACCACGGTGACGATCACCTCCGCGTCCGCCAGGGGCGAGCTGCTGCCGACAACGTCGACGTCGCACTGGACGAACTCGCGGTAGCGCCCACGCTGGGCCCGCTCGGCGCGCCACACCGGTGCGAGGTGGTAGCGCTTGTAGGGCTCGACGATCCGATCGGCGTGCTGTGCGACCACGCGAGCCAGCGGGACGGTCAGGTCGTAGCGCAGGGCCAGGTCGGCCTCCCCTGCCTGCTCGTGCTCACCGCGGCGCAGGATCTTGAAGACGAGCTTGTCGCCTTCCTCGCCGTACTTGCCGAGCAGGACCTCCAGGCGCTCGAACGCAGGTGTGTCGAGCGGTTCGAAGCCGTGTCGCTCGAACACATGGCGCACGGTGGTGAAGGCGCGTTCGCGCCGGGCCACGTCGTCCGCGAGGAAGTCGCGTGTGCCCGAGGGGGGGTTGGTGTCGATCGTCATGCCGCGACCGTAGCGCCGGCGGTCATCGCCCCCGCACGACCTCGGCGAGGAACGGGTTGGTGCGCCGCTCACGCCCGACGGTCGTCTCCGGCCCGTGACCGGACAGGACGAGCACGTCGTCCTCCAGGGGCAGCACCGTCCGACCCAGCGACTGCATCTGCTGCTCCCACGAGCCGCGCGGGAAGTCGGTCCGTCCCACCGATCCGGCGAAGAGCAGGTCCCCGGAGAAGAGGATCCCCGCCTCGTCGACGGAGAGCTCACGGCCCAGCACGACGTCGGCGTCGGCGATGCCGGCGGCGAGGAAGGTCATGTGCCCGGGGGTGTGGCCGGGGGTGTGGGCTGCCTCGAACGTGACGCCCGCGAAGGTCAGCCGCTGGCCGTCGCGCAGGTCCTCCAACCGTTCGGTGGGCGGCCGCCACGGCCCACCCAGGAACTCCTCCGCAGCCCCGGGTGGCAGGCCCTCGACGAACGCGCTCACCGGGTCGTGCCACAGCCACCGGTCGTCGGGGTGGAGGAACACCGGCACGTCGAGCACTTCGGCGAGGGCGGGCACCCCCCAGAGGTGGTCGAGGTGACCGTGGGTGAGCAGGATCGCCTCGCAGCGCACGCCGGCGCGTCGCAGCAGCTCGGCGACGGCTACCTCGGCGGTCTCCCCCGGGTCCACGACCGCGGCGGCCGCCAGATCGCGGTCGCCGACCACGTAGCAGTTGGTCTGCCAGCGCCCCAGCGGCATCCCCACCACGAAGCGATCCCGGGGCACGCGCACCTCGGACGGTCGGGTTCACGGCGAGGGTAGCCGTCCACCGTGTTCGTCCGACCACGGCCGGTCGGCCTTCAGCTTCGCGGTCCACACGTCGAGGGAGGTCACGCATAGCGGTCGATTGACCACTATGCGATAACTCGTCGAGGGGGGACGACGTTGGCACGACGACGTCACATCCGGTCCGCACCACGCCTGCGACAGCTGCTGTGGAGGTCGCTCGTCGCAACCGCCCTGTTGAGTCTGATCTTGCCTGGATCCATGGCCGTCGCGGAGCCGGAGTGGCGGTCCCTCGTCAGCGGGCACGGCTGGGGACCGTGCGCCCAGGTGGTCTTCACCCTGAACCTGAGCGGGCTGCCGGAGGGCGTCACGCAGACGGCGCTGCGGAGCACCTTCGGCGAGTCCGCGGCGATGGTGAACAACGCCGCCGGCCGGACCGTCATACGCCTGGCTCCGGGCACGACCGTCAACGCCCGCAATCCCGGCGACGGCGTGAACGCCGTCCTCTTCGAGGACCTGAACGTGGACGGTCGGGCGATGACGACCACCGCCCCTGACCCCGGTGGAGGCGCTCGGATCACGGACGTGGACGTCGTCCTCGACGGCCGCCGTTGGTCGAACGCGTCACCGGCGAGGCGTCGGGAGGTGCTCGCACACGAGCTCGGTCACGGGCTCGGCCTGCATCACGTCGGTGATGCCCACGAGCTCATGTCCGAGGGCTTCATCGACGACGGCGACGGCGCCGGTCCGGGGACGACGCGAGCCCTGCGGACGCTGTACCCGGGCAGCGACTGCGCCCGGACCCCGGTCCTCTCCGACAGCCACCCGTGGCATCTGCCGCCCGCTCGTCCACGCGCCAGCAAGGCCACGGTGGGCGGCTCCGCGGGCGACGTGCGAGCACTGGCGGTCGAGCTCGGGACTCGACTGGGGCTGGCCGCGGGCGGCGGGACCGGCTGGGCCACACACGCGGTCGTGTGCCGCGCCGATCTCTTCGCCGACTGCCTCGGCGGTGCCGCCTTGGCAGGCCGTAGCGCCCCGCTCGTGTACGTGCCAGGGGGGCCATCCGGCCAGCTGGCTCGGACCGATGCCACGCTGCAGTTCCTCCAGAGCGCTGTCCCGCTCACGGCGCCCGTGTACGTGCTCGGGGGGCCCGACGCGGTGAGCGACGCGGTGATGCAGGCGTTGGCGGCCCGCTGGCCGGACACCAGGCGGCTGGCCGGCCCGTCGAGGTTCGAGACGGCGGCGCAGGTGGCGCAGGAGGTCGTCGCCCGCAACGGGCGGCGCGGGCGGGCGCTGCTCGCCCGCGGCGACAACCCCGCGGACGCCGTCGCCGCAGGCGCCGCGGCTGGGCGCCTCGGCCTGCCGGTCCTGCTCACACCCAGCACAGAGCTACACCCGGCCGCGCACGCTTCGGCGGTCGCGCAGGGGGCCACCCGCGTACTCGTCCTGGGCGGTCCGGTGGCGATCGACGACGCCGTCGTGGCAAGGCTCGCGGCGCTGGGTCGGAATCCCGCGCGGGTCGCTGGCAGCAGCCGCTCGGGCACCGCCGTCGCGATCGCCCGCCACCCCGAGCTGTGGCACCGGACCGCCGTGACCGGCGACCAGGGCTTCGTCGGCCTCAACGGCTGGCACCCGGAGATGTGGGCGCTGGCGCTCGCCGCCGCACCACTGGGGGCGCGCACGGAGGCGCCGATCCTCCTGACCCGGCCTGACGACGTGCCGTACGGGGCGCCGACCCCCGTCGACCCGGGCGGCGACACGGGCTTCTACCTGGCGCAGCTGACGGGGACGGGACCGGTGTCGATGCTGTACGTCGGCGCGGGACGGTGGGCGGACCGCCACGCGCAGCGCAGCTTCCACTCCTACCTGGGCCTGCGGTGACAGGGTGACGGGCCGGCTCGCCTCGTCGTGAGCCGGCCCGTCTCAGCATCCGGGCGACGCTCCCGTCCGTTCGGACGCCGCCGTCAGCGGGACCTAGCTGGCGGACCGTCTGCGGGCTGCGTGGAGCAGGATGAACCCGTACACCAGCAGGCTCGCCGCGACGCCGGGCAGCCGACCCATGTCGGTGCCCGTGGTCGCCAGCTGTGCCTGTGGGGTGGGGGCGCCGCGCACGACGGTCGTGCCCAACACGCAGGTCACCGGGTTGGTCACCGTGTTGCTGGTGTTGTTGTCCGCGTCCTCGTCCTCGAAGTCGGTGCTGGCCACGTTGGCCAGCCCGTCGCACGCGTCCGCCCCGTCGCCCACCGTCACGGCGATCGTGAACGTCCGGGTGCTGCCCGCCGCCACCGTGTCGAGCTGACACGTCACCGTGCTCCCCGCGACCGTCTCGCTGTCACATCCCTCCACCGACACCACCGACACCCCGGCGTCCAGCGTGTCGGTGACCACCACGTCGGTGGCGTCCGCCTCCCCGGTCGTCTCGGTCACCGACACCGAGTAGACAAGTCGATCACCCGGCACCAGCCCCGTGCCCGGCGCCGGATCGGAGGACTTGACCACCTCCACCTCCGGCTCGCCCGGCTCCGGCGGCCCACAGGTCACCGGGTTGGTCACCGTGTTGCTGGTGTTGTTGTCCGCGTCCTCGTCCTCGAAGTCGGTGCTGGCCACGTTGGCCAGCCCGTCGCACGCGTCCGCCCCGTCGCCCACCGTCACGGCGATCGTGAACGTCCG
>DASZZX010000409.1:0-23651 GCA_036260415.1 Nitriliruptorales bacterium
AGCGGACGCAGAGGATCGCCTTCGGGTTCCGCAGCTTCCGCAACTATCGCGTCCGTCTACTCTTGCACTGCGGCGTCAAATGGGACACGCCGCCCACCGTCAAGATCAGAGGCCGCACCCCCTCGTTGGCTGCGTAGAGCCCCTATACCGCGGGAGCCGCGGCATCGCGGTGGCCGAAGTCAGCGACGGAAGCGCCGCCCGAAACTCGACCCACGTGAATGGCCATGCGGACGTTCCCGTCCTGTCACCACAGATACGCGAACGGGATTCGCCGAACCCGTCGGGGCCTCGTCGAGAACGACGCGAGCGATATGAAAGGGGGTTACCTCGCCTTGGGTCCGAGACCCCAACGGCGCGGACGCTGCTGACTTGACCAGCTCAGGGCTACGGCGACGACCAGCGCTGTCATGGACAGTGCGAGGCTTGTGGCGGCCTCCCACCAGACAACGGTGTCGCTCGAGCAGCCGGTCACCACGATGTCGGATCCGGGCCCGATGGTCTGTGCCCCGGTCAGAGGCTGGTCGGGGTCGCGGTCGACCATGACCTCACCCGACGCATGCTTGGTGTAGCAGATCGGGTCGTCGTGCCAGACGAGAGCTCAGAAGGCGGACAACAGCAGGAGCGAGACAACCGTAGCTGCGGCGCCGACCGTCGCCCGTCGTGTTGAGGTGTCGGCCATCGGGTGTATGCGGCCAGGGACACGAGGGCGACGAGGGCGAACACGGAGCTGTGAAGCGAGAACGGGATCACCGCGAGGACCAGCGATGCGACGCCGGCTGCTACGAGCAGCGGGCCCCGACCGCGGACCGCGAGCAGCGCCAGCACCCCCGGCAGACCGTAGACGGCAGCCAGCGGGACCGCTCGGAGCCGGTCTGCGATCGCCCGGTTCCCTGTCAGCCCGAGAGCGAGCACGACCGCCACTGCGACGAGCTGCACTGCGGCGGCGGTCGCGGCCGCGGTCCTGGCCACGGGGCCGGGCGTGTCCCCGGCGCCGGGAGTGTCGCTCGGCTCCTTCGACTTGCCCCACCCGGGGCTGCACCCAGGTCGGGACGCGTTGGGCTCAGGCAGCGCGCTGGCTGGCCGGCACGGGGCGCCCCGGCACCCCGTTGATGCTCTCCGTGGAGGAGGCGTAGGTCAGCACGGCTGCGGCGACGGCGTCGATGTTGAGGTCGAACACCTCCAAGCTGATGTTGTCGAAGGTGTCGCACGCCAGGTGGTAGCAGGGGTCGTACTGCTCACCGACGGTGCCCCCATAGATGGCCTGCTGCTCCGCCGTCTTGATGCCCTCGGCCCCGGTGAACAGCCCACCGAACGGGATACCGACGTCGAAGAACGCCGCGTAGTCGGACCGGAAGCTGATCTCGGTCGGCTCGCTGGCCAGGCCACGGTCGGCGTAGAAGTCCACGAACAGTTCCTCGATCGCTCCCGAACCGTCCGGACCCGCCAGCCCGAACGCGCTGCCGTCCCCGTCGTAGACGAAGCGCACGTAGTTCGGGGAGCCAATCATGTCGAAGTTCAGGTACAGCGCGATGTTGTCCTGCTCCTCCTGCGACAGGCTGTTCACGTAGTGCTCGGAGCCGATCAGTCCGAACTCCTCGGCGCCCCACCACGCGAAGCGCACCGCGTTCTCCGGCTTGACCTTGCGCATGGCCTGCGCGATCTCCAGCAGTGCGGCGCTGCCGGTGCCGTTGTCCTGGATCCCGGGGCCGTCCGGCACCGAGTCGAGGTGAGCGCCGGCCATCACGACGTTGTCGGTGCGGCCGCGCCGGGTCTGAGCGAGCACGTTCTCGGTGGTGCGGATCTCCGACAGGGTGTCGGCGAACACGCGGGCCACGCTGCCCGCCTGGGCCAGCGCCTGACCCGCGGGGAAGGTCGCGCCGACCACCGGCACGGTGATGACTCCGACCGCTTCCTCGGTGAGCGTGCCCACGATCAGGCCCTCACGTCCGTCCGTCCCCTGGTTGAAGATCACCACGGCCTCGGCCCCAGCCTGCTGGGCGTTGAGCGCCTTGTCGAGGAAGAAGCACGCCCCGCGCTGGATCAACGCGATGTCGGCGCCGCCGCTGAGGTCCAGGCCAGCGAAGTCCCCGGCCTCGCATCCCGACGTCGATGCGGCCGGATCGGCCAGGCTCAGGTCCACCGGCACCACGCCTCCGGTCACATCACCGGAGCCTGAGTAGGTGAACGTCCCGGTCTCGTAGGTCGCGGTCACAGGTGCGAGTTGCTCGAGTTCGGCAGGCGAGGCTTCATGGAAGAACGGAAACTCGAACTGCTGCACTGACACGTCATAGCCCCACGAAGTCATCCGATCGACAACGTGGTCGACCGACTTGTCGTAGCCGGGTGTCCCGGATGCCCGCGTGCCGCCGTTGGCGTCGGCGATCTCCTGGAACGTCGCCTGGTGGGCGCGCGCCCCGTCGAGGTCGGCGCACGCGAGCAGCTTCTCGATGGTGTTGTTGTTGCGGTTGTCGCAGCCGGCCCCCGGCGGGGCCGCGGCAGCCACCGACGGCACCGCAGCGAAGGCTAGGAGCAGAACCAGCCCCGCCCACCCCACCAGCGCGCAAGCCCTGACCCCGTGCACGTGTGACGCAGCCATCCCGTCCTCCCCGCTCTACCCCACGAAGGAGCGGGGACCGCACGAGCCACGGTGCTCGTCCCGATCCTGGGGGCGCCGACCCCTACCGAAAGGTCCGAACCCTGCCCCCGGCGGCCCGCGCTGTCAACCGAGCGTCCCGCCGCCCCCCGTATGCGTCCGCGATCATGACCGACGATCGTCAACGCCGTCACCCCGGGCACTGGGGTCGGAGCCCGACCTCCACGACTGGGTGGCGCAGACCGCCGGCGGCCGGGCTGCCCGCGTGGCTGGTGCTGCTCCGCCGCGCCGCAACGGCAGTATCCCCTTGTGCGTAGTCGGGCGCCGACGGCACGGCTGCCGGGCGGCTGTCGGCGAGCACCCCCCTAAGCAGCTCAAGCGGATCGTCGACCAGTTGCTTGGCCGGCGGTCGCGTCGCCAACCGCCGCTGCGTCGAGACCATCGTCACTGTCGAGGAGCCGCTGCGGGACCAGCCCCCGCAGTTCACGTTGTGCCCGGTAGCCTGCAGCCGATGACTTCCCGGCGCCTGGTCCCGGCCGTGCTTGCTCCCGCTGGCGTGTGGGCGGCGCA
The DNA here is from genome assembly GCA_036260415.1 of Nitriliruptorales bacterium. Lineage (GTDB taxonomy): Bacteria > Actinomycetota > Nitriliruptoria > Nitriliruptorales > JAHWKO01 > DASZZX01. Next base: position 3,164 of record DASZZX010000409.1, read on the forward strand.
CACCCTCGGGTACCGCCTGGCGCATCCGGACCCGGCGGCGCACGCAACCGCGCTGGCGGGGCATTCCCATCTGCCCGTCCTGGGCTTGGTCGGGGCGGGGCTGCTGGTTGCCTGCCTGGCCTGGGTAGCGGTGCGTGACGCGTCGGGCCGCCGGCTGATTGTGCGGCTGGAATCGCTGCTGGTGCCGCTGCTGGTGGCGTTCGGCGCGCTCGAGCTGGCCGAACGGGTCGCGGTGGACGAGGCTGCCACGGCCGCGCTGGCCGAGCCGGCGATGGCGGTCGGGCTGGCGGTGCAGCTGCTGGTCGCGGCCGTGCTGCTGGTGGCCCTGCGGGGCGCCGAGCGCGTCGGCACGTGGGTCGCGCGTCGGCTGCGTCCCGCCGCGGCGGCGGCCGCGGCTGTGCCGCCGCATCCGCCCAGCTGCGTGGTGTCCCCGCCTGGGTCGGTGTGGCCGTGGCCGATCCGGCGTCGCGGCCCGCCAGCTGCTCTCGTCCGCCTGTAGAGGCGCTCACGGCGCCTGTCCGGGCCCTTGCTCGAGGGCCCGATGCTGTGTCTCGACGACAAGAGTGGTTCGCATGCCTGCGCTGGTTCGTGTCCTGCTCGTGGCGGCGGCCGCGGGCGTGGCGCTCGCGGCCTGCGGCGGGACGGACGACGCGGGGCGCGGAGGCGCGCAGGGCAGCGGCCCTGCCCCGGCCACGTCCCCGACCCCAACGGCGCCTGCCTTGCCCACGCCCACGCCGTCGCCGACAGCCCGGCCGATCGAGGTGACGGTGGCCGACGGGCAGGTGCAGGGCAGCGTCCGCCGCGTGCCGGTCGCGGTCGGCGAGACGGTCCGTCTGCAGGTCAGCAGCGACGTCGCCGACGAGGTCCACGTCCACGGCTACGACCGCATCGAACCGGTGGCCGCCGGCGGCCGGGCGGTGCTCGAGTTCACCGCCAACATCCCCGGGGTGTTCGAGGTGGAACTCGAGCAGCGCGGCCTGAAGCTGCTGGAGCTGGAGGTGGGCGGATGAGCCGCCTGCTGCCGGTGGTGCTGCTCGCCGCCGCCAGCTGGTCCCTGCCCGCGGCGGCGTGGGCGCACGGTGTGGGCGTGCGCGGGGACCTGCCCCTGCCCTTGTCGGTGGTGGTCTACGGCGCGGTAGGGGTGCTGCTGGCCTCGTTCATGCTGCTGGTGCGCCTGTGGCCCGCCGCGCGCCTGGAGGGCGACCGGGGGGATCCGGCGCTTTCGATGGGGCTGTCCCGACTGGTCGGGGGGCTGGTCTGGCCCGGCCGTCTGCTGGGCCTGCTGGCGTTTGGGGTGGTGCTGGCGGCGGGTCTGGCCGGCCCGCTGGACTCGCAGGCCAACCTGGCCCCGTTCGCCATCTACGTCGCCCTGTGGGTGGGCGGCATGATGGTCAGCGGCCTGGTCGGTGACGTGTGGGCCGGGCTGAACCCGTTCGAGGCCGTCGCCGCGGGTGTGCGCCGCCTCAACGGCGAGCGCGGTCCCGGCTGGCTGGAGCGGGCCGGGCAGTGGCCCGCGGTGGCGCTGCTGGCGGCGTTCGTGTGGCTGGAGCTGGTCCACCCCGACCCGGCCGACCCTCGCAGCCTGGCGGTCGCCGTCGCCGTCTACGCCGGGCTCATCGTGCTGGGGGCGGTGTGGTGGGGGCCGCGCTGGGTCCGCGCCGCAGACGCCTTCGGGGCGTTGTTCCGGCTGCTGGCCGCCATGGCGCCCCTGCACCGCGGCCAGGACGGGCGGCTGCGGCTACGCCCGCCGCTGGTCGGCCTCGCCCGGCTGCGGCCCAGCCGCGCCACCGCCGCGCTGGTGCTGGTGGCGCTGGGCTCGACCACCTTCGACGGGCTGACCCGCACCGACCTGTGGACCCCGATCAGCGGCGGCCGCACCGGCTTGGCTGCGGTGGCGATCGGCACACTCGGGCTGGCCGCCACCATCGCCGTGGTGGCCGGGCTGTACGTGTGGGCCATGCGCGAGGCCGCCCGCACCAGCCGGCGCACCACCGGCGAACTCGTGGACCGCTTCGCGCACTCGCTGGTGCCCATCGCCCTGGGCTACGCCATCGCTCACTACTTCTCCCTGCTGGTGTTCGAAGGCCAACGCGTGGTCGCCCTGGCCTCCGACCCGCTAGGACGTGGCTGGGACCTGTTCGGCACCGCTGGCTGGTCGGTGGACTACACCGCCGTGTCCACCACCACCATCGCCGCGGTCCAGGTGGCAGCGATCGTGGGCGGGCACGTCGCCGGGGTGGTGCTGGCCCACGACCGGGCGGTGGCGCTGTTCCCGCCCGAGCAGGCCGCCCGCAGCCAGCACGCCCTGCTGGCCGCCATGGTCGCCTACACCGTGGGCGGCCTGCTGCTGCTACTGGGAGCCTGACCCGGAGTCCGACATGCACCCCGTGGTGGCACACGCCGGCGGCATCGACGAGATCGCCATCATCGCCGGCCCCCTGCTGGTCTTGTGGCTGTGGGTGCGCTGGCGCGGCCGCCAGCGTGACCACCACGACCAGTCCCCTCCCCAGGACTGAACACGCATCAAGATGCCCCCATCGGCCGACAGCCCACGCCACCCCGCCCGGCGGCCGATTCGACGGCAACCGCGCCCCTGGGCTGGTGATCGCCAAGCTGATGTGCTCACCCTGGCCGGGCGGCGTTCGCGGCGACCAACAAATGGGGCGCGTTTCGCGACCCGCGCGATCTGGAGATCGAGGCGCCAAGGCCGAGGTGTCACGGTTGACCGGAGATCACGGGGCGTCCACGGGGACCGAGCGCATCAGACCTGCACTCGACGGCTCGTCGACGGCACCGTCCTCGACAGGCAACTGGCGACTCAACCGCTCGCCCGCGCCATCGCGGCCGGAGTCTTCGGCCCCAGCCGTTGCACCAGCCACGGAACTCCAACCAGCCATGGAAACAGCCAACGGCACCTTCGACGCTCTCGACGCCATCGCTGGACTCGTCGATGCCCTGCTCGACGCTGGGACCATCTCCACCGCGCTCATCTGCCGACGCCATGCGGCCCTGACCCGAACCGCCGCGCGAAATCAACCCAGGACAGCCGGAGGCAGGCAGACGCACTCCAACCCGGCATTGGTTCAACGTCGCGGGGCACTTGGGAGGGGGCCAAGCCGGACGAGATCGCTTCGCATCGCACACCTGCTGTTCGAGGTGCGATCTCAGAATCCGTCCCAGCCGGGTAGTTCCGATGCCTGCTTGATCCAGCTCGTCACAAGCTGCTCGTCGAGGTCCTCGTCCTCGTGGATGTGGAAGTAGCGAGTGTCGGGATCCTTGGAGTCGACGGGTGGGAGCGGATCTAGCTCCGCCCCGCGGAAGAAGGTCACCTTGATGTACTTCGTGAAGCAGTGGTAGCTGAGGAACCAGCCCTGCCCCTCGACGCCGTAGAAGGGTGAGTTCCACCTCACGGCCTTCTTCACATCGGGGACGGTGCGCTCGATCAGCTCGTCGAGACGTCGGCCGGCGTCGTTCTTCCAGCCTGGCATGGCGTCGATGTAGGCCTGCACGGGCGCGTCACCGTCGCCCTTCGAGATCTGCGGGTTCCCGCCCGAGAGGAGCCTCGGCCCCTTGTCCTTCGACTCGGTCATCGTCCGTCCTCCTCGGTCATCGGCTCGCGCTGGCCGGTCTAGCTCGCGTTCAGTGTCCACGAGCCTTGTCGGCGAGCTTGCGTCGCGCGGTTCGTAAGCTGTCGTGGTCAGCGGTTGTTGGCGTCGTAGTAGAGGCCGGGGACTCACCTGCTCTGCGCGGCGAGGAAGTCCTCCCAGGTCCGGCGGCCCACGGCACGGTCCGGGGCGAGGATCGCGCCAGCCCGGATGGCACGGGCGGCCTTGCCGGGAAGTGGGATCGGCACGATCGGCCGACGCTTGCCTTCGGCCCGCATGTACGAGCGGATGAGGTCGGCCATCTCGTACACCCGCGGTCCGGCGACGTCCGGTACCAGGGCGGCCGGCGGCCCGAGGGCGAGTTCCACGAGCCGGTTCGCGACCTCCCCGGTGTCGATCGGCTGGAATCGGAACCCGGCGGGGACCGGGATCAGGGGCAGCTTGGCCATGGAGCGGGCTACCAGGAGGACGAGGTCGTGGAACTGGGTGGCGCGCAGGGTCGTCCACGGCAGGCCCGATGCGGCTACGACCTCCTCGGCACCGAACTTGGACGCGAAGTAGCCGAACATCGCGCGGTCGATGCTGCTCTCGACCGGGACCCTGTCGGCCCCGACGACCGAGATGTACACGAGGTGCCGCGTCCCGGCCCGCGATGCAGCGCGGACCAGATGGCGCGCCTTGTCCTCGTCGCCCTTCTGGGTGCCAGCGCAATGGACGATGACCTCGGTCCCCTCGGTCGCCGAGTCGATCCCGTCGCCTGTGGCGAGATCACCGGTGACGAACTCGATGCCGTCTCCGTCTTCGTGGTCGCGCCGGCTGAGCACCCTGACGTCGTGCCCGGCGTCCCGCAGGAGCTGGACGACGAGCCGTCCCAGCGTGCCCGTGCCACCGGTCACCAGGATGGGGGTAGCCATGGCTGGTGCTCCTTGTGCTACATCGCTCGCGAGCAGTCGGTCATCGTTCTCCTCGAAAGACAGCGCGAAATTTGTCGTGGAGGACGAACGCCAACCGCTCCGCCAGGGTAAGGGTGTCGAGCACGACGAGGAGGCAAGCCGACCGCCGGCGTGGTCAGACGAATCCGAGGACGGCCTCGCTCCGTCATCGGATTCACCCACCGACGGCAAGATCGTCGCGATCGACGAGATCGCGTGGCATGTTCGCCGCCGACGTCCTCCAGCTCGAGATCGGCCATCGGCAGAACCTCGCGACGATGGGCGGCGTCGCCGTCGCGTCCGCGACGGCCAGCAGCATCCCGACCGTCGGTTCCACGCGCTGCACGACAAGGCCGCCCACAGCGACGTGCTGTCAAACCCAGGTCACCACACGCGCCACCCGCTACGACACCTCGACGGTCGACACAGCACAACCCGGCTCGGGTCGAACTCGCGAGACGCCGGTCGAAGTTCGTAGGACCGCACTGCGGTGGGTGACCCATCAAGCCGTAGTTGCCGCTGGGCGTTTCGAGGGACGGACAGGTCAGCACGGGCTGCCCTGGGGTTGCGGGGCGCGAACCCGGCGAGCCGCGCCTCCACCATGATGCACGGAGTCCAGGCCCGAAGGGGGCCGTGTACGACGAGGACAAGTGTCCCTCCGACGCACCACGTCTGGGCGCCGCGGACGTGCCGGTACGCGCGACCCGACTGTGGTTCTAGGCCGGCGTGACCTGCCATGAGCCGTGAGCCCGCACGGCGGTCGTCGACAGGCTCGACGCCGTCATTCGCTTGCTGTTCACACCCGTCACCTGACGGCGCGGGGGGAGCCGCCGGTCCTCCGGGCGGCGCCTCCGCGCGCTCCCGCGACAGGTGACGGCCACGGGGTCCCGCGGGCAGACGTCCACGCGCGGGGAGAGAGCAGGCGCAGCCCGTTCAGAGCGACGATCGTGGTGCTGCCCTCGTGCCCGGCGACGGCCAGGGGGAGTGGGAGGTGGCCGGTGAGGTCCCACGCGACGAGGACGACAATCACGACGGCCGCGAACGTGAGGTTTTGGACGACGAGCCTGCGGGCCAGGTGGGCGAGGCGGATCAGGTCCGGCAACGCCGGGAGTTCGTCGCGGACGATGACGGCGTCGGCGGTTTCGAGGGTGAGGTCGGAGCCCGCCTGACCCATCGCCACTCCTACGTCGGCGGCGGCGAGCGCGGGGGCGTCGTTGATGCCGTCGCCGACGACGGCGACGCGGTGGCCCGAGCCTTGGAGGCGGTGTACGGCGTCGACCTTGTCCTGCGGGAGGAGACCGGCGAGCACCGTGTCGATCCCGACGGTGGCCGCCAGGCGTCGAGCCGCGCGCGCGTTGTCGCCGGTCAGGAGGACCGGCCGATCGCCGGTGAGATGCGCGAGCGCGTCGACGGTGGCGGCGGCCGCCGGACGGAGCCGGTCGGTCAAGGCAAGCACCCCGGCGGCGGCCCCGTCGACAACGGCGACCACCGCGGTGCACCCGGTCTCCTCGATCCGCTGCACGACGGCAGCCGCGGCGGTGGCGTCGCGGACGTGGGCGTCGCGGAGGAGATCGGGCCGCCCGACCGATACCCGGTGGTCGTCCACCGTGGCGGTGACACCGCGACCGGGTCGAGCGGAGAACGTGGTGGCGTCCGGCAGGTCGGTACTGCCTACGGCGGCGACGATTGCTCCCGCCAGCGGATGCTCGCTAGGGCGCTCGGCAGCCGCGACGAGCCGCAGCAGGCTCGCCTCGTCGAGGGCCGCGCCGGGCAGCGTGACGACCTCGACGACCTGCGGACGACCCTCGGTGAGGGTCCCCGTCTTGTCGAACGCGACGAGGCTCGCCATCCCCAACTGCTCGATGACGACCGCCGACCGGACGAGGATCCCACGCCGTCCGGCGTTCACGATCGCGGAGAGCAGCGGCGGCATCGTGGCAATCACCAACGCGCACGGGGAGGCGACGATCATGAAGGTGATCGCGCGCAACAGCGTGGGCCGCAGACCCGCCCCGAACGCGAGGGGGACCGCGAACAGCGCGATGGACGCCCCGACGACCCCCACCGAGTAGCGCTGCTCCACTCGCTCGATGAACAGCTGGGTACGGGCCTTGGTCGCGCTCGCCTGCTCGACGAGAGCGACGATCCGCGCGACGGCGGTGTCACCGCCGGCTCGCTCCGTGCCTACTCGCAGGGCCCCGTTGCCGTTCAAAGTGCCGGCGAACACCTCGTCGCCCGGCTCCTTGGCGACCGGCAGCGGCTCGCCGGTCATGGAGGCCTCGTCCACCTCGCTCCACCCTGCGACGATGCGGCCGTCCACGCCGATGCGCTCGCCCGGCCGGACGAGCACGAGGTCGCCGACCGCGAGGTCCGCGGCGTCGACGACCTCCTCGGCGCCGTCCGCGCCGATGCGGCTCGCCCGGTCCGGGGCGAGCGCCAGCAGGCTCCGGATGCTGTCGCGGGTTCGGCGGGTCGCGACCGCCTCCAGCGCACCGGAGGTCGCGAAGATCACGATCAACAGCGCACCGTCCAGCACCTCACCGATCGCCGCCGCCGCGAGCGCAGCAACGGCCATGAGCAGGTCAACGTCGAGGCGACGACCACGCAGCGCACCGAGGCCGGCCACCACCGGTTGCCACCCGCCCGTCAGGTAGCAGGCGGCGAAGAGGGCAGCCACGAGCCCTCCGGCGGCACCCAGCGCGGACGCCGCGGTCGCAGCGAGGAAAGCCGCGAGCGAGATGGCGGCCCACCGCGCCTCCGGCAGGGCGATGAGCGATGCCACCCGGCGGGCACGCCCGGCGATCGTTGCGGAGGCCGGGTTGGGGACGCCAGGGACCCCCTCGTCATGGAGGTGGGAGTGCCCGGGCGCGTCCCGCTCGCGGGTGCCGGTGTGGGTCACGGGGTCCCTCTCGGAGGTGTGGCGTCGACCAGACGTCGACGGGTGCGGACGCTAGCATCTTGTCAGACCATATTCGCAGGCACGAAGGCAACGACGTGCACGAGGAGATCGAGAGCTTCCGCATGCCGCCCCACGACGTCGCCGAGCGGGCCGCAACCGTCCTCAGCCTTCTGGCCGAGCCGACCCGCCTGAGGATCCTCTGGGCGCTCGCGCAGGGCGAGACGAACGTCGGCTGCCTGGCGCAGCTCGCCGGGACGACGCCGACGGCGGTGAGCCAGCACCTCGCCCGACTCCGGCTCGCCGGCCTGGTGACCGCCCGCCGCGAGGGCACGTTCGCCTACTACACCGTCGCCGACCCCAGCCTCGCGCGGCTTCTCGCCGACGCCGTGGAGCACGCCGGACGGAGCGAGCCGGGGCTCGCCGATGCCCTCGCCGCGGTCGCCGGCTCGGTGGAGGAGGCGTAGCCGGGGTCGGCGGACCGCCCGAGCGACGAGTTGCCGAGGTCGGCGCCACACCCGGGTTAAGCGCGTGGTGACGGGTTGCTCGCCGACATCGGTTGGCCGCCCACGTCCATCGTCGACCTGGGCGACATCACCAACGCCCGGGGGACCGAGGCACCTCACCCTGTGGGTGCGCGTGTACGCGGCGCTGGGCACCGCCCAGTTCAACATCGCGCTCGTGCGTTGAACGACAGCATGTCGGGACATCACCGTGTCGGGGGTTGGCTGCTCCGTCCAGCTTGAACGGTCCCCGGGCGATACGCGTTGCACGCTTTTGCGGTGGTCCTGAGGTCGGCGGTCCTCGGCTCGGGCAACGGTGGCTCGGTCAGCAGCCCTGACCACGGATGCGCTGCTCGATGAGCTGCCGGGCGTCCTCGGAGACGGCTGCCGTTCCTCCGTACACGTAGGCAGCATTCGTGGTGGCGGCGGTCTCACACAGGTAGCTGGCGGTGACCTCGTGTAGAGCAGCGGTGAAGGTGAGCAGCATGGGGCCGCCGCGCCGCCCGATGTGAGCGCTCCCCGTCAGAGCGTCGGCGAAGTCGTCGTTGCGGGCCACTCCGGCAGCCTGTGGGCCCGTGAAGAAGTGACGCGCCACCGCAACGGCGGTGTGATCACGCGTCTCGCCGAACACAGCGATCGCTGCCGGGTAGGCGCGCGCCGCGGGACCACCCACCGCGAACAGCGTCCGCCCGGAGTGCTCCCCCAGGTACGCGTCCAAAGAAGGATGAGGCGCCTCAGGTGTGGTCAGCACGACCGAGCCACCCGATCGGACGGCGGCCGCTCCGGCCGCCAGAGCATCGGGGAAGTTGAACCCCGTGGTCACCAACAGGCTGTCGGGGTCACCCATCGTGCGCGCGACGGCGATGGCCGTCTCGATCCGGCTGGGGCCAGAGATCCGGCGGACCTCGTAGCCGAGGCCACGGATGGAGGCCACCACGTCGTCAGTCACCGCGGTCGTGCCTCCGAGCACGTAGACCACACCGCCTGCGGGCAGGACGCGCCGGATCTCGCTGGCGGTCGCGGGGTGCAGCTGGTCTGAGGGCGCCAACAGCACCGGACCATCCACTGTCACGGCGAGTGGAGCACCGGCCAGCGCGTCGGCGAAGTCGTCCGCGCGGGCTACCACCAGCGCCCCAGCCGCCCCGTCGACGAAGTTGTCCCTGGAGGCTGCCACGGCCGTCTCGAAACGGGTGGGTCCCGACAGGCGCACGGCCGCGGCCTCCGGCTCGGGCTGGGGCTCCGGCTCCGGCTCCGGCTCGGGCTCCGGCTCGGGCTCGGGCTCGGGCTGAGCGGCGCTGCGGAAGATGTAGAGGCGTCCGGCGGCCAGCGTGTCGCCGACATCGGAGAAGCCAGCGGTGACGGCGAAGTCCATCTGGCCGTCGTCGTTGAGGTCTCCCAACGAGGCCACCCCCTGCCCGAAGCCACTCCCGGGGGTGTCATCAGGGTCGGACAGGGTGAGCACGATCTCGCTGGTCGCGGGGCTGTAGACGTGGGCGTCGCCGACGGTGGGAGCGCCTGCCGGCCACAGCGGTCCCGACGCGCCGATCAGGATCTCGTGACGCGGGTCGCCGTGCACATCCCCGAGGCCGGCGAACGGAGCACCGAAGTTGCCGCCCTGACCCGGTGTGGGGTCGTCGACGAGACTCAGCAGGACCGTCGCGGCGAACGTCTGGAAGTTGCCGTTGAGGACGTAGCCGCGGCCCTGCCCGGCGTGCCGCAGGCTCTGCCCGACAGCCGGGACGAAGATCTCCGGATGGGCGGTGTTGCTGACGTCACCGATCGCGGTCGGCATCGTGCCCGACGAGTACCCGAACAGCGCTCCCGACTGCGGCTCCGGGTGCGGGTACTGCCGCAGGACCGAGCCGGTGGGGCCGTCGAACAGCCACACCACTCCCGCATCGACGCCGGAGGGCGTGTCGGCATGGTGAGCGGACACCACGATCTCGGGTCGACCGTCCGCGTCGTTGTCCGCATCGGGGCAGGGCGAGCCGGCGTCCGGCGCAGGGTCGGTGGGGCATCCCCCGGTGTCCCCGACAGGCATCATCGCGTGCCCGAAGCGCTGATGCTCGGTGCCGGTCTTCGCCATCGGGTTCTTGATGACGTGCAACGTCTGGTCGAGGACCACGCCGGGGTCCGAGGAGGCGACCTGCTCACCGGCGAAGACGTACACACGACCGGAACCCTCACAGGGACCCGGGTCGCATGAGGGGTTGGTCGCAGTTCCCTCCTCGAAGAAGGTGGGGTTGGCGACGACGAAGTCCGCTGCCCCTCCGCCGTCGACGTCCCCGATGCGCACCGCATCCGGCGCACCAGGCGAGAAGGGGCTGTCGAGCGAGGTCACCGCACGACCGAACGAGAAGCTCTTGCCCGAGGGGAAGTTGCTCGCCTCGGAGAGCAGGTCGTCGGGTGGCATCTGCAGGCGCTTGAGAAGTGCGCCTGTCACGCCGTCGAACACGTACGCCCGGCCGAGGTCGGGCACCACCGTGCCGTTCACCTCCACGTCCACCCCGCTCGCGCCGATGAGGATCTCGTCGGCGCCGTCGGGTGGGCCGACCTGGCCGACGGGGCACTGCGCGCTCGGAACGGCTTGGGGGTGCGGGCACGAGCCGATGTCGGGAAGGACGGTCGGGTAGACGAAGTTCCCGCTGCCCCCTGCAGCTACCTGCTCACCGGGCGGTACGTCGATGGTATGGATCAACTGGCCTGTGCCACCGCTGATCACGTACATGCGGCCTGGGCCGTCGTACTGTGGCACGAGCAGATCGTGCTTGCCGTCGCCGTCGAGGTCGCCCGCACCAGCGATGCCGAGCCACCCGAGGCGGCCGTTCGCCACGGGCACCGGCGGGTCGACGCGCTGCACCACGTAGCGCGGAGCCAGGGTCAGCCGGTCCGTCTGTGCGCTGGCCGATCCTGCGGAGGTGGTCACTGGCACGGTGGCAACCAGGAGAGCGCCCACCAGGGCGGCCCAGCGTGCCCGAGCGACCGTCCGCGCCGTACCGGCACCGGCCGCTGGTTGCATCGCCCCTCCAGCCTTGCGTGTCCCCGGTGCGTGAACCCGCGAGTCAAGCCGGCGGCCGGGCCGCGGACAATAGATGCGCCCGTCACCTACCTCGCACGGGACGGGGCCCTCGAGTGCGGCGAGGGTGCAGGTGAGCCTGACTGGAGGATCAGGCCTTGCTGCGTTCCTCGGGGACGTCGCTGGCCAGCCGGCCCCAGCGCGGGACTGCCCAGAGACGGGTGCCTACCAACGTGCCTGTCCGCGGCCGCGCGGACCGACCCCGGGTAGATGCGCAGCACATCTATTGCGGAGCAGCGCCGGTCCCGACTAGAAGCACAAGCGCAGCGTGACCGCGATGAGGCTCACGGGGTTCGTCATCCCACCGGAGTCGCGATGCGCTGGCAAGGTGGTCGGGGATCGAGTGTGTATGGCCGTCGGCTTCGCCGGTTGCGGTGACATCGGTGTCCCCGCGGGCTTGGACTCGTGGAGATCCTGGAGGCCAACGTGGATCGCGTCACGCTGAACGTGTTCTGCCCGGGCTGACGGCCAGCGCTGCACCCGCCGCTGTACGCGGCGCAGGCGAGCGGTCTGTTCGCCGAGCAGGGGCTGCAGGTGGCGTTGTCGGAGCCTTCGGGCAGTGGCACGCGAACTGTCCATGATGTGGCCGAGGGACGAGCGGCGTTCGGCCTCACCTCGCTGTTCTACTTCCTGCAGGCGCAGCGGGAGCGCCACGATCTCCCTGCACGGTTCGTCGCTGTCGTCCTCAACCGGAGTCCCCTCGCAGCGTTCGTCCGGGAGGACTCCGACATCGAGGTTCCCGCACAGCTGGCAGGCCGCCGCGTGGCCGTCGCCGGCAGGTTCAGGTGGGTCGCTGACGAGTACGACGGTGCGCTGCGTCTCGCCAACGTTGGACGACCGATCCGCGTCCCGACCGACGAGGCAGGTTCGGACCTGCTGGGTCGCGGGGAGGTCGACGTCGTGACGTCATGGGCAGATATCGCACCGGTCATCCGACGCCGGGCGGCCACCGCGGTGAGGCGGATCGACGTCGGCCCCGACGTGTACACGGTCGGGCTGGTCGCCAGCGACGCCGTCGACGATCACCTCGCGCGGCGCCTGACGGTGGCGTTCGGCGCGTCCCTTCGTCTGCAGCGACGCGAGCCGCAACTCGGGATCGACGCCTTCCACCGGGCCTACCCTCACCTGGATGCCGTCGACGTCGCCGAGGCCTGGACGCTCCTGGAGCCGTTCGTCTTCGACCCGCACCGTCCCGCCGGCTCCATGGACGCTGCTCGCTGGGACGAGACGCTCGACCACGTGGCCTTTGTCCACGGCATCCGCACCCGACCCGCCGCCGTCTACAGAACGGCGCTGCTCGAGCGGGCCGACGTCACCGCGGCCACCCGCAGCTGACCTGCCACACGTGGGGTCTGGTGGCTGTCAGGACCCTCCCGTCCCTGACGCGGTCATGTCGGTCATCTCGCTGCGTGTATCCCCCGGGACGCCGGCACCACCACGCCGACGGATGAGCGCCCACAGACCGAGCGCCGCCAACGCGACAAGGACCGAGAGGACGACGAGGCGTCGCAACCGGCCCAGCAACACCACATCCGGCAGGTCGACGTGGCCCGCGACGATGTCCTGACGCTTCGTGTCCACGGTCCCGAGTCGCGTGTCCGCCCACACCGCCAGTACCCGGTCCTCCCAGCTGACCAACCCCAACCGCGAACCCAGGTCTGGCGGGAGGTGAGAAGCGGCGCTGCTCCCGATCCGCGAGTCGAACGAGTCCGCTGACACGCGGACGTTGCGGAAGCTGCGCCCCTGGTCCTGCGAGAACCCCAGGTAGGCGTCGGTCCTCACGTCGTCGGGGTCGTGACGCCGGTCGAGGAAGACCACGTCCACTCGGCCGTTGGGTGCCACAGCGACCTGCGGGAGGTACTGCGCGGTGCCGTCCCCCACGGCGTTGTCGTTCACCCGCACCCGATCCGTCCAGGTCGAACCGCCATCGTTCGATCGGCGCAGGAACACGTCGCGATCACCGTTGCGAGCGTCATCCCAGACGACGTACAGGCTGCCATGCGCACCGGTGGCAAGACCAGGGAACTCAGGGAGGAAGACGAGGAACCGGCGTGAGATCACGAGCCCGTCCTCGACCTCGACACCAGGCGAGAACGACCGTCCGCCGTCCTGCGACTCGGTGAGCACGAGCGCCGCGGGTTCGTTCGTGGGCGGGCCCTCCAGGTTGAGGAAGTCGCGGCGGTTGCCCTTGAAGTCGACGTAGACGACGAGCAGATCCCCCTCGGCGTCCACGACCGGAGTGGCCGCTCCCACTCGCTGGCGTTCGGGATCGCTCACCCGGACGGGGCGCGAGAAGGTGGCGCCCGCATCGGTCGAACGGGCCGAGACGATCGGTGCCGGTTCGGGCAGCGACAGCAGCGCCACCTCGTCGGCTTGCAGCCACACGAGGTGCACCGTGCCGTCCGGCGCGACCGCCAGGCGGGCCTGGAACGCCAGCGCGCCGGCCACTCTGACCGGGTCCGACAGGGTCCGGCCCCCGTCGTCGGAGCGCGCCAGCCACAGGTTCTCGGGGGTGTTGCCGGCTCCTGTGAGGTTCACGTAGCTGACGTAGAGGGTGCCGTCCGGCGCGAACGCGGCGTCCGGCGCGAAAGGACGGTCCTTCCCGCGGGGGAGTGGTAGCTCCCTCGTGCGCCAAGTGACGCCGCCGTCCTGGGTCCAATGAAGGCCGGCCGAGTACTCGGGCGCATCCTGTCGGCTGACCACCACCACGTTGTCGGCGTCAGCGGGGTTCGTTCGAGCGGCGGGCGAGTTGTTGGCGTCCACGATGCCGGGCGGATTCACGGCCACGTTCGGACGCACATCGATCTGGTTGTCGACCAGGAGGAGCAGCACCGTTCCCACCCCGGCGGCCGCCGCGAAGACGACGACCGCGAACGCCAACACGGTGGACCACCGTGATCGGACCTGGCCTTGTACCAGCGGCGTGTCGGGCACCACTCCGTCACCAGGCGGACCGCCGGTGACAGGCGTCGGGTCTCGGCGACCCACCGCCTCGTCGTGCCGTCCGCTCGCGTCGGGTTCTCCCCGCCCGGATCCCGTCATCCTCTTCGGGCCTCCTGTCTGGTCGACGCGGCGCATCGGTCGCCGGACAGTCAGGCGGTGGACCGCGCGGAGCGACGACGGTGCCGGGCGTCGCGCCGCCACCGCCGTCCCACCGGGAGCCCAGCGTGCACGATGCGCAATATCCTCAGCACCCTCGGCCTCGGATGCGTTCGTCGGCCTGCTGCAGAGCGTGGTCGGACACCGCGGCCTTGCCGCCGTAGAGGAACGCGCGGCGGATGCTGGCAGCGTTCGCGCACAGGTAGTCGGCGGTGACCTCATGCAGGGCGGCGACCGGAGTCAGCAGCATCGGCCCGCCGAGGCGGCTGATGTGCGCGCCGCCCGTGAGCGCGTCGGGGAAGTCGTCGCGTCGCGCGATCCCCACCTGGGTGGGGTTCGCGAAGAACCGCTTGGCCACTTCCACGGCGGTCTCGTCACGGGTGGCGCCGAACACCGTGGTGGTCGCGGGATAGGCACGTGCGGCCGGCCCTCCGACGGCGTACCGCTGGGCGTCGGGCCGCTCGGAGAGGTAGGCGTCCAACGAGGGATGGGGACGGTCGGCGGGAGTCAGCAGCACCGACCCCTTGACGTGCCCAGCGGCCGCACCTGCGGCCAGGGCATCAGGGAAGTTGTCTCCGGTGGTTATCAGCAGCACCTCCGGGTTGCCCAGCGCCCGGGCAACCGCGATCGCCGTCTCGATCCGCGTGGGTCCGAACACCCGACGGGTGGTGTAGCCCAGCTCGCGGACGGCCTGCTCGACCGTGTCGCTCAACGCCGCGCCACCACCCAGCAGGTACACCACCGCGTCCGGCCGCAGGATCCTCTGCAGCTCGGCCGTGGTGGTGGGATGCAGCTGATCTGTGGGGGTGAGCAGCACCGGCCCGTCGACCGCCACCGCCAACGGTGTCCCGGTCAGAGCGTCCGCGAAGTCGTCGGCGCGAGCGAGCAGCGCCGCCCGGACCGTGCCGTCAGCGAAGTCGTCGCGTGACACGGCCACGGCGGTCCCGATGCGGTCGGGTCCCGCCAGGCGCACCGTCCCCTCCTCGGTCGTCGGCCCGTCGGTGCCCTGCGGTGTCGGCGTGGGCGTCGGCGTCGGCGACGGCGTGGGGGTGGGGGTGGGCGTGGGGACGGGAGCGGGAGCGCTGTGGAACAGGTACAACCGACCTTGGTTCAGGCCGGCGCCGCCGGCGAACCGAGGCGCACCGACCGCGAAGTCGAGCCAGCCGTCCCCGTTCACGTCGCCCAACGACGCGACGCCGCCACCGAACGCGCTTCCCGGCCGCTGGTCCGGATCGTCGAACACGCGAACCAGATCGGCGGTGGCTGGACTGAAGATGTACGCGGCGCCGATGATGCCAGCGCTGGCGTCTCCGCCGAAGAACGCCGCGTTGCCGACCAGCACCTCGTTGTAGGGGTCGCCCTGGACGTCGCCGATCGGGGCGGTCGGCAGCCCGAAGAAGCCCGCATGCTTGGGTTCGGGGTCGTCCAACTGCGAGAGGACGACGCCCGTCGCGCTGGTCCGGTGGTTCCCGTTGAACACCCACGCCCGCCCCTGGTCGGCGAAGGTCACGTCCTGGAAGGGCGACGTGAGGATGACGTCCGGGTGGGGGCTGCCGGCGACGTCGCCCACGGCCCCCCCGTAGGCCTGGGTGTAGCTGAACAGGCTGCCGGTCTGCGGCTGAGGATGGTCGAGCCGCCGCAGCACCGCACCGGTCTCCCCGTCAAGCAGCCAGCCACGGCCTGCGTCCTCGAACTCGCCTTGATCGGCCCGGATGTGCGAGACGACGACGTCGGGCAAGCCGTCGGGATCGCTCTTGCTGTTCGCCGAGGGGCAGGCCACACCGGCGCCAGGGTCGGTGTCGCAACCGCCCACGTCACCGATGTGGGCGAGGGTGTGGCCCAACCCCTGGTAGAAGGGGTCGTTGGTCCTCGGCTCCGGGTTCCGGATGACCTTGAACGGGGTGTCGAGCGGCACAGATGGTGACGAGCCTGCAATGTCCTCACCCGCGAAGAAGTACACCCGGCCCGCGCCGTTGCAGGGCCCCGGGTCACAGTTCGGGTTGGTGGCGGGGCCAGCCTCGTAGAACGACGAGTTGCCCACGACGATGTCGGCCATCCCGCCACCGTTCATGTCCCCGATCTTCACCGCCTCGGGCGCGTCGAGCGGGAACTCGCTGGAGGGGCTGAGCACCGATCGGCCGAACGGGAACGATCGCTGTGAGACGGGGATCGCTGCCTCGGAGGCCAGGTCGTCGGGAGGCATCTGAAGGCGCTTGACGAGCGCCCCGGTGGCGCCGTCGTAGACGTAGACGCGTCCCACCTCCAACGCATCACCGATGTCGACCCGGTACGCACCAACGGCGAACTCCGGCACCTGGTCCTGGGGTCCGACCGCGGAGTCGGGGCACTCCTCACCGGGCGTGCCACCCGGACAGGAGCCCAGATCCGCTACTCGACCGACCATCCCGCCGTACTCCGCCGACCGCCGGCCCTCGGCACGCGGATCGGGGGGCCGCACCGTGTAGACGTGCGACCCGTCCGCCCCGATGATCACCCGCACGAGCCCGTTACCGACGCCCTCGGGTGCGAGGAGATCGTCCACCCCGTCGCCGTTGAGGTCCCCGGCGTTCTGAATGTTGCCGCCGAACTGCCCACCGGTGCTCGGCTCTGGGCTCTCGACCCGTCGCACCTCGTAGTTGGGAGCCAGCTCGAGCCCCGTCGCCTGCGCCGCAGCCCGCTCCTCCGATGGAGCCGCCACCAGCGCGCCAGCCGTCACCAACCCGGCCAACAGCCCGGATCCCGCGCGCCACTGCGTTCGCATCCGCCGCTCTCCCCTCGTCGCACAGACGCGAGCTGGCGACCGGAACCACACGCCTCGACGTGCCACCCCCCAGGCCCCAGCCGCGTCCGGGAGGGAGGCCGACGTTTACGAGATGCGCGCCGCCCCTGCAATAGATGTGTTTGACATCTACCGTCGGCGCGGGGCGTCGCGGTCGGAGACGAACGTGTCCGCCGACGCGAGGTAGCCGCCTCCTCTCGCCGAGCGGCGCGAGCAGCGGTTTCCCAGCCGCGGCCCGGAGGACCGGCCCGGAGACGGTTACCATGGCCGCCGGCGGGACCGCTGCTCCACACCGGTCCGATGGTTGGGAGGGGTCCGTTGAGCAAGCCTCCGGGGCGGCGGCCCCCGTATCGCCGGGGCGTGTTCTGGATGGGGTTGTCGATCCCTGCATTGATCGTCCTCTACGCGGGTCTGATGTTCTTCACGCTGCCACGCGACATCGGACAGGAGGCCGGCCTCAAGCAGTTCTTCGCGTGGGCGCAAGCCGACCAGGTCGAGTCCGCGGTCCTGCTCAGCCAGGACCGCCGGGTCCTGTTCGTCCGCGAGGGTGGCGACTACTGGACGGCCCTGCCCCCCACCGAGCAGTACATGAGCCAGTTCGTGCAGGTCTCCCTGAACCGGGACATCCCGCTGGAGATCGACCAGCAGGTGATCAAGTCCCTGATCCAGCCAGCCACCTACCTGGTGCCCGCCCTGATCATCGTCTGCGCATTCGTGCTGATCTTCCTCCTCCTCAGAGCCGGAGCGGCCAACCCGTTCCTCAGGGCAGCCGCGAGACGGGGCGCGCAGGAACGACCCGTGACGTTCGCCGACGTGGCTGGAGCGGACGAGGCGGTCGCGGAGATCCGGGAGGTACGCGATTACCTGCTCGCACCCGACCGGCTCGCGGCGATCGGCGCAGAGGCCCCTCGCGGCATCCTCCTCGCAGGTCCGCCGGGCACCGGCAAGACCCTCCTCGCCCGGGCCGTGGCGGGTGAGGCGGGCGTACCGTTCTTCTCTATCTCGGGCACCGACTTCGTCGAGATGTACGTTGGCGTGGGAGCTGCCAGGGTGCGGGACCTGTTCCGCCAGGTCCGCGAGCGAGCGCCGGCGATCCTCTTCATCGACGAGCTCGACGCCTTGGGACGGTCACGGGTCGCCGGCGCAACGGCCGGGGCCGACGAACGCGACCAGACCCTCAACCAGCTCCTCGTCGAGCTCGACGGGTTCTCCACCGCCCCGGGCGTCGTGATGATCGGAGCGACCAACCGACCGGATGTGCTCGACCCCGCCCTGCTGCGCCGCGGCCGCTTCGACCGTCAGATCGTCGTGGATCGTCCTGACCGGGGTGGGCGGCTGGCGATCCTGCGCGTCCACGCGCGCAACAAGCGCCTCGCCCCCGACGTGGACCTCGCGCGGCTGGCGGCTCAGACCACCGGCTTCACCGGGGCCGACCTCGCCGGGGTCCTGAACGACGCGGCGCTGCTCGCGGCTCGACGCGGCAAGCTGGCCATCACCGAGCTGGAGCTGGAGGAGGCGGTCGACCGGGCGCTCACCGGCAGCGAAGGGCGCGCCCGGCTGCTGTCCCCGGAGGAGAAGCGCGCCGTCGCCTACCACGAGGCGGGGCACACCATCGTCGCGTTCGCGTGCCCCGCCGCCGGTCCTGTCAGCCGCGTGTCGATCGTGAGCCGGGGACGCAACCTGGGGTTCACGCGGATCACCCCGGACGAGGAGAAGCTGGTCGTCAGGCGCGATGAGTTGGACCAGCGGCTCGCCGTCACCATGGGGGGGAGGGCCGCCGAGCGCCTCGTGCTCGGTCAGGCCACCAGCGGCGCGAAGGACGACCTGCGCCGCGCCACCGCCTTGGCGCGGCGGATGGTCTGCGAGCTGGGCATGAGCGACGCGCTGGGTCAGGTCGCCCTCGGGCGGCCGGCCGGCGGGACGTTCCTCGACGACGGCCTCGAACCGGACTACTCGGGGGAGGTGGCCGCACTCATCGACCGGGAGATCCGGCGGATCGTTGAGGAGGCCTTCGTTCGAGCGACCGACATCTTGAAGGCACAGCGGTTGGCCCTCGACGAGTTGGCGAGGCTGCTGACTGAGCGTGAGACCCTTCGCGAGGCTGACCTGGCACCCTTCGTCGACCCTTCTCGCGCCCTCCCCCCTGTGCTCTCGTCCTGACAGCTCGTGTGATCCCCGCGGCAGTTGGAGAAGGGCCCCCGAACCTGTGCAGCCGCGGGGCCGACGGGCTGGCGTGGAGGCTGGCTCTGGCCAGCGTCCGGTGGACCAGCAGCCAGGTGACAGGGCGGCGCGCAGCGACCACGGACCGTGCATGTGACGTAGCGAGCCCGCGTCGACCTCGACGCTATATGCGCTGTTCATCTACTCGCCCGGGCATCTCCGGCGTAGACTCCCGGACGGATCGGTCTGTCCGGGCACCTCCATGGGCGCCCGGACCTTCAGAGGGGAGGCCGCACATGCCCGCGGCGAGGTTGCGGACGTTCAAGTTCAAGCATTGGCTGTTCCTCGGCACAGCACTCCTGTTGGTGGCTGCGGCGCCCGCGTTTGCGTGCGCGCCACAGACCAAGGCCCAGGCCGAGCCCGCACGAGCCGAGGCTGGCAGCGTCACCACCGTCCACGGCACCGGGTTCGATACGAACGGTGTCCCGGTCGACATCTACTGGGGTGGCCAGAACGGTCTCCTGCTGGCCACCGCCAACGCCGATGCTCAGGGCAGCTTCTCCGTTCAGGTCACGATCCCCGCCGACGCTCAGCCCGGCAACTACTGGCTGCAGGCGGTCCAGGGGCAGGCGCGCACCGCCAACTTCGAGTTCGAGGTGGTGTCCTCCGAGCCGGATCAGGGCACGCAGCCCGAGCAGGGCCCGCCGCCTCAGCAGGGGACGGAGCCCGAGCAGGGCACCCAGCCCGAGCAGGGCCCCCAGCCCGAGCAGCCGCCCGGCGAAGCCGAACTGCCCCAGGGCGTCTACGAACCAGCCGCGACGACCTACGAGGAGCCCGCGCCCCAGCCCGCCCAGCAGGACGCCCAGCCCGCGCAGCAGTCGCAGCCAACACGCCAGGAGGAGCCGGCCTCCGCGGCAGCGCGGTCCAGCACGGATCGCGTCGCCGACGTGACCTCGCGCGCCGGCGCGGAGGCGTCCACGTCCATCCAGGACAACGAGCCCGCTGCGCCCGGTGCGGCAGCACCCGTCCAACAGGATGCGCCCGCCGCCACCCAGCCGCACGAGCAGGACGCGGCGCTCCCGCCGGCCACCGCGCCGCAGCCGTCACGCGTCGCGCCGATGCCACTCACAGGCGACCTGGGTGAAGCACGCTCGGTCCCGGTCGGTCCGTCCCCACTGTTCCTCGTCCCACTGGCCGCCGTCACGCTGGGACTGCTGCTGGTCGGAGGCGCGATCGCCGTCCATGAACTCCGTCAGCGCGGTGCCGAGGCCAAGGTGCCACAGCGCTAGCGCCTCTTCGTAGCTGCGATGGGGGCCGCCTCGCGGCCCCCATCGCACGTCAGCGGGCGGAGGCCGGAGGGACCCGCGCACGGAGCCAGCGCGCCCAGACTGCCCGGACCCCAGGGCACCTATCAGGACGTCCCGGCAGTGCACCTGAG
>DASZZX010000410.1:0-1610 GCA_036260415.1 Nitriliruptorales bacterium
GAGGTGGCTGGTGCCGTCGGTGCTCGGTCTGCTGGAGGCCCGGGAGAAGAGGGTCCGGGAAGAGGTCGCGCGGTTGCGGGATGAGGCCGAGCGGGTGCAGGCCGCACTCGGCGAGGCGGAACGCGCGCTTCAGCGTCTTGCGGATGCTCGTGTGACGGTGGCCGAGGTGCTGGCCGAGCCTCCGCGTGCGGTCGTGGAGCCGGTGAAGAGCGCGGTGGCGGGGGCGGTGGTGCCGCGACGGACCGAGGGGATGACGGCGTCGGCCCTGCCTGCGGACTACCAGCGGATCATTTCCGTGCTGGAGTCGGAGGCGGGCCGGGAAGGCATGCGGTGCCAGCAACTGGCTGCGGCCCTGGGGCTCCAGGCGGTCCCGGCGAAGGTCGAGGGACTTCGGTCGAAGGCGAAACGCCTGGTGGAACGAGGGTGGGCACTCCAGACGAGGCCTGGGGTGTTCACCCCGCTCGGGACGCCGGCTGGCTGAAGACACAGGGCCGACGCCCGGTCAGTCGGCTGCTCATGAGCATGGTCATGGACCACAGCACCATGGCCTCGTGCATGGCGGGCAGCGTCTCGTAGTCGCGCACCAGGCGACGCGAGCGCATCAGCCAGCTCAGCGTTCTTTCCACCACCCATCTGCGCGGCAGTACCACGAACCCCGTGGTGTCGTCAGAGCGTTTGACGATCTCGAGCGTGAGGTGGAGGTTCTCGGCCGCCCAGTCGACCAGGCGCCCCGCATAGCCGCCGTCCGCCCAGACGAGCCGGACGGAGAAGTAGAGCCTGCGCAGCCGCTCGAGCAGAGGCACTGCGGCGTCCCGGTCCTGCACGTTCGCTGCGGTCACCGAGACGGCCAGGACCAGGCCGAGGCAGTCCACCACCACGTGTCGTTTGCGGCCGCCCACCCTTTTGCCGCCGTCCCAGCCGGTCGTGGAGCCCGGGATGTTCGCTGCTGCCCGCACTGACTGCGAGTCCACAATGGCGGCCGTCGGATCCACGTCGCGGCCCTCCTTCTGGCGCACTTTGTCGCGCAGCCGGTCGTGGAGCTCGGCGAGCAAGCCCGTCACCTGCCAGCGGCGGGCGAACGCGTGCACCCGCCGGTACGGCGGGAAGTCACAGGGCAGGTTGACCCACTTGACGCCGTTGTCGACGACATAGCGGACTGCGTCCAGCATCACGCGGTGGCAATAGCCCTCCGGCCGCCCGCCCCGTCCCTGAAGCCACGCGGGAACCGGCAGTAGCGGCCGGAGGACCTGCCACTCCGCCTCCGTCAGGTCGGAGCCGTAACACCGCACGCGGACGGGCCCGTCCGCCGCGTTGCCGAACCTGTGCGCGAGACAGTCACACGCAGGAGACGGCCCGTTGGACTCCACGGACGCAAGCGCGACAGACTGCGACAACAGGGCCTCCTGGTACTGCTCGGTTGGGATCGCAACCCCGAGCTACCAAGAGGCCCTGCCGCTATGCCCCGACCACCGACAGATCACCCGAACAGGAACCCTGTTCGACTGATCAAGCCTGCCGAACGGTAAGCGGATGGCGTCTAAGGCCCTGTTCACAGCGTCAGCGAGGCTGTTGGAGCTGTAGCCGTGTTCGGCCATCCACGCCTCAAGAAC
>DASZZX010000411.1:0-2773 GCA_036260415.1 Nitriliruptorales bacterium
CCGGCGGAGCGCCGAGCTTGGAGGCGCTCGAGGCTGCGGTGCGCGCCTCGGGCACCGAGATCGTGACGGTGGCCCTGCGGCGGGTCGATCCGCGGGCGCGCGGGTCGGTGCTGGAGGTCGTGGAGCGCTGCGGGTGCCGGCTGCTGCCCAACACCGCCGGCTGCCACACCGCCCGCGACGCGGTGCTGACCGCCCAGATGGCCCGCGAGGCGTTCGCCACCGACTGGATCAAGCTGGAGGTCATCGGCGACGACCGCACCCTCTTCCCCGACCCGGTCGAGCTGCTGGACGCCGCCGAGCAGCTGGTGGACGCCGGTTTCACCGTGCTGCCGTACACCAACGACGACCCGATCGTCGCGGCCCGCCTCGAGCAGGTCGGCTGCGCGGCAGTGATGCCGCTCGGTTCGCCGATCGGCAGTGGCTCCGGCATCCGCAACCCCTACAACCTGCGCATCATCGTGGAACAGGCGCAGGTCCCGGTCGTCCTCGACGCCGGCATCGGGACGGCCAGCGACGCCACCATCGCGATGGAGCTCGGCTGCGACGGTGTCCTGCTCGCGAGCTCGGTCACCCGCGCCCACGACCCGGCCCTCATGGCCACCGCGATGCGGCGCGCGGTCCAGGCGGGCCGCCTGGCCCGCCTCGCCGGCCGCATCCCCCAGCGTTTGTACGCCGAGGAGTCCACCCCCTCGGCGCGACGCCCCGACTTCGGCGCGCCGTGACCGCCGGCGGGGCGCTCCGCGACGGGGCGCGGCGCCGAGCTCGCCTGGACCGCTCCCGCCTGTACCTGTGCACCGACCTGCGCCGCGAACGAGGGGACCTCCAGCCCTTCCTCGACGCGGTCCTCGCTGCGGGGGTCGACGTCGTGCAGCTGCGTGACAAGCATGCCTCCCTCCGGGAGCTGCGGGCCGCGGCCGAGACGTGCCGGGCCGCGGCCGACCGTCACGGTGCGCTGTTCGTCGTCAACGACGACCCGCAGCTGGCCGCCGCGGTGGATGCCGACGGGGTGCACGTCGGACAGGACGACCCTCCGCCGGCCGTGGCCCGCCAGGCGGTCGGTCCTGATCGCCTCGTGGGACGGTCCACGCACAGCCGCGGGGAGGTGATGCGGGCCCTGCGGGAGGACTGCGACTACTTCGCGGTCGGTCCGGTGCACGCCACACCCACCAAGGAGGGCCGCCCCGCGATCGGGTTGGGGCCCGTACGGCTGGCCGCTCGGGTGGCAGGGCGACGCCCGTGGTTCGTGACCGGCGGGATGGCGGTCGACACCATCCGAGAGGTGGGGGCCGCCGGGGCGCGGCGCTTCGTGGTCGTACGTGCCATCGCGCAGGCGCACGACCCCGGGGCCGCGGTCCGGGCTCTGACCGGCATGGTCGACAGGCCGTTCGCCTGATCGTTCCACTCGGTTACTGTCTCCCCGACCACGCGTGGGGGTTCCATGGGCAGACTCCGGTGGGTGGGCGAGCCCGCCTACAGCATCGTCATCGGCGCGGTCGTCACGACGTTCCGGATCATGGACTGGCGGGTACGGGTCTTCGGCAGCGAGAACATCCCCCTGCAGGGCCCGTTCGTCGTTGCGTCCAACCACGTCGGCTACCTCGACTTCGTCGTCGTGGGCTACGCCGCCCGCGAGCGCGGACGCCTCGTGCGGTTCATGGCCAAGCAGCCGATCTTCGACCACGCCGTCGCCGGCCCGCTGATGCGTGCCATGAAGCACATCCCCGTGGACCGTTACGGCCGCGCCGCGGACGCTCTGGGGGAGAGCATCGAGCGGCTGCGACGCGGTCAGGGCGTGGGCATGTTCCCCGAGGGGACCATCAGCCCGTCGTTCGTCCCACGAGCCGGCAAGTCCGGCGCGGCTCGCATGGCGATGGCCGTGGATGCACCGCTCATCCCTGCCGCTGTCTGGGGGAGCCAGCGGCTGCTCACCAAGTGGCGGCAGCGGAACCTCCAGCGGGGGGTGGTCGTCGACGTGCACGTCGGCGAACCGATCGGGTACGGGGCGGACGACGACCCCCAGGAGGTGACCGGCTGGCTGATGGCCGCGATCGGCGGACTCACGAAGAAGGCCGCCGACATCTACCCCCAGGAGCCGGCCGGACCCGACGACCGCTGGTGGCTGCCGGCCCACCTGGGCGGGACGGCGCCCACACCGGAGGAGGCCGAGGAGCGTCTGAGCCGCCAGCGCGCCGCGGAGCGCGAACGCCGACGAGCCGACGAGCAGGGCACCTGAGCCCTCGACGTCCCCTGCGACGTTCGTCGCGTCACGCGGACGGCGGTCGGCGGGGCGACCGTCAGGGCAGGTCGAGCTCACCCGTGTACGGGTGACGGACGAGGATCCGGTCGCCGTCGCGCACGATCTGCGGCAGGTGCGGCCGCAGATCCACCCGGCCCGCACGTGCCGCCGCCACGACCGACGCCGCGGAGCCGTGGGCGGCCAGCGCCCGCAGGTTCTCGCGCGTGGGGTACACGACGGTGACCTGCCCCATGTCCGCGGCGTCGAGCACCTCGTGGGGGGTGATCCAGCGCGACGACACGGTCTCGACCCGGTCGTGGGCCCCCACCTGGTCGGCGGGGACGGGAGCCACGAAGAAGCGGGTGGAGTAGCGCCGGTGCACCCCGTGGGGCGTCAGCCACCACGACCACCACGCGAGCTGCCCCAGGTCGAGCACCAGGTCCTCGCCCGCCAGCCACGTCCGCCAGTCCCACGTCCCGCCGCGTGCGGCCAGCCGCCGGCGGGCCTCCACGAACGACGGCTGCGCGAGGTCGGCAC
>DASZZX010000412.1:0-5213 GCA_036260415.1 Nitriliruptorales bacterium
GGCGTCCTGGCATCAGTTCCTGGACTCCACCCACTACGTCGCGCGCGACGACCGGTTGGTGTTCGACTTCGGTGACCAGCGCAGCACCGCCACGCAGGTCTCGGCGGCCCTCCGTCGCGCGGTCGGCGTGTTCGGTGAACCGGAGGCGGTCGTGGCGGCCGGCTACTTCAACGAGGCCGAACCCGGCCACATCTACACCCATCCCGACCACCGCGCGGTGCACGACGCCGTGGCCGTGAGCCGCTGGCCGGCGTGGGGCCGGACAGGACCAAGGTTGGCGCAGGTGACCATGCACCTCACCGACTTCGACGACTACATGAGCTGCCCCGACGGACACTTCCAGCGGGCCTACCACTGGTTGCGCCCCCCCTGTTGGCCCGAGGAGGGCACCCCGACCGGCTTCCAGCGGACCCAGCACTTCTGGAGGAGAGACGTGGCACGACCGACCCTGCGCATCGCCGGAGCCTCGCGCATCGAGACCGCCGTGGCGGTCTCGCGCCACGCGTTCCCCGACGGGGCGCAAGAGGTGTTCCTGGCCCGGGCAGACGCCTTCCCGGACGCCCTCGCGGCAGCGCCCCTGGCGCACCGAGGTCCCGTCCTGCTGGTGTGGCCCGATAAGCCTCTACCGCCCGCAGTGCGCGACGAGGTCCGGCGGCTGGCACCTCGGCTGGTGGTGGCCCTGGGCGGCGAAGCAGCCATACCCCAGCGGCTGCTCAACGAAGCGGCCAACGCCTGAGCGCGTCCCACGGGAGCGGTGTCCGGTCGGCGAACCGCCTCCGGGGCGAGCCGCCGGTCAGGACCGAGACGGGTGCGTCACGTGCGCGGGCCTATCGTGGTGGAGACACGAGGAGGACCCGATGTCGAGTCCGTTCACCCCGATGTCCGCCGCTGAGTTCGTCAACCGCGTGCTGCAGCGCGCCGATCTCGGTGACCACGACCGCGCCCGGAGGGCCGTGGACGCAGTGCTCGAGACACTCGCCGAACGGATCACCGGTGGCCAGGCGGACGACCTCGCCACGAAGCTGCCCGAGCAGTTCGCCGGTCCGTTGCGCGCCGGCCAGGGCCCCCCCGACCAGGCGGAGTCCTTCGACCTCGAGGAGTTCTGTCGCCGGGTCGCGCAGCGGCAGGGCGGCAGCACCACCGCCGAGCAGGTGCGTGCGCACGTCGCCGCCGTGATGCAGACGCTGCGCGACGCGTTACCCGACGAGTACGACGACGTGGCCTCCCAGCTGCCCCGCACGTACGCGGAGGTGCTGCCGGTGGCGCCCGGCGACGACGTGCGTCCTCCTGAGCAGCGGCTCAGCTGACACGTTCGCGACCGCTCGTGGGCCACTGCGGCGATCGGCGGCGCCGGCGGCGTGCTGCTCGCTCCGGCGGGAGCAGGCCCGACCTGCGCGGGATCTAGCCGGCGACCCGGATCCGGCCCTCGACCCGGTCGAGCACCCCGTTCAGGTCCGCACGCAGCGTGTCCAGCTGAGCCTGCACGTCGGTCACGGTCGCATCGACCGAGGTGCGCAGCCGGGTGAGGGTGGCCTTGGCGGTCGTGACGTTCTGCAGCTGGCGGCGGGCCGCCTCGAGGTCCTCCTGGACGCCGCGCACGTCCACCTCACCGTCGTGGGCGGTCAGCTCCGCCAGCGCCCAGAACCGGGCCAGCCGGTAGACCACCTGCAGGCACAGCGCATCGCCGTCCTCCTTGTCGTACATGCAGAGGTAGCGTCCGGCACCCTGCTCGCGGAACGGCGCGCTGCCCGCCGGCAGGTGCTCCTCGCGGCTGCACACCGCGACCGCCGCTGCCGCCCCGCGGTTCTCCCGGGCCGCGTCCAACTCGCGCAGAAGGGGTGTGAGACCGACCGCGCGGTCCTTGGCCTCGAAGACCAGGCGCACCTCGGCGCCCCGCGTGTCGCGCGGGTTGACCGTCACGACCACGTCACCGACCTTGCTCGCACCCACCCCGGTCGCATCCCCGGTGGGTTCACAGCCGTCGCCGAACACGGCGGCGATCGCGCCGACCGCAGCGAACACCTGGCTCTCGTAGTCGCGGCCCTTGCCGGTGCCCTTCTCGCGTTCGTCGGCCCGGGCGGTCGCCGCGGCGCTGTCGGCCGCGGCGCGCTCGGCGATCTCCAGGCGGTAGTCCTCCAGCTGGCGGCGGATGCGGTCCAGCCCCTGGTCGATCTCCTCCTTCCAGCGTCGCAGCGGGCTCGTGCCGCTGGTCACATCGAGGAGCTGGTGCAGCGTCGAGGACTCCCCACCGAGGTGGTCGTCGAGCAGCTCACGGAGACGGCTCACCGCGCTGTCCCGGCGCTCGGGATCAAACAGCTCCGACAGGTGACCGCCGTCGCCGAGGTAGCGCTGCAGCGCCCGGGCCAGCGACCCGTCGCCGTCGGCGAACACCGCGTCGAGCGCACGTTCGAGCTGCGCCAGCCGTTCCTCGAGCGCCCCCTGCAGCTGACCGGAGAAGCGCTGGAACTCCTTCTCGACGTAGTCGACGTTCGCCGACACGCCGACGGTGGACAAGGCGACGACGCCGACCTTGAGAGCCAGTTCCAGCACCTCGGCGAGGTCGTCGCCGCCGTCCCCGGCCAGGCGGTCCTCGAAGTAGCGCACGATGTCGGGAGACCTCGTGCGCCAGTCGATGACCCGCAGCGCCCCTTCCACGACCGCGACGTGGCCATCCGTCCCGGTGAGGTCGCGCACGCGGGCGCTGGCGCTGTTGCCGCCCATCATCCCTCCTCCGCCGCGTGCGGCGGATCCGGCCCCGTGTGGCGCCGTCGCGGGCATCGACGGCCAGGTCACGCACGGTCCCGGCCAACCGTAGAGGGAGGCTGCGACACGACCGAGCAACCGTCACGGATGGCCGGCTCGTACCGGCCACTCCTGCGGTGAGGACGACCCCGCCCGGCTGCCACGTCGGATCCGGCTGGATCGCCGGGGGTGGCACTGCGCATTCGGCGCCGGGCCGGCTCAGGGCGGGCGACCCCTACGCTGGACGCGACGAGGAGCGCGCGTGGGCCAGGTCGACGTGGAGCGCCGTGACGGTGGCGTCGCGGTGGTGACCCTGAACGACCCGCAGCGGCGCAACGCCATGACCGCCGCGATGGGCCGGGCCCTGCACGACACCTTCACCGCGCTGGGGGACGACGACGCGCTCCGCGTGGCGGTCCTGACCGGGGCCGGGCCCGCGTTCAGCGCGGGAGGTGACCTCGGGATGCTGGAGGAGATGACCCGCGCGACCCGCGAGGACGGGGCTGACGCCACCGCTGCCATGCGGACGTTCTACGCCCGCTTCCTCGCGCTCCGCGACCTGCCGGTGCCGGTGGTCGCCGCCGTCAACGGGCACGCGGTCGGGGCCGGCGCGTGCGTCGCCCTCGCCTGCGACTTGGCGCTCATCGCCGAGGATGCCAGGTTCGGGTTGAACTTCGCTCGCATCGGCATCCACCCGGGCATGGGCGGGTCGTGGTTCCTGCCGCGGCTGGCCGGCCGCCAGCGCGCCGCCGAACTGCTGTACACCGGCCGGCTGGTCGACGGCGCCACCGCTGCGCGCTGGGGCCTGGCGATCGCGGCGACCCCCGCCGGCGAGGTCCTCGCACGGGCGCTGCAGGTCGCCGGTGAGATCGCCGCGTCCGCGCCCCAGGTCGTGCGCCAGCTCAAGCGCAGCCTGCACGAGACCTGGGATCGCACCCTCGACGAGCAGCTCGACGCCGAGGCCGGCTACCAGGCCCGGAACTACGCCACCGACGACGTCGTCGAGGGCCTGGCGGCCGCGCGCCAGCGCAGGACCCCCCGCTTCGCGGGGCGCTGACCGCAGCGGGCCAGGGACGGGCCATCAGCCCACGAGTCGGGGTCGACCGCACCCGGTCGAGGCGGCGGCGTCAGCCGGCGAGCGCGTCGGCGAGCAGCTGCCGGGCGATCACCCGCAGCGCCAGCACCTCGTCCGCGCCCTCGAAGATCGACAGCACCCTGGCGTCGACGAAGTAGCGCGACACCGCGAACTCCTCCGCGTAGCCCATGCCGCCGTGCAGCTGCTGGGACTCGCGGGTGACCCACTCGGCGGCCCGGCAGGCCAGCTGCTTGACCATCGACGCCTCCAACTGCCCGTCACCCTTGGCGAGCTGTCGGGCCGCCCGCATCGTCAGCTGACGGCACGCGGCGAGCACGCAGGCCATACGCGCCAGCTTGACGCGGGTCAGCTGGTAGTCGGCCAGCGCCGTCCCGAACACCTGACGCTGGCGCGTGTAGGCGACGGCGTCCTGCAGTGCCGCCTGCATCAGCCCGTTGGCGCGAGCGGCGGTCTGCAGCCGGCCGGCCGCGAACGCCTGCATCTGGAGGTAGAAGCCGCGGTTCAGCCCCTCGTCGCCGCCGATCAGGTGGTCGTGCGGGACGCGCCAGCCCTCGAACGAGATCTCGAACGAGTGCATGCCCCGGTAGCCGATGGTCGGGATGGCGCGTGCCTGCATGCGGCCCCCGCCCTCCTGCTCCTGCTCGAACGCGTGACCGGTGTGCCTCGGCTTCTCGACAACGAACAGCGACAACCCGCGGTGCGCGCGCGAGCGGTCGGGGTCGGTGCGCGCCAGCAGCAGCAGCAGCTCGGCGCGTCCCGCGAACGTGCACCACGTCTTGACCCCGTTGATCACCCAGTCGTCGCCGTCGCGGGTGGCGCTGGTCTTGAGCATCGCGACGTCGGAGCCGTAGTCGGGCTCGGTCACCGCGACCGCGCACATCTTCTCGCCGGAGGCGATCTGGGGCAGCCAGCGTCGCTTCTGTTCCTCGGTGCCGCCGCGCAGGATGGCGGCCGCG
This sequence comes from Nitriliruptorales bacterium, assembly GCA_036260415.1. GTDB lineage: Bacteria > Actinomycetota > Nitriliruptoria > Nitriliruptorales > JAHWKO01 > DASZZX01. Next base: position 4,795 of record DASZZX010000412.1, read on the forward strand.
ATGATCTCGGGACGGGTGATCAGCGATCCGGCGACCCCCAGTGATCCGCGGGAGAGTTCCTCCGTCACCAGCACCATATTGACCAGGTCGTCCTCGCCACCTTCAGCCATCCCGCCGTACTCCGCGGGGATCGACAGACCGAAGGTGCCGAGGCGGGCGAGCCCCTCGATGATGGTTTCCGGGACGTCGCGATCGCCGCGGTGCACGTCCTCCGCCACCGGTCTCACCTGCTCGTCGGCGAAGCGTCGGAAGGTGTCGCGCACCATCTCACACTCCTCGGACAGGTGCCGCGGGCCCGCCTCGCCGGCCCGGATCACCTCCGCGGCGATCGCGGACAGGAAGTCGGGATCACGCCCCGAGGCCACTGCCGTCACCGTGTCCTCGTCCCACAGGGGGTGGTCGGCGTCGTCGCCCCCCAA
>DASZZX010000413.1:0-6909 GCA_036260415.1 Nitriliruptorales bacterium
CCCTCCGGTCCGCCGACCACACCGGCGACGCCCTCGGCGACGCGCCCGGCGACCGAGCCCGCGGCAGCTTCCAGCGGCTCGCCGACCACCCCGGCCGGCTGCCCACGGGCGGATGCGGGCGACCCGACGCCGGCCGGTCCGCTGCCCAGGCTCGCACTCGGGCCGGTCGCCACCGGCCTGCACCACCCCGCGTACGCCGTCTCGCCGCCTGACGATCCGCGCCTGTTCGTGCTGGAGCTGGACGGGCGCATCCGCCTGATCGAGGCGGGTCGGCTGGTCGAGCGGCCCTTCCTCGACCTCACCGGGCAGGTCGCTGAGAAGGGCGACGGCGGGCTGATCGGGCTCGCCTTCCACCCCGACTACCCCGACGATCCCCGCGTGTTCGTGCACTACGACGACGCGCAGGGCGACACCCACGTGGTGGAGTACCGCGCGGCCCCCGACGAGCCGGACCTCGCGGACCCGGCCAGCGCCCGGGAGCTGCTGTTCGTGGACCAGCCGGAGGTGGTGCAGCAGGGCGGCACGTTGACCTTCGGACCCGACGGCTCCCTGTACCTCGGCCTGGGCGATGGTGGGGAACGCGCCACCGGCGGGGCGACTGCCGCCGACCCGCACACGCTCTTGGGCTCGGTGCTGCGCCTGGACGTCGACACGGACCCGCCGTCGGGCGAGGCGTACGCGGTCCCGCCCGACAACCCCTTCGCCGACGGCGAGGCGGGCGCCCCGGAGGTATGGGCCTACGGTCTGCGCAACCCCTGGCGGTTCAGCTTCGACCTGCCCACCTGCCGGCTGTTCGTCGCCGACGTCGGGTCGCACGCCTGGGAGGAGGTCGACGCGGTGCCCGCCGACGCCCCCGGCCTCGATTTCGGCTGGCCGGTCATGGAGGCCAGCCACTGCGTGCGGGAGGGCTGTGACCCGACGGGGCTGGTGCTGCCCGTGTACGAGTACCCGCATGCCGACGGGGCGTGCGCGATCGTCGGTGGTCCGGTGTACCGCGGCGACGCCCTGCCGGGGCTGCGCGGGCATTACCTCTACACGGACTACTGCGCCGGGTTCCTGCGCAGCTTCCGCCTGGACGCGGATGGAGCGGCCGTCGACCACCGCGACTGGACCCAACAGGTGGGACGGCTGGGCTTCCCCTTGTCGTTCGGGACGGACACCGCCGGCGAGGTGTACGTCACCGAGGCGGGAGGGACCGTGTCCCGACTGGTACCGGGCGGCTAGGGCCGGCGCCAGGCGGCTCGCACGGCTCGATCTCCTCGGAACGCGTGCCGGTCTTGACCCTTCCTTTCGTAACGTGCCACTATGCCGCCTTCGGCTGGGTGTGCTTCCTGGGAGCGCTCAGCGGGCGGTCGTGACGGTCGCTTCCGGGCCGGGATGCCACGCATGCTCCGTCGCCCCGGACGACCACCGGAGGAGGACTGGCATGGCGAGCCAGACGCAGGCAGACGTGCGCGCACGCGACCAGGAGCGGCTCCGCCGGCGCTTCCGGGCGCTGATCCTTCAGAACCCCAACTACTTCGGCAACCTCGTCGACAGTCCGTTCCAGCCGGTCGTCCAGGTCAGCGGCAATACGACGTACGAGGACATCGGCTGCGTCGGCTACCACCCCCAGCTCGAACGCCTGCACGCGGTGGTGTACATCAAGCAGACCAGCGGGTACGGCGGCGACGTCTGCTCGGCCGGCTCGACCGAGTACGTGCGCTTCTACCTCTCCTTCGACGGCGGCGCGACCTGGGACGACCAGGGGGTCGCCAGCTTCAACGCGTACGACATCTCGGGGAGCCGGACCCACCTGGAGTACGCGGTCACCCGCAAGGTGGACCCGCCCCGACGGTTCTGCTTCTGGCCGAACCTGATCCTGGCCCGCGCCATCCTGTCGTGGAACGCCGTGCCTCCGCCCAACGACCCGGGCTTCACACCGGTGTGGGGCAACGTCCATGACACCCACATCGAGGTGGAACCGCGGCGGTGGTTCCCCCTGAAAGACCTCTTCCACGCGCTCGAGGTCAAGCTGCCCGACCAGATCGGGCTCGCGGTGGACCTCGACCAGCAGGTCGGGTCGGCCAGCAAGAAGCTGACGGTCGTCGACAAGGCCGAGCTGTACCGGGGCACGGAGGTCGAGCCACACCGGTTCGCGTTGGCCGAGCTGCAAGCACACATCGACCAGCCGATGCTCACCCAGGCGGTGATGAGCTCCGGCTTCACGCAGGTGTTCCCCGATCTCGATATCGATCTGTCGAAGCTCGGCGACCTGCTGTTCCCCACCGATGGCAGCATCCTCTACGAGGAGCTCGAGTGCGTCGGCTACGACGACCAGACGAACAGTCTCGTGGGCGTGCTGAGGATCAAACGCCCCAACGGCTACTCCGGTGGACCTTGCACGGCGGGGAGCCAGGAGTACGTGACGTTCTGGGCTGACGTCAACGGCGACGGAACGTTCGAGACGTGCCTCGGGACAGCGGTCGTCGGGGTGCACGACTACACCGACATCCCCGACGAGGGCCTGGAGTACTCCGTCCTGCTCAAGACCGACCTGAGGAGGTACCAGCAGCCGTGCGAGCAAGGGCCGAGGCTGATCCCGGTCCGGGCGATCCTGTCATGGGAGGTGGCCCCGCCCTGCGCCAACCCGGACTACGTGCCGGTGTGGGGCAACCGCGAGGAGACCGTCGTCCACGTGCCACCCGGGCCCAGGGTGGAGGACAAGCTACCGGTGATCTCCTCGGTGGGTGACATGGCCGTGCCGCACATCGATGCGACCGGTTACGCCACAGGAGCGGGGGTCGAGACCGGCTTCGCAGCCGAGAACAGCCCCTTCGGAGGACGCATCGACATCGCCGGCAAGATCGTCGGCGGCACGTCGGCGACGCGCTATCGGGCGTTGGTGAAGCCCCACGGCGCACCCGACAGCGCCTACGTGCCCATCACCAACGAACCGCAGGGGCTCAGGCTCACTCTGGTCACGGTGAACGGTGGTGTGACCATCAACCCCAACCACGTCGTGCACGCTGACGGGCAGGGCTACTACCCGTACGAGGACTACGCGCCGACGCACTTCGTGGATGGCAACCTGCTGATGCGGTGGTTCACCGGCGCGGCCGAGCATGGCCAGAGCTTCGACCTCCGTGTGGACGTCAGCATCGACGGCAACCCGGCCAACGACGTGCACTCGCAGGTGGTCACCGTGCGCGTCGACAACCAGGCGCCGGACGTCCACCTCGACATCGACTTGGGCACCGGCGTGGACTGCGCCGACTTCGCGACCGGGGCGACCTTCAACGGCACGTTCTCGGCCACCGACGAGCACTTCCGCCGCTTCTGGTTCCAGATCGAACCGAGCGGTCCGGCGCACGGCGTGCTGCCCAGCCCGCCGTCCGGCCACTCGATCTTCGTCGCCGGCGGGACCATCGCCGACCCGGGTGTCGTCTCCAGCAGCTACACGCTGGACACGACCGGCATGGATCCGTGTGGGTACGCCCTGATCCTCAACGTCGAGAGCCGCACCAACGTCAACAGCGGTGTCAGCCGGCACCGCAACCACGACTCGGTCGGCTTCTGCCTCCGCGAGCCGCAGGGGTAGCGACGACCGGGGGCGGACGCGCGCCGGCGGTGCCGGCCGGATCGTCCTGCCCGCCGTCCCGACGAGGCCACACGACCCCGCGGGGACGGGCAGGGACGGCCTGAGGACCGCGCCCCGTGCGATCGCACGCGCGCGGGTCGTCTAGCGCCGCCCGCGGCTGAACAGCGTCCGGAGCGCGCGGAAAGGCGCGGTGACGATCACGAGCAGCGCGTCGATCACGCGGCGCAGGATGCTCATGTGGTCCACGCTAGCCGGCCGTCCTGGGTGGTCGGAGCGGCTCGGTGGCCGGTGGGAGATCGCTCCAGACGGCGGTGCGACCCTCTCGGCCGCTCGACGTCCTCCGGTCGTCGCAGTGGCCTGGGCGCTGACGCCTGGACGGCGAGGTCGTCCATGGGCGGCATCCTCGGGCGGCGCTCGCTCGTCCGACACCCTCGCGCACCGAGCGCAGCCTTGGGCGACCCACCGTGGCGTCAGCCCGACGGCGACTGCGGTTGCCGGGCTGCTCTACCCTGCGTCGACGAGGTGATCCTGCGCTGCTGATGTGGAGCGGGGCACCGTGTTCGCGCCCGTCACGAGAGTCTTCCCACGGACCTGCCTCCAGCCCTGAATCGCCGCGCGGTGCATCCGTGACGATCACCGGCCGCTGGGTGGTGCTGGTGGCGGCCGTCCTGTTGCTGGCCGCCTGCCCCACGAACCGAGGCCCCCAGGAGCGGACGACACCCTCACCCGCCACGTCACCGGCACCCACACCGGCCCCGACCCCCGCGCCGTCACCGACCCCGACCCCGACCACACCGGCGGAGGTGCCGCGCCTCCAGCTGCAGCCCGTGGTGACCGAGGGGTTGCAGGCGCCGGTGCTGGTCACCGCCCCGCCCGACGACCCGCGTCTGTTCGTGCTCGAGCTGGCCGGCCGGGTCCGCATCGTGTCGGACGGGCAGCTGGCGCCCGAGCCGTTCCTGGACCTGACCGAGCGTGTGGCAACCGGCGGGGAGTTCGGGCTCCTCGGACTCGCGTTCCATCCCGACTACGCGGACAGCGGTCGCTTGTTCGTGCACCACAGCCGCGCCGGGGACGGCGCCACCCAGCTGGTCGAGTACCGGGTGTCCTCCGACCCCGACCGCGCCGATCCTGCCAGCGCCAGGCTGCTGCTGACCCTCGAGCAGCCGGCCTCCAACCACAACGGGGGGACGGTCGCGTTCGGGCCGGACGGGTACCTGTACCTCGGACTGGGCGACGGCGGCGGCGCTCGCGACACGTTCGGCCACGGGCAGGACCCCGCCACCCTGTACGCGGCGCTGCTGCGGCTGGACGTGGACAGCCAGCCCGCGGCCGGCCGGGCCTACGCGATCCCGCCCGACAACCCGTTCGCCGACGGCGCGGGCGGGGCGCCGGAGGTGTGGGCGTACGGGCTGCGCAATCCGTGGAGGTTCTCGTTCGACCGCGGCACGGGCGACCTGCTGATCGGCGACGTCGGCCAGTCCGCCCGCGAGGAGATCGACGTCCGCCCGGCCGGCGGGGGCGGGGCGAACTTCGGCTGGCCCGCGATGGAAGGCACGGTCTGTCACGCCCCGGAGGGCTGCGACGGCCGCGGCTTCACCCCGCCGGTGCTCGACTACCCCAGCGACGGTGCCAACTGCGGCGTCGTCGGCGGTCACGTGTACCGCGGCGACGCGATGCCGGGTCTCGCCGGCCGTTACGTCTACGGTGACCTCTGCGCGGGCTGGGTCCGCAGCGTGCGCTACCAGGACGGGAGTGTCAGCGACGAGCGCGACCACACCGGCGAGTTGGGCTCCCTCGGCGAGCGGACCGGCGGCTACCGGCTGATGTCGTTCGGCCAGGACGCGGCTGGCGAGCTGTACGTGGGCACCGCCGACGGGCGCGTGCACCGGCTGGTGGCCGGGGTCGGTTGAGCCGGGTGACCGGGAGGGTCGGCCGCAGACCCTGCTGAGGGTGCACGCGCTACGGCAGCGCGTCCTCGGCCACGACCGGGGGGCCCACCTGGGCGCCGAGCGCCCGCCCCTTGGCGGTCCGCCGGGCCTGAGGCACGTCCACCGGTCGGATCACCATCGGCTGTTCGCCACCGATGTGCAGGTCGGCCGCCGCGCCGCAGAACAGCAGCGGCGCGGTGCCGGTCTGCAGACCCTTGCCACCCCGGCCCCGGACCGGGTAGTCGGAGAGCGGGCTGCGTTTGACGGTCCCGTCCGCCCCCAGCGTGAGAACCTCGCCGTCACCGTCGCCGTCGCGCACCACCGTGAGGCTGACGACGGTGGCGTCCGACGGCAGGTCCATGCCGATCACGCCGGTCGCGGTGCGCCCCATCGCACGCACGTCCGCGGCGGCGAAGCGGATGACCATGCCGCCGCTGTGCGCCAGCAGCAGGTGGTCGTCGTCGCCGCACAGCGCCGCCGCCACCAGGCGGTCGCCGTCCCGCAGGCCGGCTGCCTGGACGGAACGTTGGCGACCGTCGAACTCGGTGACCTCGGTGCGCTTGACCTGCCCCTGCGCCGAGGCGGTCACCACGGTCAGCCCTTCCCGGTGCTCGTGGGGCTCCGGCAGCACGAGGGCGGCGACGAGCGGCGCCGTGGGCGCCTCGCCCAGCAGCTGCGCGGCGTGGGTACCCCGGTCGCGTGTTCGCACCACCGGCACGTCGTTGAGGTCGACCCGGTGGCCCGTCCCGGCCCCGTCGACCAGGAGCAGAGAGTGGTCGGTGGTGCAGCGCAGCACCGCCACCACCGGATCGTGCGGGTGCTTGTGGGCGGGGCTCGTGCGCCGCTGAGGCATCGCCCTGACGTACCCGCCGGCCGTCACGTACACGGTGACCGGCTGCGCCTGGAAACCGGCGCGTGACCCGCCGGCGAGCACGTCCTCCGCCGTGATGCCGGCAGCGACGATCACGCTCCGGCGTGGCGTCGCGTGGACCCGCCGGATCTCGCGCAGCTCCTCGGCGAACAGCGCGTCGAGCCGCGCCGGGTCGCCCAGGATCCCGTCGAGTTCGATGATGAGCGCCTGCAGTTGGCGGTGCTCGTCCTCGAGCTTCTGGCGTTCCAGCCGTGCCAGGCGGCGCAGCTGCATGTCGAGTATGGCGTCGGCCTGCACCTGGGTGAGCGCGTACCGCTCCTGGAGCTGGCTGCGGGCGTCCTCGGCCGAGTCGGCACCACGGATCAGCGCGATCACCTCGTCGAGGTGGTCCAGCGCGGTGAGCAGCCCCTCCAGGACGTGGGCGCGGTGGGCGGCCCGGTGGCGCCGGTGGGTGGTCCGCCGGGTGAGGACCTCCCGCTGGTGGGCCACGTAGGCCTCGAGGCAGGCCTTGAGCCCCAGCGTGCGCGGCG
>DASZZX010000414.1:0-2880 GCA_036260415.1 Nitriliruptorales bacterium
CCGGCCGTGGCACCGGCGGGGGCAGCGCACCGCCGCTCGCGCGCAGGTCGGCGAGCAGCCGCCACACCGCGTCGAACACGGCCCTGACCTGTTGGGCGTCGTACAGCGCCCCGTGGGCTCGGTCGGGGTCGTGGGGGATGCCCAGCGCCTCGCAGGTGCGCGCGAGGCTGCGCGGCGCCTCCGGACCGGGGGCGATCAGGGGCAGCGCGAGCGTCTCGACGTCGAGGAGGTGGTGGTCCCAGGTCGGCTCGAGGCCGAGCCGACGGCAGGACTTCATCAGGTGGCGGACGTCGAAGTCCGGGACCGCTCCAACGATCACCGCGTTGCGCGCGTCCTCGAGGAACTGTCCCAGCCACTCGTGCATCGGCGTGCGGGGCTGGGAGGCGATGCGCTGCCGGTAACCGGTGAGCTCGAGCGCCGACGCGTCGGCTGCGTCGAGGGTGTGCTCGGGGAAGTACTGTCGCTCGACCTCGCGCCCGTCCTCGTAGCGGACGATCCACGCGACCTCGGTGAGCTCGTGGCGGGTGTCGTCGAGCCCCGTCGCTTCGGTGTCGAGGAACACGAAGCGGGTGGGCGGGGGCTCCGTCGGCGGTTGCGCCCCGTCGGTCAACGCCGTGTCGGGGATCGTCACGTGACGCGCTCCGGTCGTGGACGTCCGGCACCGTAGCGGGTGGCCGGTGCACGAACCGACCGGGCACGGTTGTCCACGGCCGGGGACGCTTCTGTGCTTCCTGGCACGGTTCGACACGCTCTAACGTGCTGCGGCGAGCGGAGGTCGCAGGTGAGCACGCGGCTGGTCGGGATGGATGAGCTCGGGGTGCGCGCCCTCGCCCGCGCGCTCGACGTCCTGGGAGAGCAGTTGGAGCTTGTCCACGGGCGCGCCGCCGCGGTCTGCGCCGGGGTCGGCTGGACGCTGCCGACGGGGACCGAGGTCGCTGGCACGGCGGGGTGGGCCCGCACGTGGGCGGCGGACCTGCGCCGCCGGCTCAGCCTCCTGCTGGAACCTGTGGGGGTCGTCACAGGGTTCGCCGAGGCGCGCTCCGTGCGGGGGTCGCTGCGCTACCTCAGGGTGCTCGAGGTCGAGGAGGCGCGCGCCCTTGCCCGCACGGGTGAGCGCAGCCTGACGACCCTGCAGGCCAACCTGCGCCGCAGGGAGGCGCTGTCGACACTGCGCCACGAGGGGCCCGACGCGGTGCGAGCGCTCCAGCGGGCGCATGTGACGCAGCAGGCGGAAGCCGTGTTGGGGGGTGCGGGGCGTCTGGCCGGCGTGGCCCGCGTGGCCGGGCGCGGGGTCGCCGCCCTGGGGGTCACCACCGACCTGCAGGAGCTCGCCGATCCTCCCCACGACGGCCTCCGAGGCCGCGTCGACCAGGCGGTCGCCACGGTCAGCGCCGCTGCGGGCACCGCGGTGCTCGTCCACGCGCTGGTCCCCGCGGTCGCGATCGGCCCGGCCGGCTGGGTCGCCATCGGCGTCATCTCCGGAGGGGTGGCCGCCTACAGGGCGGTGAGCTGGACGGTGGATCACTGGGACGACATCACGACGACCGCGACCACGGTGGGGGAGCGCGTCGGGGACGCCGCCACCGCGTTCGACCGGGTGGTCGAGACCCGGCTGCGAGAGGGCATCGACTGGGCCGGCGAGACGGTCGCCGTGGCGGTCGACGCGCTCGGGCTGCGTGACCGGTGACGGTCGCGCGGGCGCCGGGCGAGCCACCGGCGGTGGAGGAGCTGACGCGTGCCGAGCTGCCCGCGGTCGTCGCGGCGCGCGACGTGTCGCTCCCCACGTTCAGTGACGAGGAGCTGGCGGTCGTGTGCGCTGACCCCGGCGCGCTGCAGGCCGACGCGCGCCTGGCCGGACTGTCGCAGGAGGCCCGGGAGACGGCCCTGCGGACGGCGCTGCGGTCGCTGGTCGCGCGCGGGTACGTAGGGCCTCCACCCGTGCATACCCCCGGTCGAACGACCCGCAAGGCCACCGTGCACGGCGCGCTGGCCCTGGTCGTGGAACTGCGTCGCCGTCCCGCCGCGGTGGCACGCGTCGGGCGTGAGCCTGACGACGGGCGCGAGCGCCTCCTGCACGTCGTCGAGGATCGCCGCGTCGTGCTGGTCGAGGCGGTCGCGGGCGGGTACCACGCCTTCGTGCTGCGCGGCATGGAGCGCGCCGTCGCATGGCTGGCCGGACTGGCCGACCCGGAGGGGCACGCCCGGTGCGACGGTGACCCGGTGGTGCGCCGCGGTGGCCGGCACCCTCCGGGCTGGGAGCGGGTCGAGGCGGCCGCCGCCGGGGCGACGTCGGTCACCCGCCTGGACGTGCTGCACCTGCGCGACCCCGACCGCGGGGCGCGGGCGCAGCTCAGCGTGGCCGCCGGCCCGCAGGGCGTGTGGGCCGTCTCCGGATCGCGTGCCGACGACGGGTCCGACGAGGTGGCCGCGATGCCGGTGTCCCGCGCGACGCTGGCGTGGCTGCTGCACCGCTGCCTGGTGCCCGAGCCGGACCGCTAGACGGCGCGACGCCACCAGGCCCACGGACGATCGTGCGTCCTTCCGCCAGGATGCCGACGCAACCACGCACGATCCTCAGGGAGTCGCCTGCTCGAACACGCGGGCGTCCGGTGGCGCTGTCCGCGGCCGTGGCGCTCAGCGGATCCGTCGCCCACCGTCGAACACCAGGATGGCATCGGTCGGGCAGGTCTCCGCAGCCGCCACCACCGCGGCCCTGCCGTCACCCTCCGGGTCGATGACCACGGCTATGCCGTCGTCGTCGAGTTCGAACACGGAGGGGGCGATCCGCGTGCACACGCCGGAACCGATGCAGCGGACGCGGTCCACGCGGACATCCAGTGCCATCGTGCGCGAGGGTAGGCCCCACCGCCGGGGAGTTCC
>DASZZX010000415.1:0-4344 GCA_036260415.1 Nitriliruptorales bacterium
GGTGGTGACACCGTCGAGGTCGGCCACCGGCGGCAGCGCGCCCGGCGGCGGCAGCTCCCACTCCAGCCGCGGGTCGCGTGGGGCGGCGAGGTGGGCGAGGGCGTGGTCGGTCGACACCAGCACCACGCTACAGCGACCCACGGCTGGAGTGGGAGCTGCCGCCGCCGGGCGCGCTGCCGCCGGTGGCCGACCTCGACGGTGTCACCACCCGCGTGGTCGCGCCCAACCCGGGTCCGATGACGCTGGACGGGACCAACACGTACGTCGTCGGTGAGCCGGGCTCCGGTGACGCCGTGGTGGTCGACCCTGGACCGGACGACCCTGCGCACCGGCGGCAGGTGGAAGCGGTCCTGGGCAGTCGCGATGCCGCCCCCGCCCTGGTGGTGGTCACCCACCGCCATCGCGATCACGCAGCGGCGGCGCGGCATTGGGCGGCCGACTGGCGCTGTCCGGTCGCGGCCCCGACCGCCGACGTCGCCGGACCCGACGGAGTGGTTGTCCGCGACGGCCAGCGGCTGCAGCGCGGCGGCGTCATGCTCGAGGCGGTGGCGACACCCGGGCACTGCTCGGACCACACTGCGTACCGCCTCGACCACGGGCCGCTTCTCACCGGGGACCACGTGGTGGGGCGCGGCACGTCGGTGGTGGCGTACCCGGACGGCGACCTGGAGTCCTACCTCGTGTCGCTGCGCAGGGTGGCGCACCTGGGCCCCGATGCCATCTACCCGGGCCACGGGCCGGAACTCAGTGAGCACGACCCCATGGAGGTGGTGCGCTACTACCTCGACCACCGCGCCTTCCGCGAGCAGCAGATCCTCGCGCTGCTGTCGGAGGGCCCCCAGCACACCACCCGGCTGGTGCGACTCATCTACGCCGACGCCGACCCCCGCGTCCTGCCCGCCGCGGCCGCCTCGACCCGCGCGGCGCTGGAGAAGCTGACCCGCGAGGGGCGCGTCGTGGTGGACAGCGGCGCGATCGCCCGACTGCCCTGACCGCTCGGAGACCACGGTGGTGCGCTCGCCTCACGAGTAGACGTACAGGCGCGTGCCGAGCGAGACCAGATCAGTCTGCCAGATGAAGTCGATCGCCCCGTTGGACAGGCGCACGCAGCCGTGCGACGCGGGGTACGGCGGCACCGAGTTCGACCCGTGGATGGCGTGTCCCCGGTCGGTGAAGTACTTCGGTCGCCACAGCTGGCCGAGATCGGATTGGCGCATCCCGTCGATCTGCCGGAAGAACGTGAAGCTGCCCTCGGGCGTGATCGCGTACCCGGAGTGTCCGTTCTCGTTGTAGAACTCACCCGTCCCGGTCGACGTGTTGAAGGCGTGCAGGACGGCGCCGTCCTGGACGACCAGGAGGACCTGCCGGGTCTTGTCCACCTCGACGTAACGGCCGGCGTGCACGTTGCGGGGTACGGGTCGCGCGGCGACCTGTAGCCGCTCGCGCGTCGCAGGATCGATCGACCCGGTCCGGGACAGACCTTCCACCTTCTGGAAGGCGTACACCGCCTGGGTCATCAGACTGCCGAAGGTGCCGTCGGGCTGCCCGAGCCAGTAGCCGAGCTGGACGAGTCGGTCCTGCACGGCCCGGATCTCCGCGCCGCTGTCGCCGCGGGACAGGTCGAGCTTGCGGAAGGTCAGCTCGTACTCGAGGTGACGGACGCGACTGCCGTCGAACGCGGTGGCGACCACCCGCACCGGGTACGGGTGGCGCGCGGCCGTCGCGATCGGCAACGCCCCGGCACGGAACACGATGGTGTTGGGGAAGTCGCCCTGCGCCAGCGTGCCGAAGACCTCGTGCCCGCCTAGGGTCACGAACACGGTCGACAGGTCGAGGCGCAGCGCCCGGTCGAACGTCAACTGCAGCGTGTCGAGCGCGTTGATCTCGCTGCCGGGTGCGGGTGCGAGCTCGGTCTCCCTCGGCGCCCCCGCGTCGAGCGCGGCGCCGCGCACCGCCCCGACGAGCGCGTGGCTCAGCGCCGCCGGGCCGCCGTAGAGGTACGTCGTCTCCGGCCGCCACGCGGCCAGCTGGTCCACCTGCGGGCGTGCGAGCCCACCGGCCGGGCTCAGCAGCATCGGGGCGCCGCGGACGGCGGCGTGGGGCCCACCGGCCAGGGCGTCGGGGAAGCGGTCACCGCTGGCGACGGTGACGGTCCTGGTCTCGGGGAAGAACGTCTGAGCCACGGCCGCGGCGGTGGTGTAGCGCCCGTCACCGGCCAGGCGCACGACCTCCCCGGCGAGACCGTCGATCTCGGCCACCACCGGGTCGTCCACGACCGCACCGCCGCCCACCACGAACACCTTGCGGTAGCTGCGCGACCTCAGGTGCTCGCGGGTGGCGGGCGGCAGAGCGTCCCTGGTCGCCAGCAGGATCGGGTGGCCGTGCAGCGCCGCGGGCGATGAGGCGGCCAGGGCATCGGGGAACGTCTGCCCCGACGCGACGAACGCGGCCGTGCTGGCCGGGGACCGCTGGGCGGTCGCGACCGCGGTCCCGTAGCGGTCCACACCGGCGACGCGCTGGGCGGTGAACCCCAGGCCACGCACGTCCGCGGCCACCTGCTCGCTGAGCGCCGCCGGCCCGCCCAGCAGGTACACGCTCGCCCCGCCGGCCAGCACCCGTCGCAACTCCCTGGCCGTGTCGGGTGACAGCCCGCCGGACGGGGTGAGCAGGAGCGGACCGCCCGCCGCCGCGGCGAGCGGGGCGCCGGCGAGGGCATCGGGGAAGTCGTCCGCACGGGCGAGCACCGCGCCCTTGGCGCCGGCGGCGGCGGGGAACAGGTCGCGGCTGATCGCCACCGCCGTGGCGATCCGGTCCTGGCCGGCCAGCCGAGCCACCACCATGGAGGAAGCTGAGAAGCGCCAACCGCGGGCGGCCGTCCTGCCCTGCCCGTCGCGTAAGCGGACCTCGACCGTGTGGTCGCCTGGGGCGACGTGTGACGTGGCGGCCAGCCGCTGGTACGTCGGGTCACCCGAGCGGCCCGCAGACAGCCGGGTCCCGTCGAGGTACAGCTCGGCGTCCTGGACGCCGTCCTGGGCGACCAGGAACGCGGCGATCTCGGCCGACCCGGCCGCCACCACCTGTCCGGGTGCTGGGTACGGCCCGATGACACCGGGGCTGGGCGGCTGCGCGACGGTGTCAGCATGGGCGGTCGGCGGGGCGGCGACCAGGCCGGTCAGCGCCGCGACGAGGACGACGACAGCACGGACGCGAAGGTGACGGATCAGCAGCACGGTTGCTCCCCGAACAATGCGAGCCGACCGGCACCTTAGCCAGCCTCGTCCGGTGAGGGCCGCCCGGGGAGGCGTGCCCCGGGGACGCGCCGGGTGAAGCCCCGCTGGGGTGAGCACGCGCCGGCTGCGCCACGTCAGGCCTCGTGTCCGGCAAGATGCCGCCCGCATGCGCCGGCGACCTCCTGCACGCCGAGCCCCGCGCCGGGTGGCGCCAGGGCTGGTCGCGCTCGCCGTTGCCGCGGCCTGCACGTCCGGCGGTGAGCCGCGAGTGGCGGTGACCGGCTCGCTCACTGCGGTGCCGGTGCAGCCGACACCGGCCTCGCCAGCGCCCGTGACCTCCAGCCCCACCCCGTCGCCCACGCCGACACCCACCATCGAGCCACCGCGGGAACCGACCGATGCCGACCGGGCCCGTTTCATCGCCGGCTACCGGCCAGCCGGCACCAGCGACCACCGCAACGTCGCGATCGACCTCGACGGGGACGGACAGAAGGAGATCGTCTTCGCGTTCGTGGTGGACGGCGAGCACCGCACCCAGGTGGACGTCGCCGACTGGCTCGGCACCAGGTACGAGATCACCGCCGCGGAGGCGGGGGGGCCGGCCGGCAACCTGGCCGACTTCCGTGTGCAGGATCTCACCGCGGACGGTGTGCTCGACGTGCTGCTCGCGCAGACGGTGGGAACCTCGGGGACGTCCGCCTCACTATGGAGCAGCGCGGGCGACGGCACGCTGCGTCCGCTGACCGCCTCGGGTGACTGCTTCGACGGGTCACACACGTACGGCGACGCGGGTGTCGTGGTCGAGGACGGCGACGGGGACGGTGCGGCGGAGATCCGGGCGACCTGCGAGGAGCCTGACCGGCCGCAACCGCTGTGGCCGGTGGTCGTGTACGTCTGGGACGGGACGACCTACCGCTGTCACCACCGCGAACCCCCCGACGGGTCCGAGTCGCCGTGCCAACCCGGGCGCGGGGCGGCCGGCGGCGCCGGCTGACGGCCAGGGCACGCGACGTCGAGGGACTGTCCGCTCGGACGACCCCGAGCCCACAGGCGCATCACCCACGCCCGCGCACGACCGTCCCGCAGGGGTCCTCCCACGTAGCGGGCCCCCACC
>DASZZX010000416.1:0-2858 GCA_036260415.1 Nitriliruptorales bacterium
GGTGGGTCACGGCGCCGGTGCTCCGCGCGAGTTCTTCATCGCGTCGGGGGGGGGGGCGGCGCGCCGCTGGGCGCGCGGTGGGAGGGATTGATCGCCGGTACCCTCGTGACGTCGGGCTGTGTGACCGATCGCACGCACGTGGCCGCTTGGGGTAGCGCCAGTCGGCGAAGGATGGGTCGTGGAGATCGTCACCAAGAAGCGCATGATGATCTTCTCCGGGTCGTCGTACCCGGAGTTGGCCGGCGAGGTGGCCGATCATCTGGGGATGCGGCTGGGGGACGTGAAGCTGTCGCGGTTCGCCAACGGTGAGCTGTACTGCCGGTACCTGGAGTCGGTCCGTGGGGCGGACGCGTTCGTGATCCAGTCACACACCGACACAGCGGCCGACCGCATGTCGATCAACGATCACATCCTGGAGCAGCTGATCATGATCGACGCGCTGCGCCGGGCGTCGGCCAAGCGGGTCGTGGGGGTCATCCCCTTCTACGGGTACGCCCGATCCGACAAGAAGACGTTGTCCCGCGAGCCCATCGCGGCCCGGCTCATGGGCGATCTGCTGATCGCGGCCGGGGCGGACCGGATCATGTCGGTCGATCTGCACACGGGCCAGATCCAGGGCTTCTTCGACGACCCCTTCGACCACCTGACGGCCCTGCCGCTTCTGACGGCATGGCTCGCCGACAACGTCCCGGAACAGGAGCGGGTCGTCGTGTCACCCGACGCGGGGAGGGTGCGGCTCGCCGAGAAGTTCGCCGGCCACTTGCACGCGCCGATCGCGATCATGCACAAGCGGCGTACCGGACCGAACGTGGCCGAGGTCCTCGAGGTCGTCGGACAGGTGAAGGGCAAGACCGCCATCATCGTCGACGACATGATCGACACGGCCGGGACGATCACCCAGGCCGCCGTCGTGCTGAAGGAGCACGGAGCAGCACGCGTCATCGGCTGTGCGACGCACCCGGTGTTCTCCGGCCCCGCCGTCGAGAGGCTGCACGCATCAGCGATCGAGAAGGTGGTCGTCACCAACACCCTGCCGATCGCCGCAGATCGGCGCATCGACAAGATGGTGGTGCTCTCCATCGCCCCGATCCTGGCCTCGGCGCTGAGGGCTGTGTTCGAGGATCAGTCGGTGTCCGAGATCTTCCGGGGCGAGAACGCGTGACGGTGGCGGCGGCACGTCCCGCGCGGAACCGCCGGTGCGAGCCGGTGAGCGGTTGCCGCAGCCGGTGAGCAGCCGATAGCCTCGGGACGGCCCGCTTCGGCGGGCCATGCTGCGCACACGCCCCCACGCACGCCGCCGAACGGGACGTGTGGCGAGCGCGGCCGCCGCGCCCGGTCCGGACGCGCATCCCCGTCCGACCCACCCGGGACGGTCCTCCGCGGACCGAACCATGACGAACCCGCCACGAGGAGGCCACGACCATGGCTGAACAGGTGAAGCTCGTGGCGGAGACACGCTCCGACGGCGGCAAGGCGGTGGCCCGCCGCCTGCGCGCCTCGGGCCGTGTCCCCGCGGTCGTCTACGGCCGCACGCTCCCGTCCACGAAGCTGCACGTCGACGCGCTCGACCTGTTCCACGCCCTGCACACCCCTGCCGGCCTCAACGTCCTGATCCGTCTGCAGTTCGACGGCGACGAGCACCTCACGATCGCCCGGGAGATCCAGCGCCACCCCGTCCGCGGCGACCTCCTGCACGTCGACTTCGTCGCGCTCGACCGTGACCGGCTCATCCGGGTGGAGGTACCGGTCCACCTCGGAGGCAGCGAGGAGGTGGCCGCACCCGGTGTCGTCAACCACGTTCTGCACACGGTGCCGATCCGCGTGCGACCGCTCGACATCCCCGACAGCTTCCAACTGAACGTCGCAGACATGGTGATCGGGGACGTCCTACGGGTCGAGGATCTGCGGCTGCCCCCGGACGCCGAGTTCGACATCGAGACCGACCGCACGGTCGTGACCGTGTCCGCTCCCACCATCATCGAGGAGGAGCCGACCGAGGAGGAGGCGGCCGAGGAAGCAGCCGCTCTCCCGCCTGAGGAGGCACCGGTCGGACCAGCCGCCGAGGGTGCCCCTGTGGGCAGCGAGGCGCCCGAGCCCGAGCAGACCGAGGGCGGTTGAGGACGCTGTTCCGCCGCTGGCGTCGCACGCCCGTGACGGATGACCGCTGGCTCGTCGTCGGCCTCGGCAACCCCGACCCCGACTACCGCGGCACCCGCCACAACGTCGGGGCCGAGGTGGTTGGTGTACTGGCAGACCGCTTCGCTGCCGACTTCGCGCGCAACAAGCGTGTCCGCTGCGCGGTGGCTGAGGTGCGCGACGGCGACGCCCGGCTGGTGCTGGCGCGGCCGCTGGCGTACATGAACGAGTCGGGCGGTCCCGTCCAGAGCGCGGCGGCGTGGTACCAGGTGCCGACCGAGCGGCTGGTAGTGGTCCACGACGACCTCGACCTCGAGGTCGGGACTCTGCGGCTCAAGCAGGGCGGTGGGCACGCCGGCCACAACGGTCTGCGCGACCTCGACCGTCACATCGGCACGCGCGACTACAACCGGGTTCGGATCGGCATCGGGCGCCCACCGGGACGCATGGACCCCAGGGACCACGTGCTGCGACCGTTCACGTCCCAGGAGCGTCGGACGATCGACGTGGTCGTGGAGGAGGCCGCGGATGCCGTGCTGTCGATGGTGCGCGAGGGTCTCGACGCGGCCCAGAACCGCTACCACACCCGCTGAGCCGCCGGCCCCGCGGTGCCCGCGGACGCTTGCCGATCGAGCGAGGTGCCCCAGGCGGCCAGGTCGGGGCGTGCGATGACGCGCCATCGTCGTGGCGGCACCGAGCGCCCACACCGCCTGCCTCACGGC
>DASZZX010000417.1:0-2236 GCA_036260415.1 Nitriliruptorales bacterium
GCCGTGACGGCCCCTCCACCGGCGTCGCTGACCCTACGATCGACGAACCGGAACGACGAGGCCCCGATGAGACGTACCCTGCTCCGCCGCACCCGTGACGACGACCATGATGAGTCGGCCCCCGACGAGGGCCTGTCCAACCGCCGCACGGCGATCATCGTGCTCACGGCGGCCCTGCCGGTCCTGATCGGCCTGTACCTGATCGCCCTGTACTGGTCCCGTCCGGAGACGTACGGCGAGGAGATCCGCCTCGACGAGTTCAACACGATGGCGAGCGCCGGCCGCATCCACGATGCGGTGGTGCTGGTCCCGGACTCGCGGGTCATCGGCGAGTCCGACCGCGGACCCTTCTGGACCGCCTTCGGAGCCAGCGAGACGGCGATGAACCGGGTGCTGAGCGCGCTGGAGGGCGGCAACGTGCCCACCACCGTGCGCCAGCAGTGGGGCAAGGGCCTGATCATGCCCCTGACATCACTGCTCGGCGTGCTGCTGATCGTCGACGGGTTCGTGCTGGTGTTCCTGCTGATCCGCGGGCGCGGCGATGCGCTGTTCGGGTTCGGCAAGTCCGGGGCACGCCAGCTGCAGTCGGGCGAGTCGAAGATCACGTTCAAGGATGTCGCGGGGCTGGACGAGGCGGCGGAGGAGCTGGCGGAGATCCGCGACTACCTGCAGGCCCCCGAGCGCTTCCTGGCGATGGGCGCCGCCGTTCCCAAGGGAATCCTCCTGGCGGGCCCGCCCGGGTGCGGCAAGACGCTGCTGGCGCGGGCGGTCGCCGGTGAGGCGGGTGTGCCGTTCTACTCGATGTCGGGCGCCGGGTTCGTGGAGATGTTCGTCGGGGTGGGCGCCGCGCGCATCCGCGACCTTTTCAAGACGGCCAAGGCCACCGCGCCCTGCATCGTGTTCATCGACGAGCTGGATGCGGTCGGCCGCGGTCGGGTCGCCGGGTCGGTGATCGGTCAGGACGAGCGCGAGACCACGCTGAACCAGTTGCTGGTCGAGATGGACGGCTTCGAGATGGTCAGCGGGGTCGTGGTCCTCGCCGCCACCAACCGCCCCGATGTGCTCGACCACGCCCTGCTGCGCCCGGGCCGCTTCGATCGGCGTGTCACCATCGACCGGCCGGACGTCAAGGGACGTCTGGGCATCCTCAAGATCCACGCCCGGGGCAAGCCGCTGTCCGACCAGGCCGACCTGGAGGTGGTCGCCAAGCGCACGCCGGGCTTCTCGGGTGCGGACCTCGCCAACGTCGTCAACGAGGCGGCGCTGCTGGCGGCCCGGCGCGGCCGCGACGAGATCAGCCAGCCGGAGCTGCTGGAAGCGGTGGAGCGGGTCATCGCCGGCCCTGAGCGCCGGACCCGGGTGCTGAGCCCCCACGACCGACGCATCATCGCCTACCACGAGGCCGGCCACGCGGTGGTGTCCGCTGCCGCCCCCGGTGCGGACGTCGTGCACAAGGTGTCGATCGTCAGCCGCGGCCACGCCGGCGGGATGACGTGGTTCACGCCGGGCGACGAGCTGATGGTCGCGGCCCGCTCGCAGCTGGAGGACCGCCTGATGGTCCTGCTGGCCGGCCGCGCCGCCGAGCAGCTGTTGACCGGCGAGCCCAGCAGCGGCTCGCAGAGCGACATCGAGCGCGCCACGGTGCTCGCCAAGCGCATGGTCGCCCAGCTCGGCATGGGCAAGACCCTCGGCCCCATGTCGCTGGCCGGCGCCGCGGAGACGCGCGGCGAGGCTGGGCTCTCCCCGCGACTGGCGTCGGACCTGGACGAGGAGGTCCAGGAGTTGCTGCGCGTCGCGCTGACCGGCGCGTTGGCGGTGCTCGAGCGGCACCAGTCGGTGTGGGAGGCGCTCGCGCAGAAGCTCATGGACGACGAGTCGATCGAGGGGCCCGACCTCGAGCTCATGCTCGACGGCGTGCGTAGCGGGAGCCGTCCCTCCCGCACGGACTCCGACGACATCGTGCTGGGGTGACCGGGCAGGCCTGCGTCCACCATCCGCGCCGGCCGGGGCTGGCGACCTGCGTCAGCTGCGGCGACCGGCTGTGCCGCGACTGCATCGTCCACACCACGGTCGGTTTCAAGTGCGCCGACTGCACCGGCGGTCGTCAGTCGGGCACCGGCTTCGGACGCCGCCGGCTGCTGGCCGCCGCGAGCGTGGCCGCCGTGGTCGCCGCGGTCATCGGGGTCGCACTGGTCCGCCAGGCCAGGGCACCGTCCACAGGCGAGCCGGGGGGGGG